>JANXSD010000016.1 GCA_025352785.1 Bacteroidota bacterium
GTTTTGTTTCCAGAAATATCACTCATGCTTACTCCGGCAACTATCATATTATTATTTAAAGTATGGAGCATAGATAGTCCACCATCTCCTGAGGTTCCTCCAAAACATTTATCTCCATAAATTACAAATGATTGAGAAAAACTATTGATTGATAAATATAAAAGAGACATTAAAATACATATAATTTTATTCATGATTAGTGGATTTTTAAAAAATATATTAGGAATAATTAATTAACCACTGTTAAAATATAATTTATTATAACAGTGGTAATTTTTAAAAGCATTGCTATTCTCTAGAAATAAATTTATTTGAGTAAGCAATTTTTCCATCTTCATCAGTTAGCTTGATCAAATAAATTGAAGTATTTAATTGAACTTTTTTTGAAATAATTAATTCGCTAATATCGGTTGCCTTCTTTTTATCTGCAAAAACAATTTTACCAGTTGCATCATAAATAGTTATTGCCAATGGTGAATCACTTTTGTAATTTCTAATAAATGCACTAATGTCTTCATCAATTTTTGAATCTGTCTTTACATTATGCCCGAAGCGAAAAGAGGTTGCCGAACTTGGAGTTATTTCTTTATAATAAATATCGGCATTCGTATTATTAACAAATGATGCAAAAACTTTATCAAGTGGAACATTAAAATTTGAATTCCTTCCTGACAAAGCAAAATAAATTATCTCATCATAAAGGTTTATTGCACGAGGTAAGATCCAATAAGTTGAAAATGCAGGAATAGTACCGT
Source organism: Bacteroidota bacterium (assembly GCA_025352785.1). Classification (GTDB taxonomy): domain Bacteria; phylum Bacteroidota; class Bacteroidia; order AKYH767-A; family OLB10; genus JANXSD01. Next base: position 756 of record JANXSD010000016.1, read on the forward strand.
CACCATTACATTGTAAAACAATAGGAAATTTAGCTTTTATGCCCGAATAATTTGTGCCTGTACTATAATCATCCAGCACCCAACCAACCCAAACATTATAACTTGATCGACTATCATAAGCAACAACAGGCAATAAATTAATACTCGTCGAAATATTAAGAGGAGAATTAATGCTACCATCATTATAAGTAGTGGTTGTAATAGGTCCCATAAAACTTCCATTAAATTTGTTTATACCTTTTATTAGGGAAGTTTGACGTATACCTGATATATAGTAATTTTCACAATAGACTACTGTAAAATCTAGTGGGTCACCTAAAGAATTCGGACAAGCAATACGTGGATTAAAAAATTGTGATCCAAACGCTGGAGGAATTGGGGTGATAAGTGAGCCTAAGCCAGAAAAGGAACTTGAAGAAGCTAATGAAGAGAAATCCCAATTTTCAATATGTAAAACACCTTTATTTAAATAAGTAATATAAACAGTATTTGAACCATTGCCATAATACATAGAAATATCACAATCTCCAATGAAATAAGTTGATGCAATACCTCCACTATTATTTAAACTTGGTGCACCTCCATTACAACTTCCAGTTATGATTCCTTTATAAGAGAAGATTGCAAAATCACCATTTTCATTACCATCAATATTTACATAATCGCCAAAATAACCAGTGCCGGTAATTGAAACACTATTTGTATTAGCTAAACTAAATGCAGGAGTACCTGAAGTTGTTAATACATAAACGTCCCACATCATTAAATTTACAGAACCATAAATATTATAGGCAACAATTGCATAAATAGTTCCTCCACTTCCATTGTTAACTAAACATACATCAGGATGCTGTACATCAGCGTAAGAAGTAAGAGGAAAATCGATATTTCCAGTGTAATTAGTTCCACTACTATAAATTTTATAAGCTAAACCAGGCTTTCCAGTGTAGGTAGCACCATACAAAGGATTATCCCAAACGGTTACTTCGTAAGTGTCACTACCAATACCAATAATATCATTACTTGTGTACCTCGCAAATACATTAGTTCCAACCGCATTATCTGCAATTATAGCCGAGGTAAATTGAGCAAATAAAGTAGTAGTTGAAGTCATCAAATAAATCATTAAAAATAAAATAATTTTTCGAAATTTAGCTCTCTTTTTCAGACGTAAATTGGGCTCTTTAAGAGCGCAATTTGTTAGTGAGCTACCCCCCCCCCATATTTGTAAAACGAGAGGCTTTAGAGCATGAGCTCTGGCAATTTGGATACTGGTTTTTGTTGTACATGATCATAAAATTTAAAAGGTGATTAAAACTGTTAAAACTGGTATTAATAACTAAAGAACGACATATTGAATCAAATATAATAATTAAATTTGAAATATTGATTTTTTGAAAATGTATTAAAAAGATAGTATAAATTTCAACAAAGTATCTATCAATTACAATTACTCACCTGCATGTGTATTTTCATTTCAATAGCTATCGAGATGAAAATCTTCAAATCTTCAAATCTTCAAATCATTTCCATTTCAATGTCTTCAACATATGCTCAATATCTTCTTTTACAAATGCCAAAGAAGGAGCAATAGAATCTGCGTTGGGTTCAACATTAAAATACAACGCACCGCGTAAAAAATTTGTGGAACTATCCGTAACAAAAAACTGCGAAGGCGATGCAGCATCTCCACCAATATCATACAGCACACCGTACACACCTTTGTTGAAAGAAACTAATCGTTCATCAATTGAACTTGCTCTTTGTGTATGTCTGTAAACTAAAGTGCGAGTGTCTTCCATGTAGTCACGTAAATTTCCGTGAACAGGTTTGTAGGTAATATACAATTGACCATTTAATCGAGGCATAATAATATAATACCAACAGGGTTCAGCAAGTGAATTTGAGTCAGGAACTACGAAAGCATAATCGGGAATCTCAAAACTAAAAGGACAATCTTTTGGTTCAAAAAGTTTGTATTTGTGTTTAGGATATTCAATACGAAAGTAACCGCGTGGCTTAGGAGAATAATCATCGTGTTGGCATCCTGTTAGTAGGAAAACCAGCAATAGGCTTGATAGAAGTTTCAGCATGGAAGCACAAAGATGAATTAAAATTCAATTCTTAGAATGGAAGATCTCCCCCCATATCCGTCATCGGAGGTATTTCATCATGCGTCTCGTCGGTAGGATGATTTGGGGCTGGGTCACGTTTACTTAACATCGTCATGTTTTCCGCAATGATTTCAGTTGCATAACGCTTGATGCCATCTTTTTCCCAATTGCGTGTGCGAAGTTTGCCTTCAATATAAACCATGTGCCCTTTACGAAGCAATAATCGTTCAGCAGCTTCCGCTAATCCACGCCACAAAACAATGTTATGCCACTCCGTTTGATCTTGTCGTTGTCCATCTTTATTCTTAAAATATTCGGTGGTTGCTAAAGGAAATTTTGCAACCATAATACCACCGTCCATGTGGCGATACTCAGGGTCTTTACCAAGATTACCTATCAATATAACTTTGTTTACTCCAGACATGCGATATAGTATTTAAGGTTCGTAGTATTATTTCAATGCAAATACTCAAAAGTTATGTTGTTTAAAGCAAAGTTAATTAATTCGAGTTCAAAAAAGCGATTAAAATATTAAAGGAAAGAAAAGGGTTTATGATTGGTTTATTGATCAGTCTTCACTGGTTTCACACGATGAACCTTTAAATACTTAACGATCAATTGAGGCATTCCAAAATGTACTAAATCATCAAAACGAACCACTTTGTATTTTTTAAATGACGATAAATTTTTTACTTTGATCCAATAAAATCGAGCAAATAATTTTTGATGCGACAATAGATGTTTGATCTGTTCACTCGACGATTTAAGTATTCCTTTCCCATTCGTAATTGCTACAAATCTTTCATCACTTACAAGTTCCGCAACCTCTAGGTCGTATTCGCTTTCGATCAACGGGAATTCAAAAAGCCCTTGCCAAATATCTTTCTTTTTTCTAGCAGTGATCACTACAGAAGTGTCATTATGGATAATCAAATAATTTAAATAGCGTGTTCGTACCTTCAGTTTTTTCGTTTTTACTGGTAATTGATCTATTTCTCCTAAATTATATGCGATACAATTCACAACAAAAGGACAATCCATACAGATTGGATTCATTGGTTTGCAAATAATGGCGCCCATTTCCATCATTGCTTGATTGTGTCTGCCAGAATTTCGCTTGTCTAGAAGTTTTTCAGCAAGTTTAGCAAATTCTTTTTTTCCTTGTGAGGAGTCGATGGGCGTTGCGATCCCAAAACATCTCGATAAGAATCGATAAACGTTACCATCAACTACAGAATAAGGCAATCCGAAGGCAAAAGATGCGATGGCAGCAGAGGTGTAATCACCAACACCTTTGAACTTATGAATGATTTCGTAGGAATTAGGAAAGACACCATCATATTCCGCAACAATCTGTTTTGCAGTAGCATGTAGGTTTCTTGCTCGTGAATAATATCCTAATCCTTGCCACAATTGTAGAATTTTATCTTGCGAGGCATTCGCCAGATCTTGAATTTCCGGGAAATGTTCGATGAATCGTTCATAATAAGGAAGCCCTTGCTCAACTCGCGTTTGTTGCAAAATAATTTCGGAAAGCCATATAAAATAGGGGTTTTTAGTGCTTCGCCAAGGCAATTCACGACCACTTTTAAGGTACCAATCAGACAATATCTTTGAAAAATCCTTCATATTTTTTGTAACGGGCTCAAAAGTAATGAATTAATATTTTGAATTTAAGTGAGAAAGCCTATCTTTGCAGCCCCTTAAAAGGAAAACCCTCTCTTAATAAAATTGTCATCATGACGAAAGCAGAATTAGTAAATGAAATTTCTACCAAAACCGGAATTGAGAAGGTGATGGTGCAACAAACCATTGAATCAATGATGAAAGTTGTTCGAAACTCCTTAATCAACGACGAAAACGTTTATTTACGTGGTTTTGGAAGTTTCATCGTAAAGAAACGCGCCAAAAAAACTGGACGTATAATTACAAAGAACGCTACGATTATTATCCCGGAGCATTATATCCCAGCCTTTAAACCGGCTAAAACCTTTACTGAGCGCGTGAAAAGTTCACACTTTAAAAAAGTTGCTCAATAAATAATGTCGTCTCGTAAGCTTCAAATCATTATTGTTGCTGCAGCCATTGTTCTTACTGTAGGTCTGTTACTTGCTCCTTCGCAAGTAAATGTTACATCAAAACAATCGACTCAACAAGTTCAGTCGGAGCAGCATCAAGAAGATATAGCATTTAACGGAGATGCATTACTAAAATCAGCAAAGGGAGCTCTCAATAAGGATCAGATAGCGCAACTTGATCATCTCGAGTTGGGTTTGAAAAAATCGGGTGGAGAAAAGGATACAGCATTACTTGATGAAATTGGTCGTTTCTGGGATCGTCAAAGTATTCCTGCAGCCTCCGCAGTTTGGTTTGAGAAAAAAGCAAAAGTGATGAATACCGATCACGCTTACCTTGATGCCGCTTATCGTTATTTTGATTCCTTCAAACTCGCCCAAGACTCTGGGCTGCGTGAAATGATGGTTCAAAAAGCAATTAGTAATTACCAAAAGGTATTGGAGTTAAATCCCAATAATTTGGATGCAAAAACAGACTTAGGTGCCTGTTATGCAGAAGGAACCGGCGAGCCCATGAAAGGCATTATGCTCCTTCGCGAAGTGATTGCCGCGAATCCAAATCATGAAATGGCTCAGTATAATCTAGGAATGCTATCTGTGAAATCTGGTCAGCTAGATAAAGCAATAGTGCGATTCCAAAAGGTTTTAGAGATCAATCCAAAACGTTCGGATATGTTCCTCTTTTTAGGTCAGATTTATTTGCAAATGGGCGATACTGTAAATGCTATTAGTAACTATCAAACTTTCACCAAAAAGTCGGATGATTACCAGGCAGTAACGCAAATCGGTAAAATGGTTGACGACCTTAAAAAGGAAGTGCATTCTAAATAAAAAGAATAATTATTAACGCATAAAAATTTACTACTATGCCATCAGGTAAAAAACGTAAACGTCATAAAATGGCCACTCATAAACGCAAAAAACGTTTGAGAAAAAATCGTCATAAGAAAAAGAAATAAGCCGACTGGCTTTATTCTGGTATTCAATTTCCGTTCTGTATTTAAGTGTATTCAAACTCCTAAATACAGAACTGGAATTTGATAGAGCATGCTGAACTTTTTCAGGCATTTTAATTTCAATGTGAATTGTTTACTCTTAGGGTATTTAACAAATCATGTTTTAAGAAGATTGCAGATGCTTAAAAATACCGGAACAGCACACGAAAAAAAATCGTGAAAATTCCTAATGAGTGGTAGTGCACAATTTTAATTTGCCCTTTGGCTTAATCGCAAGCGGATCAATGAAAATGTAGATACTGTCTCGTTAAGATGGCTGTGCTCAATCCAGATTCTGCTCTAATAATTTTGCAGATTGAACAGTGAATTAATTATCGATGCTTCCACCTCAGAGGTTACAATAGCCCTGCAGGAAGAGAAGCGGCTAGTAGAATTAAACAAAGAGAAGAAAGAAAATAACTTCTCCGTGGGTGATATCTATCTAGGCCGCGTCAAAAAACTTATGCCTTCTCTTAACGCAGCCTTTGTAGATATTGGCTATGAGAAAGATGCATTTTTACATTACCTGGATCTAGGACCTCAGATCCAATCGCTCCTCAGTTACATGAAACAAGTAAGTAACGGTAAACAAACCGAATCCTTACTCAATAATTTTCAACTAGAGGCTGACATCAATAAAGCTGGAAAGGTATCCCAAATACTGAACTCCGGACTGAATTTGATGGTTCAAATTGCCAAAGAACCCATCTCTACAAAAGGTCCTCGTATAACTGCCGAAATTTCATTAGCAGGTCGTTTTGTAGTGCTAGTTCCATTTTCCGATATCGTTTCAGTATCGCAGAAGATAAAAAGTTCTGCTGAACGCATGCGCTTGAAACGTCTTGCGCAAAGTATCAAACCGCGAAATTTTGGAATTATCATCCGAACAGTTGCTGAAGGAAAAAAAGTTGCAGACCTCGATCGTGATATTCAAGATTTGTGTGCCCGTTGGGAATCACTTTACGAATTGATGAAAACGGCGGAACCTCCTTACAAATTGTTAGGAGAGATGGATCGTACCTCAACAATTCTTCGTGATTTACTTAGCCCGAATTTTAATAATATTCATGTTAATGATACGCAACTCGCTGATGAAATAAAAAGTTATATCAGAGGCATCGCTCCCGAACAAGTTGATATTGTAAAACTTTATAAAGGTAAAATACCCATTTTCGAACATTTCGGAGTTGATAAGCAGATAAAATCACTTTTTGGCAAAACGGTTAATCTCGCTGGCGGCTCTTACCTTATTGTTGAGCATACAGAAGCCTTACATGTAATTGACGTAAATAGTGGAGGACGAAATAAAGGCCCTATCGATTCTCAAGAAGCTAGTGCGTTAGCGGTTAATCTAGCAGCTGCGAAAGAGATCGCACGCCAACTTCGCTTACGAGATATGGGAGGAATAATCGTGATCGATTTTATCGACATGAAAAATACACTTCATCGTAAAGAATTGTTTGATACGTTGCGTGATGAAATGAAATTAGATCGCGCGCGTCATACTATTTTACCTCCTAGTAAATTTGGATTAGTGCAATTAACACGTGAGCGTGTTCGACCTGCAACAGATATTATTACCGTTGAAAAATGTCCTGCATGTGATGGTACTGGTGAAATTAAATCATCACTTTTGTTTGTGGATGATATTGAAAATAATATTAATTATTTGTGCAGTGAACAAAATGAATCATCCCTCGTTTTGCAAGTACATCCATTTTTAGCAACGTACCTACGAAATGGATTCTGGAAACTAAATTCTTTTCAATGGAAATGGTACAAGAAATTTAAACGGTGGATTAAAGTGGAACCTATCTCCTCTTATCACATGATGGAATATCATTTTTTAAATCAACAAGGCGAAGAAATTAAGCTGTAGTTTTTCCCCTTTAACAAAGAGTCAATTTGTTACGAGATTGAATTTTAAGTGGAATTTATTTAGCACAGTTTACATATATAACTCCATTTTTTTTCCTTTCATAAATCCTTCGGTTTAAAAAGAGTTCTTTAGACAAGGTTGTACAACGATTTTTTAAAATCGTTGTGATGAAAAATTATTTCATATATTCGGACAGAATCATCAATACATTCGTTGTAATTAAGGAAAAAGGTTTCGAATAATTCATCAAAACTTTTATCTTCTAGCAAACATCGCAGTTAACTTTTTCGGATTCCAATTAAACTTATAAGCTATTTCCATATTGATAAAACTATAGGAATCTTTCAATTTAGGATTACCTCTTCTACTTGTAAAAGTGCCAGCTTCTCCATTCGTTCCTTTTCCTGTTGGATCAGAAATATACTTCGCAATTTCTTGTTGCTGTGGATCGTTAGGATAACGCTGTTCAATCTGTTTATAGGTGGCATACGTATCGCTAACATCATCTAGATAATCCGTAAGGAATTTATAATAGCCAAACTCTATAGAGAAAGTTACTGCTTTATTTATTCCGTATCTAAAGCCTCCACCAATAGGGATTCCAATATGCCAAGGAGAATATAACTTATTGTTCGATTTAGAATCTGAAACAGCACCTTGACCTTCCGTATGCCAATCAATTAAATCAGTTTCATATTTGCCATCCTTCTCAATAACATTTCCTTCTCCTGTTGATTGGTCGGCATCACGTACTGTTCCATCCGACCAAAAATAATATCGGTTTTTCAAATCTATCGAACCTCGAAATAAATCAGCCTTAGGACGACCATAATACACTCCAACACCTGTGAAAACAAATAGTGCAACACTTTGCTTATACAATGGTAACCTTCGATTAGGATAATAAGTGTAACTCAAATGTGTTGATACGCCGAAAATGTCAGTTCTGAAATTTAATCCTCGTCCGTAATTTCGTAATTCTCCACCGCTTTTTCCGTTTACGGATTTTGTTTCATCATAACCTATGCGATGCCAACTTGCGCGAGCTTCAATATTAAATGCGGAATACTTTTTCCCAGATACAGGATTCGGTGAAATAAAATTTCGAAGCGTAATCGCAATCCCCGGACGAATAGAACTTCCTTGAAAAAATTCGTCATTTCCTAAATCACCAAAGTAATTGGTAACTCCACTTGCAAAGCCGATATCCAATGAATTTTGAGCTTCACTACGTTGAATAATAAAAATCAAACTGATTAGTAGTAGTAGTTTGTTCATAGGAGCTTTTGTTATTTACGAATAAAGGTAAAAGTCCCATTTCAATTATACAAATTTTATTTACTTTATTTTAATTTGAGAGGGTGGATGTATACTAATGGAAGGTCAAAATACGACGAGATCTTCTTTTCCAAGAAAATCTCGTCGTATAATTTTTATATTTTGTGAGCTAATACAAATGGTTTTTTATCATGTAAAACTTCCCCATTTGGATGAATCATTTCGAGGTAAACGATGTAAATACCAATAGGTGAAAGTGCATTTTCATCGTCTATACCATTCCATGTCCAGATCGCATTACTCCCAAGTAATTCGTTTACTGCAAGCGATTTAATTTTTACTCCCTCTGAATTAAAAATACTAACGCTGGCATAATATCCGGATTTATCCGTTTTCACGTTAAAGGAAACATTGTCTTTGTCGCCATCATTATCTGGAGAAAATAATTCTGGCTCAACCGACAATAACGAAAGCGTTTCCGACCCTTCAAAATATTGCGAATTTTTATTTCCAGGCGTACCAAAACCACATGCTGATGAAGCACTATGCCAATTGCTGTTTTCGTTCGATTTACGATTGGGATGTAATCGCTCTAATGACACTCCTTCAAAATCGGTAAGCAATGCAAAATGTAATTTGTCAGTATAATGAAAATTGTCAATCACTTTCAATGTTGAATTTAATAGTACAACAACACCTTCATCATCATTGTAGGAAGGAAGTGAACACTCAAAAAGCGTTCTAGGATCAGTAACATTAAAGGTGTTCTCAATGGCCATATCATTTTCGGTTAAAACAATATATTGATTCGGATTTAGTAATCTGCTTTCAGCGGTGATGTTATAAAAGCTTCCAATTGTTCCTGTGAGTGGATCTGCGTTTGCAATTTTTAATGAATGTAAGTCTATCACTTTTGTAGAACGATTAAATAGCTCAACAAAATCACTGCCATTGGGTTTTGGATTGAACAATATTTCATTAATGATTACATCATTTGCACTCACAGAATCGGATATTCCAAAACTTGCAGAAAGATATTTTGTAGTAGGATTTCCAGCGCAATCTCTTAAATTTTTTTTAACGGTTACCTGATAAATAGTACTTCTCAATAGTTGCTTTTGTAACTTCAATCTTATTACGGATGCATCAGAATATTCGGTGTATGAATATTGCGGTGTTCCAATATTTTTATCAATTATAAAATTGGTACACAACTTAGCCAATGTGGTATCAATTGCTTCACTAAAATGCAAACGAATTGTAACTGAATCTACAACGGTAACATGAATTATATAAGGAGATGTATTATCAGTAAATGTTTTTTCACTACTGTTTTTTATTCCGGGAGTTCCACCTCTTGCATTCGAACTAGCATTCCAATTATCAATGTTTGTACATAGAAAGTTTTTATCAATCCTCTCTAACGACCATCCTCCAGTTGATTTTAAAGCGTTATGATAATAACTCAAATCGTAATCTAACTGATCAAGAACATTTCCGTTTTTATCCTTTAAGCCAATTAAATCACCATCGTTGTTTAAACTTGGAAGGGAGCTTAATCCTTTCATCGTTGTAATTCCAATTTGTTGAAAAAATGGCAGATTCGCATTCGTACAATATGCACGATATGATTTTGGCGCCAATGTATCATCCATCAGGATTACAGAGGTAGATGCATCATAAATTTTCCAATCTTTGGTAGATAAATAATTGTTACTTCGATTGTAAATTTCTACATATTCTACATTTGGTAATGAGGGTGCATCGGTTGGATTTGCCATAATTTCTGTAATGACAACATCTCCTGGTAGCGCCTCACTGGTTGTGATAAAGGTGAAGCGTATTGAATCTAAAATGGAAATATTTCCAGCAATATCAGCTATAGAATTTACAATGAAAGTGTAAGTAATTCCATTGGATAAATTACTTTGTAAAGTTAAATGAATCAGGGACGGATCAATACTATCCATTAAAACACTCCATGGATTTCCTCCAAGTGGAAAAAGTTGATAATGATTTAGTGTAATTGCACTCGTCGGCTCTAATGCTTCATTAAAATGAATGTCGAGGTGTAAACTATCAAGAACGGTTACTCCACTAATTTTTGGTGGTAGGGTATCTAAAATTTCTTTCCCAATAGAAATATCATCAAGATAAAACTTAGTTGCATTACTCGATGTGTAATTGCAGCGAAGTCCAAACCAACCTCCGGGCAAATAGTTGTTGTCGGTTCCAATAAACTCTTGTGTTAAAAGGGTTCCTCCCGAATAATTGCTAGCGATACACCATTTACCTAACGTATCACGAATCACTTTCATCCTACTTGTGAATCCATTTGCAAGTTGAGCGTTGATGCCTCTGCCAAGACTGCTAATGGCGTATCCATCTTGCTTAAATAATTCAGCAGCATCATTACTTCCACTCTCACCAAATTGAAGGAAATAGCCTTGTAGCGAACCTTCTAAATTTGCTTGATTACTGCAAAGATAAATTCTACCGTAATTGGAAGAAGATGGAGAGAAATTCTGCTTTAGCCAAAAGTCCCATTCGTAATTACCCCCTAGATAATTGTAATTAGTAACGAGGGTGGAGGAGTCGCTGCCACTGCTATTGAGTTGCAATTGCCCATTGTTGATGGTAAACTGAGTACCATCGCCTGTCCATGCAGGATTTGCGATAAAATCGCCATCATTGAAGTTTTCGGTGACCTGTGCTTGTAACCTATTCATGTTTAAAAAATACGTCAGCACGGTCACCATGAGAATTTTTTTCATGGTATAAAATTTATTTTTGACGTTAATTAATGCGAATATAATTATTTCTTTGCAATCTCAAATTATTTGATTTGGTAACGTATCAAAAAATGCATCGTATGAAGGTGATTCTAATTAGTATATATTTATCGTTATGAAAATAGCAGTCGTTGGCGCAACAGGTTTAGTAGGATCAAAAATGATGGAAATTCTTGCAGAAAGAAATTTCCCAATTACGGAGTTAATACCTGTAGCTTCTGAAAAATCAATAGGGAAAGAAGTGTCTTATAATGGAAAATCATATAAGGTAATTGGTTTGCAAGATGCCGTAAATGCTAAAGCGGATATTGCAATTTTTTCTGCGGGCGGACAAACATCTTTAGATTGGGCTCCAAAATTTGCAGCTTCAGGAACTACGGTAATTGATAATTCATCTGCATGGCGAATGGATGCAGCAAAAAAATTAATCGTTCCCGAAATTAATGCGCACGTACTTACTAAGGAAGATAAAATAATTGCGAATCCTAATTGCTCTACAATTCAAATGGTTTTAGTTTTAAATCCATTGCATAAAAAATATAAAATTAAACGTGTTGTTGTTTCCACGTATCAATCGGTGAGCGGCACTGGTGCAAAAGGAGTTGCACAACTTATGGCTGAAAGAAACGATACTGCTGTTGATCGTGTGTATGCTCATCCTATCGATTTAAATGTTTTGCCACAAATAGATTCTTTTCTAGAAAATGGTTACACCAAAGAAGAAATGAAGATGGTAAACGAAACCTGTAAAATAATGGGCGATGATACCATCAAAGTTACTGCAACAACAGTTCGCGTTCCTGTAATAGGCGGACATTCAGAAGCTGTAAATGTGGAATTTCAAAACGACTTTACACTTGATGAAGTAAGAAGTATCTTGAAAAATTCTGCGGGAATTATTTTGGAAGACGAACCCTTAAAATCAATTTACCCAATGCCTATTCATGCAGAAGGTCGGGATCAAGTTTTTGTGGGACGCTTACGCAGAGATGAAAGTCAAGCGAAAACGTTAAACATGTGGATCGTTGCTGATAACCTTCGCAAAGGTGCAGCAACCAATGCTGTTCAGATTGCAGAGTATTTATTGGAGCATAAGTTGGTGTAAAAAAAGTATTATTCTCCTCAATAGTTTTACGGTGTAGCTTTTTTTTTGCGAAAATTAATAGTAGCGCTTCAATATCCTCTAACAAAATAAAAAAGGTGATAATTTAATTCTATAAAAAAATTTAGAAAGACACTATCACTTTTTTTATTTGAATTAAAAGGGGCTAAAATAATTCTTAAATATTTTTTATTTTTCTATCAACGCAACTGGATTCGATAGTCCTCTGTAACCTTTCAAATCCATTTTGATAGATCCAACTAAAATGTCAGCTTGAGCGCGAACAGGAATTCTATTTTTGTCATCTGTCATCCATACTGTCATCCCTTCCTTTTCTTTAAATACACGACCTTCTGATAAGTAAGGTTTGAAAACAATGCAACGAAATTTTCCCAATTGGGTTTTGATAGTTTCTTTGCCGATATATTTAATTACAAGTGGATATGTTTCATCGTCAAGATAGGTGTTGATTAGGAAGGTATCGCCAGGTGCTGCATTCGCAAAATCAAAAGTTCGTGCATAATACAATGCAGAAATCAAATCCTGAACATGTGAGGGTGTGCTAACGGTTTTCTTTTCGCTAGTAGCAGTACCCAAAAAATGATTGAAACTTACATTCTGACTTTTGCTATATCCACCTTCTTGAACTCTACGAATAAACAACCATGGAACGAGTGCTTCTGAATCTATATAACTTTCGTAACGATCGCGCACTTTGAAAAACCAATCAAAAGCACCTACTGAATTTCCAGTACCTATAACGCGGTAACACGATCTGCCTCCCATTGTTTTCATGTCAGGTGCTACTTCTAATCGCGCTTCTCCAGCATCCATAAAACCATAATGGACACGGTATTCTAAAACTTCATTCGCAGTGAATGCCTCATTTTTAATCTTTTTAAGTGGTTGAGCAAACATGATAGCTGGCACGACGAAAAACAACAGGCTTAAAAATGCCGCTTTAACTGGGGATTTAGTGTTCTTGTTCATTTTCAGATTCCGCTGTGGGCAAATGTTGTTCCAAACTTTGATCTACCTCTTTAATCTCTTCTTCCTTGTCTGTAATTTCAATTTCACTAGCCATTTCGCCAGACTCATCGTTCTCTATAAATGGAGTTTCTGAGGAATCATTTTCCCCAACAATAGCCAATTCGTCCTGCTCGATCAGATGTCCTGGAGGTAAATCAACAGGAATCTCTTGGTCATCCATTAAGTCGTTTGGAACCCCAATCTCATTGTCTACAATGTGAAGGTCTTTCAACTTAGGCAGCTCCTTAACGGATTTTAAGCCAAAGTGATCCATGAAGTTCTTACTTGTCCCATATAATAACGGTTTCCCCGGACCATCACTCTTTCCTTCAATCACAATTAATTCCTTCTCTAGTAATTTTTGGATACTGTAATCGCAATTTACACCACGAATATGTTCGATCTCTGATTTAGATAACGGTTGTTTATACGCAATAATTGCAAGCGTTTCTAATGCCGCAGTAGATAATCGTTTACGCGCTTTAATTTGCAACAACGCATTTACCGCTGTATGGTATTCTTTTTTCGTGAAAAATTGATAGCCATCAGCAATCTCTAATAGTTCGAAAGCAAAATTTTCATCGCTGTATTTTACTTTCAAATCATGAATCACTTCTTGTAACTGATCTTTCTTTAATTCCCATCCATAAACGGTTTTTAAACAAGAAACAATTTCTTCTTCTGTAATTGGCTGTTCTGATGTAAAAATCAGTGCTTCTATATGTTGTAATAAAAGTTGCATTTTGATTTAGGTATTGATACTGTTAATTATTTTTGATGTTAGATGACTACGTTCACTATTCTTCCTGGTACAACTATTATTTTTTTCGGAGAACCTTGAACATGCTTTTTTATTTCTTCGGATGTCATGACGGATTGCTCAACATCTTCTTTGCTTAGCTTCAATGATAAATTCATTTTGAATCTTACTTTTCCATTGATGGAAATTGGGTAATCAAAACTATCCTCTACCAAATATGTTTCATTTAATTTGGGGAAGGCTGCTTTTGTAATGCTCTCTTTATTGCCAAGTTGATTCCATAATTCTTCCGCAATGTGTGGAGCATAAGGAGATAATAAAATGATAAACGGTTCAAGTATTTCTCGCTTGTTGCAATTTAAATCTTTTAAGTCATTTACACAAATCATGAATAAACTTATAGTAGTGTTGAAAGAAAATCGCTCCAGATCTTCTTCCATTTTTTTGATGGTACGATGTAATACTTTTAACTCTTCTGGCGTTGCATTTTCATTACTCACCTGGAAGTTACTTTCTTTATCATGAAATAATCTCCATGTTTTGCGCAAGAAATTATGAACACCACTTATGCCAAGTGTACTCCATGGTTTACTCTGCTCCAGTGGACCTAAAAACATTTCATACAAACGCAATGTGTCTGCACCGTATTCATCAACGATCAAATCTGGACTAATTACATTCCATTTTGATTTCGACATTTTTTCTACTTCTGAATGTAATTCTAGGTAATATTTAGCTGTAAACTCATCTTTCTCCCATTCAATTCTATCAGAATTTAAATCAATATTACTTGATAACAAACCATTAGATTGAATTAATTCCTCAAGTTTGTGTTTATATAATCTATTATTTAATACATCTACGTAATTTATATCAATCCTTATATATCTAGGATTTAAAACTTCAGTCCAATCTTTATTATCAACTTTAATTGAAGTTTTATCTTTTGATACAAATGCATAAACTTTTAAAATATTTAGAACATCATGTGGTTCACGAACAGCAGTAATATCATCAAAATATTTTTGGACAATGAAATAAGAAACTCCCTGAATCATTCCTTGATTAATCAACTTATTTGCTGGCTCATTCATTGGAATGAATCCTAAGTCGTAAAGGAATTTTGTCCAGAAGCGAACATATAATAAATGTCCCGTAGAATGTTCGGCACCACCGATATAAAAATCCACGTTCTTCCAATAGTCAACAGCTTCTTTCGAAACAAATTCTTTGTCGTTATGTGGATCCATATAACGCAAAAAATACCAACTTGATCCCGCCCACCCAGGCATTGTTGTGTACTCAAATTCATACTCACCTTTGTACTTCCAATCTATTGCACGAGCGAGTGGAGGAAGACCATCATACGTTGGTTGAAACTTATCAATCTCCGGAAGGATTAATGGTAAATCACTTTCATCAATCGTATAAGGAATTCCGTTTTTGTAATAAATAGGAATCGGTTCCCCCCAATAACGTTGGCGACCAAATGCTGCATCACGCAATCGATAATTCACACGACCTTTTCCACAATTATTTTTTTCAATCGCATCAATCGCTTTACGGATTGCCACCTTCACATCCAATCCATTTAAAAAATCGGAGTTAATTATTTTTCCATATTTTTCATCGTATGATTCTATCTCTAAACCAGGATGATTAGCATCCAAAGGAATTTCAATTACCTGGGGAATTTCTAAATTAAAATATTTTGCAAATGCATAATCACGCGAATCATGCGCCGGTACTGCCATCACAGCACCAGTACCATATCCTGCTAAAACATAATCACCAACCCAAACTGGAATATCTTTTCCCGTGAATGGATGTGCAACATAAGCCCCTGTAAATTGTCCTGAAATTCTTTTTACGTCTGCTTGTCGTTCGCGCTCTGTACGATTTTTTGCCATCGTAACATATTCGTTAACGGCATCACGATTATCATCCGTAGTAATTTGATCAACTAACGCATGTTCGGGTGCAAGCGTAACAAAGGAAACACCAAAAATTGTATCCGGACGAGTGGTGAAAACGTCAACCGATTCTGCATGTTGTTTCAATTGAAAACGAATGGATGTTCCTTCACTTTTCCCAATCCAATTACGCTGTGCTTCTTTAATAGAATCTGTCCAATCTAAATCATCAAGATCTTTTATTAAACGATCAGCGTAAGCAGTAATTCTTAAACTCCATTGCGGCATGCGTTTGCGTTCAACAGGAAATCCACCACGCTCACTAACACCATCTTTCACTTCATCATTGGCGAGTACAGTTCCTAATCCTGCACACCAATTTACCCATGCTTCATTTAAGTAAGCGATGCGAAAGTTTAAAAGAATTTCTTGCTGTTGCTTTTCACCAAATGATTTCCATTCACTAGCTGAAAAAGGTGGAATATCTATTTCTATATTTCCTGTTAAGCTTTCATTTGTATCAGCAGGATAACCTTTCGTTTCGAAAAGATGAATTAAATTTTCGATGGGTTCCGCTTTATCTGAATTCGGATTGTACCACGAGTGAAAAAGCTGAATGAAAATCCATTGTGTCCATTTATAATAATTGGGTTCGCATGTACAAATCTCACGACTCCAATCAAAAGAAAAACCGATTTTGTCAAGTTGTTTGCGATAACGATTTATATTCTGTTCGGTAGTAACTTTTGGATGTTGTCCTGTTTGTATTGCATATTGTTCTGCAGGTAAACCAAATGCATCGTATCCCATTGGGTGTAATACATTAAAGCCTTTCAATCTTTTGTATCGTGCAACAATATCTGATGCGATATAACCTAAAGGATGACCAACATGTAAGCCAGCACCAGATGGGTAAGGGAACATATCCAACACAAAGTATTTTGGCTTTTTTGTGTCGATTTCTGTTTTATAAGACTGTTGTTCGCGCCAGATATTTTGCCATTTACCTTCTATATCGCGGAAATTATACTCCATAAACTCTATTAAAATAAGGGGTACGAAGGTAACAAAAACCTTTGCTGTCTACATCAATAGCTCATCGGAGAGGACTGTTTTTTTATACTTTTGTCGATTCAAGGTTAGATATGGCAGAAGAGCACAGAAAAGTACGTAAAACACATCGATCATCAAGGATCTCTACAGTAGTAAGTATCGGATTGGTACTTTTTCTCTTGGGCGTTTTAGGCGTTTTACTGCTCCATGCACAAAAACTTTCGTCGTACGTAAAGGAGAATATCGAACTTTCTATTCAACTTAATCCTGACTTGGATAGTTTGGCAGTCAATGATTTACTTGCAAGAGTCACGTCAGCGAACTATGTAAAAAGCGCTCGATTTGTGTCAAAGGAAGAAGCTGCTATGGAGATGAAAAAGGAATTGGGTGAAGATTTTATCTCCTTCTTGGGATATAATCCTCTTTATCCTTCTATCGATGTTCGAATGCGTGCTGATTTCGCTGATAATGTTACCATCCAGAGTTTTATTGGCTCCTTGAAAACAAATCCATTGGTGAAAGAAGTTCAATACCAGGCTTCATTAGTAGAAAGTATCAATAGAAATCTTAGTGCTATTACACTCATACTGTTAACGTTTTCTGTTTTGTTAATCTTTGTTTCGGTAGCGCTAATAAATAATACTATTCGTATCTCCTTGTATTCTAAACGCTTACTAATCAAAAGCATGATTCTCGTTGGAGCTACTAAAGGCTTTATCCGCAAACCATTTATGCTTAGTAGTATTTGGAATGGGATTCTTGGTGGTATTATTTCGCTGCTATTATTATCTGGTTTATTATACCTTGCTTTGCAAAAGGTTCCAGAACTGAGCTTAATAAGGGATCTGCGTTTAATGGCAATAGTTTCCGGCACAATGGTACTCCTTGGCATATTCCTATCCTTAATATGTACCTGGTTCGCAGTGAATAAATACCTTCGTTACCGAACTGAAGATCTTTACTAATACATCATGGCAAAAAACACAAACGACAAAGTTAGCAGCGCAACAGCTGTTAAATCTTCAGGAGCAAAAGATCCTATCATTAACACAGCTGCATTCGCCTTCGGACGAGAAAATTATGTGTTATTAGGAATTAGTGCGGTAGTATTGATAATTGGATTTATGCTAATGGCAGGGGGTAAGCCTACTGATCCCTCAATTTTTAATGAAGAAGTATTTTCCTTTAGAAGAATTACATTAGCCCCAATTGTTGTCATCTTTGGTTATGTGATTGGTGTTTATGCCATCGTAAAAAAGGCAGATTAATTACGATGAAACTTTTTGAAGCAATTATTTTGGCCATTATCGAAGGCCTAACGGAGTTTTTGCCGGTGTCGTCAACAGGACACATGATCATTGCTTCTTCGTTGATGGGTATCGCTGAAGATCCATTTACAAAATTGTTTACCGTAGCGATTCAATTCGGCGCAATATTATCTGTTGTAGTATTGTATTTCAAACGCTTTTTTAAATCATTGGATTTCTATTTCAAATTGTTTGTTGCTTTTATTCCAGCCGCAATTTTAGGATGGTTATTAGATGATGTGATTGATGAACTTCTTGGCAATGTATTGGTTGTTGGATTTACTTTATTAGCAGGTGGAGTATTATTAGTTTTTATTGATCAACTTTTAGTGGAAAAAGAAAACGCAAATAAAGAAGAAGTAACTTATTTAAGAGCATTCAAAATTGGATTGTTTCAATGCATAGCAATGGTGCCTGGTGTTTCACGTTCTGCTGCAACTATTATTGGTGGATTAACACAAAAGTTAAGTCGTAGAAACGCAGCTGAATTTTCATTTTTTTTAGCAGTACCGACTATGTTCGCCGCTACGGTTTATAAAATGTATAAGTATTATAAAACGCTCGCCGCAACAGGCACAAGTTTTTCACATGATCAAATACAATTGCTACTTGTTGGAAATGTTCTTGCGTTTGTAGTTGCAATGTTGGCAATAAAATCATTCATCACTTTTTTAACAAAACATGGGTTTCGTGTTTTCGGATATTATCGAATTGCAGTGGGTGTAATAATAATTATTCTAATTATTTTGGGTGTCGATCTGAAAATTAATTAATGGAATCAATTTTAGTCAATGATGGTGAAGTACTACTTATCAATAAGCCATTAACATGGACTTCGTTTGATGTAGTAAGAAAATTGAAGCCTATTCTTGACGTAAAAAAGATTGGTCATGCAGGAACATTAGATCCTTTAGCAACTGGGTTATTAGTGGTATGCACTGGGAAGAAAACAAAGACGATTTCTATCATTCAAGATGCAGAGAAAGAATATACTGGTACATTTTATTTAGGCGCTACTACTGCTTCCTTTGATTTAGAAACGGAAAGAGAAAATCAATGTGACATCTCACATTTAACTCCTGAAATAATCAATGAGGCAGTAAGTAAATTTATTGGAGAAATTCAACAAGTTCCGCCCATGCATTCAGCAATTAAATTAAATGGAGAACGTGCTTATACCTTGGCAAGAAGAGGAGAAACTGCTGAGTTGAAATCAAGAACGTTAACGATCAAAGAATACGAGATTACGCGTTTTGCATTACCAGAAATTGATTTTAGAATTGTTTGCAGTAAGGGAACCTATATCCGTTCACTTGCTAGAGATTTAGGTGAAACTTTGCACGTTGGTGCTCATCTTACTGCTTTATGCAGAACCAGAATTGGCAATTATTTGCTTCAAAACGCTAAAACAATCGCAGAAATCCAATCTGAAAAGCGTGTAAATGATAAACAGGAACATTGATTTATCTATAATATTCTGTAAACTAACTAGTTATACTTAATTTAAGTTTTTATTCATTGATAATCAATAAATTAAAGTGACCCCATTAGTGTTGCGACCTGTTTCTGAACTATCTTTGCACTCCTTTTCAGGGAATCCTTAAATTAAGTGTTATAAAATCTTAAAGAACGAGCTGCATTAAATCGCAGGTTGTGTCTTTACCTATAAATCGGTTCATTAAGCCCGTAAGCAAATGAAATTATCACAATTCAAATTCAGCATCAACGAAAAGCTATTAGCTACACATCCAACTGCTAATCGCGATGAGTCACGTATGATGGTTATCCATCGTAAAACAGGAGTAATAGAGCATAAAGTTTTCAAGGAAATTATTGATTATTTCAATGATGGAGATGTGCTTGTGTTGAATAATACGAAGGTGTTCCCTGCACGTCTTTATGGAAATAAAGAAAAGACAGGTGCAAAAATCGAAGTGTTTTTGCTTCGCGAATTAAATGCAGAAAGTAAATTGTGGGATGTTTTAGTGGATCCTGCTCGTAAAATCCGTATCGGAAATAAATTGTATTTCGGTGATGATGATATGTTGGTTGCAGAAGTAATCGACAATACTACCTCTCGTGGAAGAACATTACGTTTCTTGTTTGATGGTACGTCAGCAGAATTTCGTGATGTGATTGAACAACTCGGACAAACACCACTTCCTAAATACATCAAACGTAAAACAGAAGCAGCTGATAAAGAACGCTACCAAACTGTTTATGCGCGTACTGAAGGTGCTGTTGCAGCTCCAACAGCAGGATTGCATTTTAGTCGTGAATTGTTAAAGCGCTTAGAGTTAAAAGGTGTAAACATAGCTGAAGTTACTTTGCATGTAGGATTAGGTACTTTCCGTCCAGTTGAAGTGGAAGATCTTACAAAACATAAAATGGATTCGGAGCAATTCTCCATCGAACAAGAAGCAGTAGACATCGTTAATAGAGGAAAGGCAGCTAAGAAAAATATTTGTGCTGTAGGTACAACAACCATGCGCACTATAGAAACTTCAGTTTCAACGATGGGTGAGTTGAAGCCAAATTCCGGTTGGACAAACAAGTTTATTTTCCCTCCTTATGACTTCAGTATTGCCAATATGATGATCACTAATTTTCACATGCCTGAGTCAACATTATTGATGATGACAACTGCTTTTGGTGGTTATGATTTAATTATGGAAGCATATCGAATTGCTCAAAAAGAAAAATATCGTTTTTACAGTTATGGCGATGCCATGCTGATACTCGACTAATGAAACGCTATGTTATTATTGTAGCTGGTGGGCAGGGCATCCGAATGCAAGGAGCTCTGCCCAAACAGTTTTTATCACTCAATGGTATTCCCGTTTTGATGCATACCATCGCCGCCTTCCAACAACCAAACATGGAAGTTATTTTAGTGATGAACAAAGAGTATATCCGCTATTGGGAAGAACTTTGTGCTAGCTATCATTTCAAAATTGATTATCGCATTGTGAGTGGAGGTAAGACTAGGTCGGAGTCGGTGAAAAATGGCTTAGAAGTAATTAGTGAAGAGGGCCTCGTTGCAATTCATGATGCGGTACGTCCCTTTGTTTCTGCTGACATGATTGAACGGTTATATGGTGAAGCTGCAGCTCACGATTCGGCAATTCCAGTTATTGAGGTGAAGGATACTTTGCGTGAAGTAAATAAAAATGGTGAAAGCATAACAGTGCCTCGTACAAGTTATCGTGTTGTGCAAACTCCTCAAGTTTTTAAGGTGTCAAAGTTAAAAGCTGCTTTTTCTAAAACAGATTTCGCAAACTTTACCGACGAAGCATCCCTCTATGAATCGACAGGTAATAAAGTTTTTCTTGTTGAAGGTGAAGAAATGAATTTTAAAATCACCGTTCCTTTTGATCTCCTTATTGCTGAAGTATTGCTAAAGAGTAAAAAAAATTGATTTTGTTAGATATTGCTTTGTTTTGTAAATTTTAAGTAGCAAATTATTCCTACCTTAGTTAAAAATTGAAGAGCTAAAATTGATTCCTTAATTTGTTCTGCCTCGATGAGTACCGATACTTAGGAATAGAGTCCTTATCTGATTGCGTCTGTATCAGGAAGCAAATATTAGTGAACTTACGATGTAACTTTTGCCTACATTAGGCGTACAATAATATTAACATAGTTCTGTTTAAATTGAGTTGAATTTGTGTAGAAAGTAATGAATGAAAAAAGTATTATTGCATAAGGTGGAAAATAACGAAACGAAAATTTCTAATTGCTACGCTAGAGGATTATTTCTAGTCTGCTTTGCAATATGCGCTTTCGTGTTCAATAATCAATCAAAAGCTAATGGGAATGATACGCTTTCACGGTACGTGATGGCTTCACCCATTTTTGATACGATTCCTGGAATCGTTGCTGATGAAGATGAAGTAAGAGCGGGTTTATTATATGATATTAAACGCAATAAAATCGTATGGCAAAAGGATATGGATTACGCCTATCCGATTGCCTCTTTAACGAAGATGATGGTTGGATTACTTGCGATGGAAGATCTTGCAGCGGGTAATGTTTGTTTAGATGATCATATAATTGTTACCAGAACTTTTAAAAAGAAAATAAGCAGAAGAAGATTCGCTTGTGTAATGTCGAAAGAAGAATATTCTTTTGAAGATCTTTTAAAGATGGCAATGGTTGCTTCACATAATGAAAGTACAATGTGGATAGCAAAACATTGTTCTGGCTCTGTGGATGCTTTCGTTGAGCGTATGAATCAAAAAGCCGCAGAGCTTGGAATGAAGAAAACAGCTTACAGTAATACTTCCGGATTGCCAGCTATAATAAATGAATTAGATAATTCAGCATCAGCACGTGATATGTTAACACTCGCTTTGGAAGTGTTGAAGTATCCAAAAATGACGGAGATTACTTCTATTCCTTATGCGACAGTTTCAAATGGAAAAGGACATGATACCTATCGTAATCACAATGGTTTAGTAATTAATTATAATAATGAAGTTGATGGAATAAAAACTGGTTATACGAAAGCTGCACGTTTTTGCTTAGTGGCAACATCAAATCGTGGTGATCATCGTATGATATCAATTGTTTTTGGAGTACGTAGCCCTTGGGTTAGAAATAGTATTGTTGCTTCCATGCTTAATTCTTATTACGATGCAATTAAGATTGGTCGTTTAGGTGATGCCACTCCTGATTTAGCACTATCACGTTTGTATTTGGATAGCGTTAATCGCGGGCTAGCGGTTATTCATCCGCAAGTTGAACAACGCCATAAAGATACTTCTGACGAATCGTATGCTTACACTTACAAAATTGTAACGCAGAAAATTAAAAAGCCATATACTGTTCGTAAAGGTGATAACCTCGGACGCATTGCAGATAGAAACAATGTTGCAATGGCAGATTTAAAACATTGGAATAATTTAAAAAGTTCTGTTGTTCATCCCGGTCAGCATTTAAATATTTATGCAACAGTATCGCATAGAGTTCCTGTTAAGTTAGTGGTTGATCCTGACGAAACGTATGCGGATATGGAAAAGCCATTTGAGAATAGTCCGGAATGTAATACAGAAGTTACAGTTGAAAGTGTAAGTGCGGTTGCTGATTCTTCTTCGTTAAATCAGGATACACAAATTAATAAAGCGGTTCAAGCTAAAGCAATAATTTCTCCCAAAGTGAAAAAGGTTGTTGTGCAAAACGCAAAGCCTACTTTTATTTATCATTTGGTTCAACCAGGTGATACTTTATGGAATATCGCACAACGTTACCAAGCAACTGTCGACCAAATTAAGAAGGTTAACAAGATGGGAAGAGGGACATTTTTAAAAAGCGGTCAACGAATTAAGATTCCTGTTAAAGGATAATTATATTTGTTGTCGTATTACAACCATTTACAATTTTAATATTTTACTGCATGAAGTCGATTAAACTATTGACCATCTTGATGATTTCTACTTGCGCTGCATTTGCACAACCAGTAAATCAATCACCAAAATTACCAATGGATGAAAGCACAAAACTGTTTAGCTATACAGGAGTTGTGGAGGTTGCAGCAATGAAAAAACTGGAATTGTACAACAAAGCGTTGGATTGGTGCAATGTTTATTATAAAAATCCAACAGATGTAATTCGTGAAAGAGATTCTATTGAAGGCAATATCGTTTGTAAAGCACGATTTAAAATTGCGAATCCTGTAAATAAAAATGGCGTTGCAACGGATGGCGGAGTTGTTCAGTACACACTTAAACTAATGTTTAAGGATGGAAAATTTAAATACGACATTACCGAATTTAATTGGAAGCAAGCATCTTATTTTCCAGCTGAAAAGTGGACCGACAAAACCAATGCATATTATAAACCCGAATACGATTTTTATTTGCAACAACTCAACGACAAAGCACGTGAAATTTCAAAAGATTTAGAGAAGTCGATGAAAGCTGTTGCGAGTGATAAGAAAAATGATTGGTGATAAGAGTTGATTTTTTTTGGTAATTATCTAGATTTTTTAAAGCGAAAGAGTTCAATTTCCTTAATTTCTGATTGTACATATTGCTTGACAATGTCTGTTTCTTGTGGAAGATATTGGGGTCTATTTCTTCGTGATGGATTTAGTGAATCGACTTTTTTTTCAAATAATTTGTTTTATTGATGAATTTATTTATTTTTGATTAATTATTAGAAGTTGATTTTAGTGAGATTGATAATTTAGTAAGGTGATTTTAAGTACAAATCTTATAAACTATATTTTATGGCACTCAACAAGAAAAAAGTAGTAAGCGATCATGCATTGTTTCGAAAGATTTTTATTTTATAAAATAAAAATCACTTAAATTCATCTGTTAAAATAAATTGTGTTTCGAAAGAGCATTGAATTATTTATGCATTAAACTTTTGAATGTTTCCTAGTGATTTAAGATTTAAAGAATTTAAACCACAAATATTAGAAACTCATAACGATGACTTCAAATTAAACTATTTGTTATACACAAAAGATCTAACTGCTGGATTGTATTTTATAAAAGTCAGTTATGGTTCAAATCAAAAATTGATAAAACTTGTCATTTTATAAATCAGATTATGAAAAAGATTTCTGTAGTACTATTAATATTTTGTTGTTTGAGTTCTCAATATATATCTGCACAAAGTTATCCTACAGGACAAAGTAAGGATTCAATTAAACTAGATGGTATTTATTCAACATACTCTAGCACTTTATCTTTTTATATTTATAAACCTCTTTCTTATGATTCACTTACAAGTCCTTTGCTAATAGGTTTAAATGGAGTTGGAGGAGACGGAACAAGTACCATAAGTCATTTGCAAGATATTGCAGAAAGGAGACATGCTTTAATTATTGGACCGAATCTA
>JANXSD010000038.1 GCA_025352785.1 Bacteroidota bacterium
CCTTTATCGAAAAAGCTCTGAAGTCAAGAATTTCAGAGCTTTTTTGTTTTTTTGGAAAGGACTTGGAAAAACAATTACTTTGAAGATAATAGATTCATCAAAAAACAAGATTATGACATTAGACGAGATTCAAGACTTTAAGGGTAAATATCCAAAGCAATTGTGGTATTTGTTCTTTTCAGAGATGTGGGAACGCTTTTGTTTCTATGGAATGAGAGGTATGCTTACCGTTTTCATGGTTAGTAAATTAATGATGAAAGAAGACGTTGCTAACCTGCAATATGGTGCTACGCAAGCTTTTGTTTATGCTTTCAC
This sequence comes from Bacteroidota bacterium, assembly GCA_025352785.1. Classification (GTDB taxonomy): domain Bacteria; phylum Bacteroidota; class Bacteroidia; order AKYH767-A; family OLB10; genus JANXSD01. The sequence continues at coordinate 316 of JANXSD010000038.1, forward strand.
TTTTATAGGAGGATTATTTGCTGATAAGATATTAGGATTTCGTAAATCACTTTTTTGGGGTGGCTTATTGATGATAACCGGGAGTTGTATCCTTGCATTTGACCCACTACAATTTTTCTTTTTAGGAATAAGTTTTACCATCATCGGAACCGGATTTTTCAAGCCGAATATCTCTACGATGGTTGGTGCATTGTATCATAAAAATGATAGCAGACGAGATGCTGGTTTTTCTCTTTTTTATGCAGGAATAAATGTAGGTGCTTTACTTGGTGGATATGCTTGTATTGCGATTGCAAAAAGTTATTCTTGGAATTTAGCTTTTGGATTGGCAGCTATCGTAATGACGATTAGCTTAATTACATTTATTTTCACTCAACGTTCGATGGGACCTATTGGATTATCCCCACTAAATCCAGCGGAAGGAAAAGGCAAAAGTTGGTATGAATATGCAGTATATATCGGATCGTTATTGGTAATTCCTGTAATCATGATTATGGTTGCGAAATCCGAGTATACAGATTGGTTTATGTACATCATTGGCCCGTGCACCTTAATTTATGTATTTTATGAAATGTCAAAATGCACCGTTGAGGAACGCAAAAAATTAGTTGCTGCCTTGGTATTTATATTATTCTCCATATTGTTTTGGGCTTTTTACGAGCAAAGTGGCGGATCCTTAAGTTTATTTGCTGCAAATAATTTAGACAATCATGTGCTTGGAATAAAGCTTGATCCTAACGGTGTAAATAACTCTTCCAATGCGCTTTTTGTGATCATCTTTGCTCCATTACTTGGTTTACTTTGGGTGTGGATGAGCAAGCGAAAAATAGAGCCCAATACCTTAATAAAATTTGGTTTAGGGTTCTTGATTTTAGCAGCAGCGTTTTACATCTTTTATGCTACACGCTTTTTTGCGAATGCACAAGGAATAACTTCATTAAATGTATTCACATTTGCTTATTTCATCATTACCTTTGGGGAATTATGCCTTTCGCCTATTGGGCTATCGATCATGACCAAACTCTCCCCACAAAAATTACAAGGTGTGATGATGGGAATGTGGTTTCTTGCTAGTGCCTACGGTCAATATGTTGCAGGAATACTTGGTGCTGGAATGGTATCACCTAACAGTAATGCTACACTGTCAGAGAAATTAATTTCTTACACAGATGGTTACCATCAATTGGCAATATATGCGTTAATAAGTGGATTGGTTTTAATAGCAATTTCTCCATTGGTAAGAAAATTGATGGGCGAAGTAAAATAATGATTTTAAAAATTTAAAATTGACGTGCAATAACCTATGAAACTATCAAAAATAATCTTAATTCTTAGCAGTACCCTTTTTTTAAATGCTTCGTGCAATGGACAATCTGAAAATAAATTGCAAAATTCAAATGACATTCAATGGATGAGTTTTGAGCAAGCCGTAGCTAAAAATAATGTGGCTCCTAAAAAATTATTTATTGATATTTCAACATCTTGGTGTGGGTGGTGTAAAAAGATGGATGCCTCCACTTTTAAGGACACTTCAATAATTCGATACATGAATGATCATTATTATGCTGTTCGACTTGATGCTGAGACGCATGATACGATACATTTTCAGGATAAGTTATTTGTATTCAAACCTGAATATAAGGCTAATGAATTAGCGCTTTCACTTTTAAGTGGACAGATGAGTTATCCGAGTTTTATTTTTATGGATGAGAAATTCGCATTATTATCTCCTCTTGCAGGATACCAAACCGTTCCACAATTGGATGCAGTGTTAAAATATTTTGGTGCTAATATTTTTAAAGAACAAAAGTGGGAAGATTATCAAAAAGCTTTGGGAAACTAGGAAATCCATTGGTAATTTTCTGCATTAAAAATTTATTAATTCTTACATTTTATGGAAAAATATGTGCTAGTGTGTTTCATATGTTTTATATGTATAATTACAAAATGTACTTCTCAAGATTTATTAACTAAGAAAAATGGAGAGGATATTAAAACAAAAATCATTGAAGTAAATAAAATTAATGTTATTTATAAAAAGTTCGATAATCTAAATGGTCCTAATTATTCACTCCCTATAGCGGATATTTTATTGATTAGATATGAAAATGGAACAAAAGACATTTTTTCAAACGAATTTAAACCTATTAATGAAAAAAGTATTTTAGATGCTGATAGAGATTCAATGAACGGAGTAAATGATGCAATAAAATTCTATAAATACGCTCCTAATGCTGGAGCTGGCACTTTTTTAACTTCCATATTATTCACACCATTTATTGGGTTAATTCCTGCAATATGTTGTTCTGTTACACCAGTAAAGAAATCAAATCTCGGAATTCCAAATAGTGTAATAATTGAGAACCCCAATTATTATAATGGTTACAAAAAAAAAGCTAGAAGTATGAAAGTACAAGCTGCTTGGAAAAATTTTGGAATAGCATTTGGTATTTATTTAATAGCTATTCCAATTATTATATTTCTAAAATAAAAAACCTTCAATAATATTGAAGGTTTTTTTTATGTTATTGAAACGGAATTTAATTAGAAGTACAAACTCAAGTTGATTGCTCCACCAGCATTATCGATATCAAAACCAAAAGAGCTTGATTTGCCAGTTTTTTCGATGGTAGTATTAACACTATTTCCTGTCCAGGAATCTTTTTGAACTTCACCTGATCCTATACTATTTATTGATGGCCCCCATCCGTATTCTGCGCTTACTGACATTTTTGGTGCAAAGAAATACTCAACGCCAAGAAACGCACGAATTTGTAAACCGAAGCCTGTACCTTCTTTTTCTGATTTCAAACGATTTGCTATTTGATTTTGACTACTTAAAGGATTCCCATACGTATATTTAGTTTTATGTCCGCTAATCGAAATTAAACCTTCAGCACCATAAATTCCTTTTAATCGTCCGTGACCTTTCCATTTTTGAATACCTAAGCCAAGCGTAATTTTTGTATCATTCACTTTCGTTTCATCAGCAACTTTTTCTGCTGAAGTAGGGTTTACTAAATTTTGAACTAGTGTATCAGTTTTAGTACTATTTAACCCTAATCGAATTTTTGCACGATAAGCAGTATTTTCATCTTTAACATAAAGACCAGAAAAAGTGTAAGGATTGTTTTTTTTATAGGATGCTTCAGGAGCATCATTTTTATTATTTCCGTTAAAGAGATTCCCCGCATATTGTAAAAAGGGAACAGCATCGAATCCTACACTCCATTCACCTTTTTCGGGCAAAATAGGATATCCTTTTTTCGACAAAATTTGTTGAGCAGATGCAGAATATACCATTGTGCAAGCAAATAGTAATAGAATATTATTTTTCATAAGTTGGTTTTTCGAACATTTAAACGACGAAATTAATACAAAAGTATGCATCAATGAAATCTACTATAAATTGTTTTATAAGGCTAGAATATCTATCATTCGGTATAAATCCTTGTCAAGAGGATCATGTTGTTTTGTAGCTTTGGAAAGAGGAGTATAACTCATTTTATTATCACGAATTCCTACCATCACTCTATTTTCGCCTGCTATTAATGCTTCAATCGATTTTACTCCACATTTTGCTGCAAAAATCCGATCGAAAGCAGAAGGACTTCCACCTCTTTGAACATGACCTAAAACAGTAACTTTAGTTTCGTAATCTGGTAATCGAGATTTTACTTGTTGAGCAACATTTTGTGCTCCTCCATTTTTTTCTCCTTCGGCCACTATAACGATACTGCTTGATTTATTTCTTTTAGCACCTGATTCAAGTTTTTCAATGAGTGCATCAAGGTTGGTATCATGTTCGGGTAATAAAATTGCTTCAGCTCCACCCGCAACACCTGCCCACAGTGCGATACAACCTGAGTCACGTCCCATTACTTCTATAAAAAAACAACGATCATGGGCAGCAGCAGTATCTCTAATTTTATCGATTGCTTCAATTGTAGTGTTAACGGCGGTATCAAAACCCAACGTAAAATCTGTACCGGCTAAATCGTTGTCGATGGTACCTGGAATTCCGATTATACGGATATCAGGATATTCATTACAGAAAATCTCAGCACCCGTAAAGGTACCATCCCCACCAATAGCAATCAAAGCGTCTATTTGATGATTTTGAAGATGTTGATATGCCTTTTTTCGTCCATCAGCAGTCATAAAATCTTTGCTTCTTGCTGTTTTTAAAATCGTACCTCCCCTTTGTATAATATTACTTACAGATCGTGAAGTTAAAGGAATAAACTCATCCTCAATCATACCTTGATAGCCTCGTTGTATTCCATAAACTTGCTTTTCATTTGCAATGGCTGTTCTAACTACGGCTCGTATACATGCGTTCATTCCAGGGGCATCGCCTCCCGAGGTAAAAACCCCAATTCTACTTATTGCTGACATATTTATTTTATCTAATGAAAGAATATATCAAAGATGTTGATTTCAATTCTTTTAATTTGCAGTTCTATAAAATAAATTATGAATGAACAAAAAAATCCATGGAAAACAATTTCATCCGAAATTAAATATGATAATACCTGGATTCGTGTTATTGAGAGTCAAGTAATAAATCCTGCTGGTAATGATGGGATTTATGGTGTTGTTCATTTTAAGAATAAAGCTATTGCAATAATTCCTTTAGATGAAGATTATAATACATGGATTGTTGGACAATTTCGTTTTACGATGAATTCTTATGAATGGGAAGTTCCAGAAGGAGGTTGTCCAGAAGGAGAAGATCCTATTGAAGGTGCGAAGCGTGAATTACTGGAAGAAGTTGGGTTAGAAGCTACTTCATTTGAAATGATTTTATCGATGCAACTTTCAAATTCTGTCTCTAATGAGATCTCATTTACTTATGTTGCTAAAGGTTTGAAATATGTGGGTAGTTCACCAGAAGAAACAGAGGAATTACATGTTCGTAAATTACCCTTTGAAGAAGTATTTCAAATGGCGATGCGTGGTGAAATTCGTGATGGGTTATCGGTAGCATCCATTTTAAAGTTAAAGGCAATGATTGATGCAGGGAAAATTTAAACAAAATAATTACTTTACAACAATCACTTTTTTAGTTTCTATTGTGGTACTATTTTCAATTTGAACGAAATAAATTCCGTCATTTTCAAATTGATAATTAACTTCGTTTTCATTAGGTTTTAAATGAACTAAAAGTTGACCAGCAAGATTTGTAATTTTAAGATCCTTGATAGTTGAAACACATTTAATATTTATGGATCCACTAGTTGGATTTGGAAATAAATTTACGTTTGCATTAAGACGGAAATTCTCTTTTATTCCTGTTACATTATTTAACTTAGCGATGAAGATATCATTTGATCCAGAATTAGTAATACTTTGAGAATTAAATGTAATAAAAAAGCTATAAAAGTCACCGATAACATAAATACTTCCATCATTACAATTTGCAATACCTCGGCCACCTTCTACGCCTATCGCGCCAACATCTAAAGCCCATAATTCATTACAATTCGAATCAAATTTTGCAATATACACATCATAACCACCTTTATTTATTAACGTTATTAACCCAAAATTAAGCTGTGCACTAGCGAAAGTTCCAGTGACATACGCATTATCGTTTTTATCAACAACAATTGCGTTTCCATAATCGGATTGAGCAGCACCACCTTCGCTTTTTGCAAATAATATATTTCCAGACGAATTAAGTTTAGCGATAAAAATATCTTTTGTTAATCCTAAAGAGTCAGAGTTCTTTAGTGTAAGCGAATCAAATGATATTGATGGGCTATAAAAAGATCCAGTGATCCAAATATCTCCATTGTTATTAAAGCAAATGCCTTTACCTTTATCTTCTCCCAAACCACCTGCAAATTTTGATACAGCTTTTGCCCAAACTACATTGCCATTATTATCATATTTGGCAATAAATATTTCACCGTAACCTGGGATATTATTATATAAAATGGTAGATCCAAAAACAATACTAGAACTATTAAAATAACCTGTAATGCAAACTTCTCCAATAGCACTTACTGCAATACTTTGACTAGCATCATTATCTATCCCACCAGCCATTTTAGCCCAAATCTCATTACCTAAACTATCGTATTTAGCAATAAAAATATCAGAAGAGGAATTAGGATTTAGCACCGTTGAGGATCCAAAAAATATAGATGGGCTATTAAATGAACCAGTAATAAAAACATTTTCATTAGAGTCGGTTGCAATGCTGTAACCAATTTCATCATTAGATCCTCCAAATTTTTTCGCCCAAATAGCATTTCCTGAAGGATCAAATTTTGCAGTAAAAACATCGTAGCTGCCATTATTAGTTAAAATAATCGATCCAAAAGTAATAGTAGGACTTGTAAAAAATCCAGTTAAAAACACATTGCCATTTATATCTGTAGTGATACCAAATGCACCATCAAAGCCTATATTTCCTATTCTTTTTGCCCACAATACATTTCCTTGCGGATCGTGTTTAACAAGGAAAATATTTCCCGATCCAAAATTTCGTAAGAGAAGTGGTCCAAAATAAATTGAATCACTACTAAAAAATCCAGTAGAATAAACGTTTCCTAATGTATCTGTTGAAATATTTGTTCCGTAGTCGGATGAATTACCACCAGACTTTTTTGCCCAAGCCCATGTAGGCACTTGTGAGAATCCTGAAATATTGCCAATAAAGAGTATAACCAGTGTGAAAATTAAACTCCTCATTATGGTACGAATTATTTATTAAAATCTTCCCAGCCAGAAAATGTTACGTAATAATAATAAAAAAATCTGAACTACCAGTTGACTACCTAGAACCGTGCTTAAATTTAGCAATAGAATTCTTCGTAAATTCTGAAAGTACGAGCATACCACTCATATTTGCGCGTTCTGCAAGGAGTTGATCCCAATGATCAGTTCCTTCCCAAAAAACCACTTTTAACATTCGCATAGCTTCTGGATTACTTTTAGCTAATTGCATTGCTAATTCGTTAACAGCCGAATCTAGTTCTACGATAGTATTAAAAATCTCAGCATACATTCCTTTCTCTTTTGCCCATGATGCTTCTTGCCATTTCGTAGCATCAATTGTTAGTTGGCAAAAAGCTGCGGTACCGATTTTGCGTTCTACAGCAGGGCCTACCACAAAGGGCCCGATACCTACTGCTAATTCGCTTAGCTTAATAGATGCAGAAGTTGTAGCTAAAGTATAGTCAGCGGCAGATGCAATTCCTACACCACCACCAACAGCTTTTCCTTGAACACGAGCTATAACAAATTTGGGTGCCATACGAATAGCATTAATAACTTTTGCAAAGCCCGAAAAAAAATTTGCTCCTTCGTCCATATTTTCGATTGCAACTAATTCATCAAAAGATGCACCAGCACAAAATACTTTTTCGCCTTCGCTCTTTAAAACTATTACACGAACATCTGGATGTTCTCCCAACATTGCAATTTCATCCGCTAACCAATTTAAAATTTTTCCAGGTAAAGAATTGCTTTGTGGATGAAAAAAAGTAACCGTTCCAATTCCATTTTCAATTTGTGAATATACTTTTGTTAGTTCCATATTTATTAACGCATCAATTGGTGCATTACAGTATTTAATTGTTGATGTGAAGTTTGTTATGTAAAAAGAGATTATTAATTTTGATTTAACTTTTTTACCATCGTTAAAATTGTTGCAATGGCAACAGTTTCGTTCGTTTCATCATAAACGTCCACGAGCCATTTTACAATTCCTTTTGCAATATCTTCCTCATTTTTCTTTTCCGTATCTACTTTCTCTTTCACTGTTAATCGAACTCCAATAGTCATACCTGGATAAACTGGTTTTGTGAAACGACATTCTTCTAATCCATAATTTAACATTACAGGACCTTTTTTAGGATCAACAAATAACCCTGCAGCTTTCGATAAAACAAAATAACCATGAGCAACGCGTTGAGTAAAGATGGTTCCTTCAAGAGAAGTTGCATCCATGTGAGCGTAAAAATTATCACCACTTACATTTGCAAAGTTGCTAATGTCTGCTTCGCTAACAGTATGCTTATGGCTAACAACAGTCTCACCAATTTCTAATTCTTCAAAGTGTTTGCGGAAAGGATGAATATCCTTTTCAATTTGTTTTGCACCATACTGATACACGTTGGTAATATTAGAAAGTGTAGTTGGAGATCCTTGTATTGCGGTACGTTGTAAGTAATGAAACACACCACGCTTCCCTCCCATTTCTTCACCACCCCCTGCTCTACCTGGACCACCGTGCGTTAACATCGGCATTGGAGAACCATGACCGGTACTTTCTTTCGCACAATCATTATTTAAGATTAAAATTCGTCCGTGCATAGAGGCGGACCCCAAAACAAATTCTTTAGCAATTTTATCGTTAGCCGTAATGATACTACAAACTAAAGAGCCTTTACCCATCTTAGCCAGCATAATTGCGTCTTCAGTAGTTTTATAGGGCATCAAAGTAGATACTGGTCCGAAAGGTTCTAGATTGTGACAATCGGTATTTTTAAATGGATCTTTATTAAAAAAAAGTATTGGGGAGAAGAATGCACCACGTTCAGTATCTGCACCAATAGTATCTACTTTATTGAGACTACCATAAATGATTTCTTGTGTTTTTGAAAGCTCTAAAACTTTACTTTTTACTTCTTCTAATTGTGTGAAAGAAGCAAGCGCTCCCATCCTAACACCTTCCACATTTGGATCACCAATTGTTGTTGATGCGAGTCGTTTTCCTAAAGCAATTTGAACATCTTCAATCAAATTTTCGGGAACCATAATTCGCCGAACAGCGGTACATTTTTGACCTGCTTTAGTTGTGATTTCGCGTTGCACTTCTTTGATAAAAAGATCAAACTCTGCCATGTTTGGATTCACATCTGCACCCAGCACACAACAATTTAATGAATCCGCTTCCATGTTAAAAGGAACAGCTTCTTCAAGAATTCTGGGATGCGATTTCAGCATTTTTCCTGTTGATGCTGAACCAGTGAATGTAACAATATCCTGACTAATTACATGATCTAAAATTCCGTTCGCTGATCCACATATTAATTGTAATGCGCCTTCAGGAAGAATTTTAGATGCGATGATTTCGCGAACGACTGCTTCAGTAAGAAAACACGTTACAGTTGCTGGCTTTACCAAAGCAGGAACACCAGCTAATAAATTTACAGCAATCTTTTCAAGCATTCCCCATACAGGAAAATTAAATGCATTGATGTGAATTGCAATTCCTTCTTTAGGAACACAAATATGATGACCAATAAAAGTTCCATTTTTCGAGAGTTTAGCAACATCACCTTCCAAACAAAAAGTATCATTAGGAAACTGTCGACGTAAACTAGCATAGGCAAAAAGATTTCCGATCCCACCGTCAATATCTACCCAACTATCAACTCTTGTTGCGCCTGTTGCCCAGCTAATTTTATAAAAATCTTCTTTCTTTGCATTTAAATGAATGGCTAATGCTTTTAGCATACGCCCTCTTTCATGGAAGGTAAGTTTTCGTAATGTGTTACCGCCTTTAGACCGTCCATATTCTAACATCATTCCAAAATCTAAACCTTTGCTACTTGCAGATGCTATTTCTTTTCCATTGATAGCATTGTATAATACTTGACCGTCATCAGATCCTGCTACCCAATGACCAAGTGCATAATTCATTAACTTATTCATGTTGTTACTAAATTGAAATGCAAAAATATCGGATTCAACAAGAAATCAAACACCAATTCATTAGAAAAGTAGGAAACTTGTCACATTCGTGCGATTCATCAGTTAAACGCGATGATTCATCCCACAAGTGTTGTCATCCAAATGATCGTGATTTGCAAATGAAACAATTCGAAATTAGGACGAATAACAAATAAACACGTAAATTCAGCCCCAATAGGTACATTAAAGTACTATTTTAAAAAGCAATTAATTAAAGTAATGGTTTACGAAGATTCCACTTTATTACAAATTATATTCATTGGACTTGTTGCTAGTATTTTCCTGTTTATGATGAATTTTATTAGGAATAGGTGGCCTAGAAAAACGCAATATTGGGGATTTGGTATTGCAATATGGCTAGGAATATTAATTGCTTATTCCCAAACATCATTGATACAAAATTATACAATGATACCTCCTCCAGTATTATTTGTGATTTTACCACCCATATTATTTGTATTGATTATAGCAAACAGAAAGAGAACTGCAGTTTTTTATCAATCTTTAAGTACATTTATTCCTGTGCTCATTCAAAGTTTCAGAATCATTATTGAGTTAATATTATGGGGATTATATGTTAAAGGTTTTTTGCCCAAGCAGATGACATTCGAAGGATTAAATTTTGATGTGATAGTTGGAGTTAGTGCCATTCCTGTTGCATATTTGATAAAGAAAAACAAATTATCACCGAATGCAGTAATTGCTTGGAATATTATGGGAATTCTTTTTCTTCTTAACATTGTAGTTATTGCATTTCTATCAGCACCGACTTCATTTAGAGTTTTTATGAATGAGCCCGCCAATACGATCATTACACATTTCCCATTTATCTGGTTGCCCGGTTTTATTGTTCCATTTGCATTCCTAATGCATGTTATTTCCATCCGACAAATACTGAATCATGCTAGTAAATAAATTAAAAGATCGGTGGTTACGCATAATTGCAGTTCCGTTATTTTCGATACTATCAACAATTATTTTTTACTCCGACGAATGGCTGATCCATAATCAATCATTTGCAAAATGTTTCGGTTCATCGTTTTTAAATACTTTGGTTTTATGGCATTTGAATCGCTATATCGTGATACTATTAAGAAACTATTTCCCTTCCATAAAACAAACCTTTTCGAGAGTTTGGAGGCAGTTGATATTTTCAACTTTACTTTCTATTATCGGCTCATTACTCATTACAAAGTTTTATGACAGCATACACTTTTGGGGAAATAAAGTATCAATGAATGATTACATTTACAATGTAGTAGTCGTACTTTTCTTTGTTTATATCGCTATAACAATTTATGAATTAAATTTTTATTTTCGTGAATGGCAAAATTCAGTCTCTGAAACTGAAAAACTCAAAAAGGCAAATCTCCAAAGTCAATTTGATGCATTAAAAAATCAAGTTAGTCCTCATTTTTTATTTAATTCCTTAAACACTCTTTCCGCCTTAATTGAAGATAATCCTGTTAAAGCTATCAAATTTGTAAACCAGTTATCCGTAGTATATCGCTATTTACTTCAAAGTAATGAAAAAGAACTTTCAACATTAAATGAAGAATTAGCTTTTTTAAATGCCTATTTTTTTTTATTGAAAACGCGATTTGAGGATGGTATTTCTATGATAATTGATATAGATGAAAAATTTAAACATTTCTTAATTCCTCCACTAACTTTGCAAATTCTTGTAGAGAATTCAGTAAAGCATAATATAGTTTCAGTATCAAAACCATTATTGATAACAATTACAACTGGAGGAGATAATTTATTAATTGTAAAAAATAATTTTCAAAAAAAAACCATGTTAGTCACGTCCATTGGATTAGGATTAGCAAATATTGCTGCCAAATATAAACTACTAAATAAGCCGGGTATTGACATCATTGAAAACCCTGATGATTTTATAGTAACTATACCTTTATTATTGAATTAAAAAACATGAAAATATTAATTATTGAAGATGAAGCGTTAGCAGCAAAACGTATTCGAAAAATGATTGAAGAATTTTATCCTGAAATAACTATTGAAGCTGTTACGGACAGTATTCAATCATCCGTTGAATGGTTGAAATCATTTCCACATCCAGATTTAATCCTTATGGATATTGAACTTGCAGATGGTCAAAGTTTTGAAATTTTTAATCAAGTCGACGTAAAGAGTACGATTATTTTCACTACTGCTTACGATGAATATGCAATACGTGCCTTTAAAGTAAACAGTATTGATTATTTATTAAAACCTATTAATCCCGACGATTTAAAGCGTGGTATTGATAAATTTGAAATGCTTTATGGTGATGAGAAAATCTTACAAAAAGGTTTAGATATTGAGGCAGTACTTTTAGCATTAAGAAAAGAACAAGTAGTTACCTATAAGCAACGATTTTTAGTAAAACAAGGACAACGGTTTATTCCTATCATTTTATCGGAAATAGCATATTTTTATACGGAAGAAAAAGTTAGTTTTATACGGACATTTTCCGATCAGAGATATGTTGTTGATCATTCTCTCGATGAATTAGAACAATTGCTTGATTCGGAATTTTTTTTCAGGGCAAATAGACAATATATTATTTGTCCGAAAACAATTGAGGCTATTCATAATCATTTTAATGGTAAGCTAAAAATAAATCTTAAGCCTACTGCATCAGAAGATATATTTGTTAGTAGAGAACGCGCTGGTGATTTCAAGAAATGGCTCGGTGAATAATAATGTTTTTAAATGTATTGAGTGACTATAAATTAATTCTTCTTTTATAAATTCTTACATCAGTATTAGTCCATTGAGTTAAAGGTTCAAAAAAAGAATCTAGCTGCTGAAAGGTAGATTTAGTACAGGAATCATTTGCCAATTCTGGTTTCATCTGCACAGTAATGTAATTAACTTTTAATCCAGAATATTTTTCAAAATTGGAAATGGTGATACATGGCATTTTACTTGCTGGAAAATCACCTAAATGCAATTCAGGATCCATTCCCTTTTTCCATACTAATGGAAATGATTTTGATACCGCTTCATAATTTTTCAAAACAACAATATCTTTATCTACACCCATATAATCACATAAATGATTGTGAAGCCAATTACTGTCATAGTTAAGTGGAACTACAATGCTTCCCTTTTCAATTCTTTTAGCAGCTTCCATATATGTTATTGCGAAATCACTTAAATCTTTTCTTCTCGAATAGTTTCTTACTGATAAGACTAAACTAAATAGCACTGAAATAAAAGCGATGACTACTCTTCCTCTCCTGGGAATATTTAATGTTATTAGCCATATCATCCAAGTTAAATAAAAAATCTGCACTATTCGAACAGTAATTATACCCCCAGATGCAAGAGAATCAGGGATTATAAAAATTAATAGAAAGCAACTAATGGTAATCATCATCATCGCCTTTTGATAAGGATGTATGGAAAAGTTTTTCAATGACCAAATGGTAATTGCAATTAGTGTTACAAAATATGCTCGAGTAAAAGGGGCATCTTTATTAAAATCAAAAAAGACTAAAAACCCTGCACTAATAATATTATTTATTCGATCGATAAAAGTAGTATATTGAGTAGGATTTGTATTTGAACTTGTAAAAAAAATCACCCATAATGATAGAATGAGAACAGGAATAAATATTATTATTAAAGATTTTAATTGAGTCCATATTTTCTTTTTGTCATTTAATCGATAATCATTCATCGTTATAATAAACATGAAAAGTCCTGCGAATAAAAATATTAAAATATGAGAAAAATAGAGGACTATAGTACCAATTATTAGAAATATAAACTGTGTACTATTAAAATTATAATTTCTATTTCTTATCCAAAATATTAATAAAAACGAAATCATCGAAAATCCAATAGCGTAATTGTAAAACCCTAAACTAAATGCGAAATTATAGATCATCGGAAAGTAAAGCCAACTCATCCAACCTGATTTTGTATTAAATTCAAAAGTTAGTAATCTGAAGCCAATTGCACCAATAAGTATAATGAGACTAATAATAATCTTTTCTACTAACCAAGCAGGTAAAAATGTTAATAATAGTGCAGTTAATGTTTGGCAAATCCAATTTGGTTGTGGAACAGGATTAAATTCAAAAAATTGGTTTACAATATTGCTGCTTTCAAAGAATAGTGAGTGCAACAACCGACCATTGTATAAATGGGCCGCACCATCGAGACTTACAAATGGAGTTAATAAAATAACTGGCAACAGATGTATTAATAGGAAAAAATAAAATAATGTTGGCTCCTTTTTATTGAGTTTTTCTATTTTAAACATGGCGAAAAATAGCTGTTTTTTGGCAATACTGTTCAAAACTCAGTTTTGATTGAAATTCAAGTAGCTGAAAGTGAGTAGTTTTTAGCGGATATGCCTAAGTGTTTTTTAGGCTAATTTGGGTTAACTTTGTAGGAATATGAATCAGTTTGTTGTTTCTGCTCGGAAGTACCGTCCTGCAACCTTTGATACCGTTGTAGGGCAATCTCACATCACCAATACTTTAAAAAATGCGATTAAAACAAAGCACTTGGCTCAAGCCTTTTTGTTTTGCGGACCACGTGGTGTAGGTAAGACTACTTGCGCTCGAATTCTTGCCAAAACCATCAATTGTCGAAATATTGCTGAAAATATTGAAGCGTGTAATGAATGTGAATCTTGCAAGAGTTTTAATGCTGGTCAATCGCTAAATATTTATGAGTTAGATGCGGCGTCGAACAATTCCGTAGATGACATTCGTAATTTAGTTGAACAAGTACGTTATGCGCCACATTCAGGGGAATTTAAGATATACATTATTGATGAGGTTCACATGCTTTCTTCTGGTGCTTTTAATGCTTTTCTGAAAACGTTAGAAGAGCCCCCACCTTATGCAATTTTCATACTTGCGACAACTGAAAAGCATAAAATTATTCCAACCATATTATCGCGATGTCAAATTTTTGATTTTAATAGAATTCAAGTAGAAGATATTGCTACTCACTTGGAATATGTTTCTCGTTCAGAAGGAATAAGTGCGGAAGCTGATGCTTTGCATATTATTGCTCAAAAAGCGGATGGTGCTCTACGTGATGCATTATCAATCTTTGATCAAATTGTAAGTTTTGCGGGCACAAGCATAACTTATAAAGATGTTATAACAAATCTTAGTATCTTAGATTATGATTATTATTTTCGAGTTACAGATGATCTTGTAAATGGAAATATCCCTGCAATATTACTTTTGTTTAACGAACTCTTAGGAGATGGATTTGATGGTCATCATTTCATTAATGGATTAGGATCTCATTTTCGTGATTTATTAGTTTGTCAAGATGTTGTTACAATTCCTCTATTAGAAGTTAGTAAAAATATCAGAGAGCGATATAAAGAACAAGCAGCACAAACACCACCAATATTATTACTTCAACTATTAGAAATTTGTAATAAGTGTGATCTAGAATATCGTTCAGCAAAAAATCAACGTTTACATGTTGAACTCACATTAATTCGCATGTGTACAACCGCCAATGGTGGATTACCTGCTACTACGCATTTCCCTGTTTACGAAAAAAAAAACTTTGAGGTAGTTAATCAAAGTATAACTTCTATTTCATCTTCTTCTTCAAACATAATTACAAAAGTTGTAGAAAAAGAAGTTTTAGTTAAGATGGAGACTGTTAAGGATGTGTTTCAAGAACCAATAATAACAATAAGTAAAGTCGAAGTTAAGGAAGGGGTTTCAGACGAATTTGAGCAGAAAACTTCTGCTATGAAGCCGAACGCAAAAGTCCTTGACACGATTCAGGAAACCATATTACATAAGTCGCCCGTTAGTGCTACTGCACGATTAGGAGGCAGCCTTTTAAAAGGGACATCACTAAATGCATTAAGTAAAATAGCGCCTGTTAAGGAAGAAGAGAAATCAATCCATATTGATGAGTTACCTGTTGACAAAATTGATAACGAAAGATTGCAGAAAGTGTGGGAAGATTTTGCTTTGCAACAACAACGTGAAAAAAAAATCCAACTGTTTACCACATTAACAATGGACAAACCAATTCTACTAGATGAAAAAACTATTGAGCTGGTAATTCATAACCAATCACAAAATAATTTATTGCAAGAGGAGAAACAAAACTTAATGGATTATTTGCGTAAGCAACTTAATAATTTCCATTTGCAATTAATAACACGTATTGAAGAACGTGCAGGAACTGATGATGTTGCATACACGAACAAAGAGCGTTACCTTAAAATGGTTGAAAAAAATCCTGATTTAGAAGAATTTCGTAAACAATTGGGGCTAGAATTAGAATAACTATTTTATAAATAATAACAACACAAAAAATAAGATTTATATCATGCAAGGAGAGAAAATTTCAATTCAGAACGGTAAACTGAATGTACCTAACAACCCAATAATACCATTTATAATAGGAGATGGAACTGGTCCCGATATTTGGGCTTCAAGTGTTCGCGTAATGGATGCGGCAGTTAATAAAGCATATAATGGAAAGAAGCAAATTGTATGGAAAGAAGTCTTAGCAGGAGAAAAAGCATTTAACGAAACTGGAAATTGGTTACCAGATGCAACACTTGATGCATTCAATGAATATTTAGTTGGTATAAAGGGACCATTGACAACACCAGTTGGTGGTGGTATTCGTTCTCTTAATGTTGCATTGCGCCAGATTTTAGATTTATATGTTTGCTTACGTCCAGTTCGTTGGTTTGAAGGAACACCGTCGCCAGTTAAAAATCCAAATGCAGTGGATATGACTATTTTTCGTGAGAATACAGAAGACATCTATGCCGGAATTGAATTTGCTGCTGGCAGTCCAGAGAATGCGAAAGTGATGGAATTTTTAGCAAAAGAATTTCCTAAAGAATTTAATAAAATTAGATTTGGAACGGCTGAAAAGGCAAAGAGTTATTTAGATTCTGCAGGAATTCCAACAAACTCAGAAAATACAAATGTTAATGTTGGTATCGGAATTAAAGCAGTAAGTAAATTGGGTTCCGAGCGTTTAATTGGTGCAGCTATTGATTTTGCAATATTGCACAAACGTAAATCTGTTACCCTAGTTCATAAAGGTAACATCATGAAATATACTGAAGGTGGATTTCGTGATTGGGGATATGCATTAGCTGAAAATAATTATGGTGACAAAGTTTATACGTGGAGTCAATGGGAACGTACAAAAAAAGAAAAGGGTGAAGAATTTGCAAATGCAGAACAAAAATCAGCTTTAGCTGCTGGAAAAATTTTGATAAAAGATGCAATAGCTGATATTGCCTTACAACAAGTTTTAACTCGCCCCGAAGATTTCGATGTTATTGCAACACTTAATTTAAATGGCGATTATTTATCAGATGCATTGGCGGCGCAAGTTGGTGGAATTGGTATTGCTCCAGGAGCAAATATCAATTACGTTACTGGTCATGCGATTTTTGAGGCTACTCATGGCACTGCACCTAAATATGCTGGACTAGATAAAGTAAATCCAGGGTCAGTAATTCTTTCTGGAGCAATGATGATGGAACATCTTGGTTGGTTAGAAGCTGCTCATTTAATTTACAAAGGAATAGAACGAAGCATCGCTATTAAAAGAGTTACTTACGATTTCCATCGTTTAATGGAAGGTGCCACACTACTTAAGTGTTCAGAATTTGGAGATGAAATCATTAAAAATATGGAGCTAGTAAATGCATAAAAATTAAATTTAATAATAATTTTTATTTATAAAAATAGTGAAAAAAATTAATCTGATTTTATGCCTCTATTAGGTAGTATTATAAAAAAGGGAATTGAGTTTCGACATCGGATACGGTTTGAAGAGAAGGCGCCTATATACTACCAAAAGAGAGAATTGAAAAAGTTATTGCGGAAATCACAATTCACCATGTTCGGCCAAACGTATAATTTTTCGGGCATGGTGAATAGTCGCAATGTAATGAATAAATTTCGCGCAACTGTCCCTGTACATGATTACAATTCGATGCACGCGAGATGGTGGAATAAATCACTACACAATGAAGAAGATGTTTGTTGGCCAGGAAAAGTAAAATATTTTGCATTAAGCAGTGGTACATCGGATAGTTCTAGTAAACATATTCCAGTAACCAATGATATGGTGAAAGCCATTCAACGTACTAGTTTGAAACAAGTATTTTCTTTAGGTGGATATACAGGATTATCAGAAAACGTTTTTACAAAAGGAATTTTAATGTTGGGTGGAAGTACTCACTTAAACCAACGAGGTTCTTATTTTGAAGGTGATTTAAGCGGAATTACAACTGGTCAGATTCCATTTTGGTTTCAACATTTTTATAAGCCTGGAAAAAAAATATCGAGAGCAAGTGATTGGAATACGAAGCTCGAAGAGATTGTGGAGAATGCTCCTAAATGGGACATTGGAATTCTTGCAGGTGTTCCCGCATGGTGTCAGTTATTACTTGAAAAAATAATAGATCGTTATAAATTAAAAACCATACACGACATTTGGCCAAGTTTAGAAATCTATGTTCATGGCGGTGTTTCATTTGAACCTTATCGAAAGAGTTTCGAATCATTAGTGGCACGACCTTTAACAAACATTGAAACGTATTTAGCTTCTGAAGGATTCATTGCTTTTCAACATGAGCAAGGCAATAAATCCATGCACATGGTATTAAATAATGGATTGTTCTTTGAATTTATCCCTTTTAATAATGAGAATTTTAATAACGATGGGGAATTAGTTCGTAAGCCTAAAACTTTATTGATTGATGAAGTGGAAGAAGGCGAAGAATATGCTTTGCTCATTTCTACCTGCTCTGGTGCCTGGCGATATCTCATTGGTGATGTAATCAAATTTACCAATGTAAAAAAAACTGAAATCATTATCACTGGAAGAACGAAACATTTTTTAAGTTTATGTGGAGAACATCTTTCAGTAGATAATATGACCAAGGCAATAGAAATGATATCGGACGAATTTGATATTCGTGTGAATGAATTTACTGTTGCCGGAATTAAATCTGGTACTTTATTCGCACACAAATGGTATATCGGTACTGATAATATTGTTGATGCCGACTCTCTCAAAAAGAGTTTAGATGAGAAATTAAAAATTTTAAATGACGATTACCGTGTAGAGAGAAGTTCTGCATTAAAAGATTTGATCGTTGAATTATTACCACAAAAAGTTTTCCTTAAGTGGATGGAAAGACAAGGGCGAATGGGCTCTCAAAATAAATTCCCAAGAGTTATGAAAAATCATTTGCAAGAAGAATGGGAAAAGTTTGTGCAAGAAGAATTGATAAATAATTAATTAATTAGTAAATTTTTTAAAAAGGAGTAAAACATTTATCGATCTAAAATTATTTAACATGAGAAGTTGATATTTACAATTAATTTCACTTTATAATTGGTGAGAAATCAAACTAATATTTCTCTATTATTTGATAATAGTTCAAAACAGAAAAGTAATTCAATGAAAAATTTAATTTGTGTTTTATTTACATTAATTATACTAGCAGCTTGTGGTCAAAAGAATGTTAACAGTGCTTTAGAAACCAAACAAGAAATAAAATCAGATAGTGCATCTAAAGTTATATCAAAACTCAAATTGAATCCTGGCGATTTTATTCAAAGAGTAAATTGTATTAGCAATGAAAATTTGAGTTTTGCTGTATATGTTCCCAAAGGATACTCATCAGATCGCAAAATGCCTTCGTTGTTTTTATTTGACCCTCATTCCGATGGCTCACTCCCACTTAAATTGTATCGTGACTTAGCTGATGAATATGGTTATATCTTAATAGGATCTAATGATTCTAAAAATGGAAATTCGAGAGAACTTACCTCGCAGATTTTAAATTCCATTTTAAAATCTGCGTATCAATTATTGCCTCTCGATAGCCAACGCATTTATGCTGGAGGTTTTTCAGGAGGAGCTCGAGTAGCATCGATGCTTGCATTTAGTTCTGCAAAAATTCAAGGTTTAATTACATGTGGAGCAGGATTTCCACAAGAGATTTGGACAAAAATGCCACCATCATTTATCATAGGAATTGCTGGTGATGGTGATATGAATTTAAATGAAATTACAAGTATAAAAGTACAGGATCCAAATCTTAAAAACAGATATCAAATTATTCGATTTGATGGTAAACATGAATGGCCACCGATGGCAATTTTTGAGCAAGCATTTTTAGCATTAGAAGCAATAGCAATTCACGATGAATTGATACCGAAAAATGCAAATCTCATTAAACATCTCAACGAAACCTATCAATCTTATGCAGATAGTTTAACTGTTAGTGGAAATTCATTATATGAGGCGGGATTATATGATCGTTGGATCAATAGCATGGACAATTTGGCTGACCTAACTGTAGCTAAAAATACCTATAAAGATCTCTTAAAAAAAGGAAGTTATAAGCAAGCACTAATTGATGAACAAGCTTTATTTTTGGAAGAACAAAGGAGAAGAGAGTTTTGTGTTAATGCAATTGGAAAACAAGATACTATTTGGTGGGATCAACAAATGAAAAACCTACAATACGAAATAAAAACTTCATCAATACCAAGAAAGAATATGTTATCAAGAATTTCTGGTTCTTTAAGTCTTGGATGTTTTATGAATCTCAATCAAGCTCTTGGTGGAAACCAACGAGATGCGATGGAATATTTTTCTCATTTATACAGACTAATTGATCCAACAAATGTGGAAGCATGGTATCTATCTGCAGAAGTTGCTGGAAAAAAAACTGACTATCCTCAAGTGTATAATTATTTAAGCAGGGCTGTTTCATTAGGATTTAATGATCCAAATCGAGCACATTCAGATCCTTCCTTTAGCATGATGATGAGTGATCCTGAATTCAATCAAATTATAAATCGTAACACAAAATAATTTTATGATTCCCGAAATTCGTAAAAAATTTAATACAGAATTTACAGACGAAAAATATCAAAATTTTTTGTCGGATATGAATGGAAACTTTAATTATGATATTGAATTTCGCATTTCTGAAACGCCAGTTTTTATTGATAAAGCATTAAAAAATGAATTGATTCAAGCTGGTGAAGAAATTATTGATGTACTTGTTCGTCCTGATTTCAAGCAAATGACGGAGAAAGCGGTACCACCAAATTTTAATGTTCCAAATGAAGATGATCATACTAGTTTACTAGCAATTGATTTTGCCATTTGTAAAGATGAGCATGGAAAATTAATTCCTCAATTAATCGAATTGCAAGGCTTTGCTTCACTTTATTGTTATCAAGAATGGCTTGCCGGAAAATATCAAAAGCATTATTCTATTCCTGAGAATTTCGAAAATAAATTTAATGGTTTTACACATGAAACCTATATCCAACGATTAAAACAAGTGATTGTTGGAAATCATAAGGTAGAAAATGTTATTTTGTTGGAGATTGAACCTTGGAAACAAAAAACCCAAATTGATTTTTATTGTACGCAAGACTATTTAGGAATTAAAGCAATTTGCTTGAGTGAAATAATTAAAGAAGGGAAGAAATTATATTACCAACTTGATGGAAAGAAAACGGCCATTCATCGCATCTATAATAGAATTATTTTTGATGAATTGGTACAACGTGATGATCTGAAACGAGAATTTAATTTGACAGATGATGTAGATGTTGAATGGATCGCTCATCCCAATTGGTTTTTTAGAATAAGCAAATACACGATGCCTTTTCTGAAAAGTAAATATGTTCCAGAAACTTTTTTCGTGAATGAGTTAAAAACAATTCCCGAAGATCTTGAAAATTGGGTTCTGAAACCACTATTCTCCTTCAGTGGTCAAGGAGTTGTTTTCGATGTGCAGAAAGAATATATTATATCTTTAAAAAATCCTGCAGATTTTATTCTTCAAAAAAAGGTGGTTTATGCACCAGTAGTTGAATCCCCATCAGGACCTGTTAAGTGCGAAATACGATTACTTTATTTATGGGATAAAAATGAAGCTCGTCCGGAATTAACGGTTAACCTAGGCCGAATGAGCAAAGGCAAAATGATTGGTGTTCGTTACAATGCCGACTTAGATTGGGTTGGTGGAACCACTTATTTTTTGGAGAAGGATTGATGAAATAAAGGATTTTCGTAAATTTCATTTCTAAGGACAAACTAATGATTAATTAAACTAATTCATTTTTTATAATTATTTCTTAAATTTGACTTATGAAAAAGGCCTCCGTATTAAATGTTTTAAATGAACTTCCAAGAGAATTTAGTTTCGACGATTTTTTGGAACGGCTTATTGTTATTGAGAAAATTGAAGTCGGTATGAAAGAATCTAAAGAAGGCAAAACCGTGAGTCATGAGAATGCAAAAAAGATGATTGCTAAATGGCTAAAATAGTTTGGACCAAGAGATCTCTTAAAGATTTAAAGTTGATTTTTGATTATATCGCATTGGACTCGACTTATTATGCAGCAAGATTTATTAATAAAATCATTCAAAGAGTAGATCAATTAGAACCTTTTCCTGAATCAGGGCGCATTGTTCCAGAAAAAGATGATCAAGCAATTCGTGAGCTTATAGAACGAAACTTTCGATTATTTTATCGATTGCAAAAAGGAGTTGTGACCATATTACGTGTTCACAATTCAGCTATGAAAATCAAATAAGCTAGTAGTGGAATCTAAAACCCGCCTGTTAAGTGCGAAATTCGATTACTTTATTTATGGGATAAAAATGAAGCTCGTCCAGAATTGACTGTTAACCTAGACCGAATGAGCAAAGGCAAAATGATTAGTGTTCGTTACAATCCCGACTTAGATTGGGTTGGTGGAACAACTTATTTTTTAGAGAAAGATTGATGGGGGAAAAATGTATCATAATTAAATCGGAAATTAAATCCTTTAAAAATAAACTTTCAAACTATTTAATAACGGTCATTTTATTTCAATTTGAAAAATTCGGGAATTTGTTTATTGGACTCTTCAATCCTTTTTATAAACTTTCTTTCACCATTACCACTTAGCTCATATATAGCTCCATCTTGTTCTATATATACCGGAATATTGGTTTTTTGAGCATTTTCATTAGCTCTAAAAGTAGCTAGCAAAACTGCAAAAGCTAAAACACCTAAATCATCATTTTTATTTATTAAAGCACCTAAAGCTGCTCCGACAAGCCCGCGCTCAATAAGTGACTCCATTATTTCATTATCATTTATCACTTAACTGGGTTTAATAATTAAAATTTAGTTTCAAGTTATATACACAATAAATTAAAAACTATTATGTAAAAAATCTAGAAATTAAGGAAACACTTTATATATCTCTTTTCGATGAACAATTCGTGCAAAAACTATCCTTTCTGATTCATAAAAGAATCCAACACGATAATCTTCCAAGCGAAGTCTATATGCTGACTTATGTCCAACTAACTATATCTGAAAGACTCTCTGCTTCTTCAATTTGATTAATCAATTTTATCAAATTATTTTTAATGGACTTTTGATTAAGTGATTCAATGTCTTTTGAAAATTTATTTAAAAACGCTACCTTCATTAAGCCTTAAGTTTTTGCATAATACTTTCTCTACTTACCTTTTTTGTTTTGTCAACTGATTTCAAAAGTTTTGACAAACCAAGGTCTTCTAAATCTTCTTTAGACATGGTAGCCGAAGAAACACCCAGCTTCTTTAGTAAATCACTAATGAATTTAAATTCAGTGGCAGTTTTCGGAGCAATAAGTACGGCTTTCATAAAACAAATATAAGCAAAGACAATGATAAAATTATCACTAATTAAGCTAAATTTCGATTACTTCAACCATTTCTTCAATCTCTCATTCATTTGTTTTAAAGAGTATTATTTCCCAGCTTTCGACTGCTTGATTCCTTTCTGAATTTTATCCAAAAGTATTATTCGGTCAATTACTTCTTCACTAGAAAAATTAGCAGGTAATAATAGAATAGATTCGATAACTGTAGTCTTCTTTAACATGTTTTAATTTGTTGAACTTTTTATGCTTTGGAAATCCCTTATTGTTATCCTTTTCCCATTTTAGACTTTCAACTCTAAATTTATAAATTTCTCCCAATCCAGAATTGATTTCCTCGAATATTTTGTCACACAATATTCTTTCTCTACTTGTGTCACTTGGCGAGGCAATAAATGCTTTATATATTTTTACGTCCATAGCTAATTTTGTCGGTTGTAATGTCGTTACCTTGCTGCTAACTTACTTATTCTCAAAACCCATCCCCCCCCTACTCCCTCTCCTCTATTGAGTAAAATAAAAGTATCAATGTAGTAACGGAGGTGATGCTCATAAAAATAAGGATTACCAAAGCGATACATTTATTATAGGCATCGAGTGGCATGTCGTGTTGGATGATTCCAATTAAAGCTAGTAAATTGGCAATGGCACGTTGCCCAAAAACTGCGCTCGATAAAAACGCTAATGCTAATCCACTCCATACATTAATTTTTCCTGTACCATTCAACCATGATAATATCCAGGCAATGATTCCAACAACAACACCAGAGAACATGATGTTTCGAGCTTTGATCCCGATAGTGGCGTAAGCTATCAACCCACAAATAATCATTAATGTTCCGAAAATCGATAAGCTACGAGACTGAGGCGTTTGCATCATAATTTTAAAATGTAGGTTAAGTAACTATTAAAATCAATTCTGTAAATCTAAACATTTTCAATTTTCATTTTGGTATGTCTCGAATGAATTATTAAAATAATTTCAAATTATATAATTTATCTCCTCCATCGTCACGAATACTCTAAAAATCTGTACGAAAATTGATTAACAAACCTAATATTTATAAATTATTGAAACTAGACTTCTTTATTTTGAATATGCTATCTTTTAAATCTACCTTTGCGTCGCCTTAAACCTCATTATCAAACCAATGACCGAGACTAAAACCTCTTTAGGAATTAACAATTCTCACACTTCTCCATCCTCACCAAAAGTTTTAATGTTGGGATGGGAATTTCCTCCTGTTATCAATGGTGGATTAGGCGTAGCGTGTCACGATTTGTGTATCGCTTTATCAAAGATTGCCAATGTAACGATGATTATTCCGAAGTCAAATCCTGATTTCGTAGTGAAAAACCTTAACCTCATTGGACTGAATACCATCGATGCAAAAACACTTCGTAATATCGGTCATGCAGATTCTTACAAAAAGGTGAAACAGGTACATTTCATCAATACGCATCTTAATCCATATTATAATGGGAATGCGTTGGCTGGTCCTGCTCTCAATGTGGAAAGTCAGTACTTGAAAAAGATAAAAATTGGCGACGAAACTGTTGAGATTTTCCATATCGACGATCTTTATGGTGGCGATGTAATTGAGAAGGTCACTGTTTTTGGAAAGTTGGCAGCTAAACTTGCTCACTCCCTCGATTTCGATATTATTCATGCACACGATTGGATGACGATGATTGCTGGTATGGAGATCAAAGCGCAAACGGGAAAACCATTGGCGATGCATATTCACTCACTAGAGGTTGATCGTGGTGGTCCACATAGCAAAGGATGGGTATACCAGATCGAAAAAAAGGGAATGGAAGCCGCTGATGTGTTAATGCCAGTAAGTAATTTCACAGGACATGTTATTCATGATTATTACAATATTCCATGGAGTAAAATAAGTACAGTTCATAATGGAATTCGTCCTGTTGTTCCTTTTGAGGGTGAGAAAATGTTTAAAGAGAAGATGGTGCTTTTTGTAGGACGATTAACGCGTCAGAAAGGACCTGAATATTTCGTTGACATAGCAGAACAAGTATTGGC
>JANXSD010000108.1 GCA_025352785.1 Bacteroidota bacterium
ATGAAATGAAAAGAGTTTGCAAAATAAATGGACATATTTTATCGACAGTACCAGCATTTAATTTTTTATGGAGTAAACATGATGAAGTGAATCATCATTTTAGAAGATATTCGGAAAATCAATATTGCAATCTGTATATTAGTTCGGGAACAATTTTATTCAAATCCTATTTCAACTGTTTGCTTTTCCTGCCTGTATTGGTTTTCCGAGTAATTTCCAAATTTCTTCCAACTAACTTCATGAGAAAAGGTGCAGGATCCGATTTTACTATTAGTGGATCAAATACTTTTGCTCCACTACTCTTTCATATCTTCGCAACTGAAAGAATTTGGTTAAACCGAAAGATAAGTTGCCCATTTGGAATTTCCTTTCTCCTGTTATGGACAAAAAAATAAATAGTACTCAGCTTACCTCCAAGCAGCACCTTCAACTTAAAATAACACTAGTAATTGGTTTGTTATTAAGGGTATTATTTATTGTTAAAGGTGGAGAGATATATTTCGGCAAACCAAATTTCATAGTGCAAGGAGATACTTATAGTTGGATAGATTCCATTTTGAACTTGTTCAAACATGGAGTATACACGATTAATCTGGAGATACCCAATGCAAGTTTCTTTCGACCTCCTGGATATTCATTTTTAATCGGATGTTTTTATCTAATAACAGGTGGAAATATCGAAGTATCTATAAAATTATTATCGTGGACGCAAGTTCTATTGGATGTATTTGCTATATGGATGGTTTTTAAAATTGTTATAAGGGCTGGATCAACATCAACCGCTGGATTAATCGCTGCAGGTCTTTATTCTTGTTATCCATTCATTATTATATGGACTCCTGTCATTTATGCTGAATCAATTAGTGTATTTTTAATGATCGCCTCATTATACTTTTTACTTGATCCTAAAGAAAACTCTCGTAAATATTTCCTAAGCGGAATTATTGCTGGTTTGATGGTACTTACAAGGCTACAATGTATTTTCCTAGTTCCTGGATTAATATATTTAGCATGGAAATTTTCCAGAGTACCAATTCAGATTCGCTCGGGAGCAGTCGTATTTAGCCTATCATTTGGGTTAATATATGGTTTATGGCCGGCGAGAAATCTATTATTTCAACATAAGTTAGTTTTTGCACAAGATCTTAGAGTTGGCAAACACTGGTCACCTGATTATTTATCGTTTATAGATTACATATTGGCCTTAAAGACCGATTTTCAGCCACAATTTCAGGAAATCATTGAAAATAGAGAGGTACATTGGCCTAAAGACTCATATATAATTCCGGGTGATTCTGAATTACTTGCATCAACAGTTGCACTTTGTCGTACGTGTGGTACTGGTTTCAGTAATAAGAAATTTTATGCTAAATTGATTTCGGAAACTGTACCTCCCGATAAAAATTGTGATAGTATTATCAATCGAAATTTCACTTTACTTACGGAACATCAGAAAAAACTCAACAAAATAAATTACTATCTCATAACACCAATTTCAAACCTTAAGAAAGCATTTTTTAAATCGAATCTTTATGGATATAAAGGCTCATTGGTTAAGACTGTTGGTTTTGCCTTATTCATGTATAGAACGTTACTACTATTTTTGGGACTAATCGCAATTTTTTTGAACTATCATTATAAATGGTTTAACAATTACGTAAACAAGGTAATTCTTGTATATTTTATCATTTGGTATTTATATCTTAGTTTTTTTTATCGGAATATGGAGATACGATATTTATTACAATGTGATGTATTGTTATTGTTCCCATTAAGTTGCTTGATAGATCACTTCCTTCGCAAAGGAACTACTTCCAATGTGTAACTGAGTTTATTTTTAATAAATGGCAAATTGGAGAAAAAACCGAATAGGTCAGGCCTCAAACTAGCTACTGAGCGGAGCAATGTCATAAATAATTAATCCAACATACATTTCCATTTTCGCCAATATTTCATAAAAAAATAGTTGCTCAGGAAATGCGACAAAACGATTTTTCAAAATCGTTTTGATTAAAAACCACATCGTATTTTTGGATTAAATCATAAATACATTTGGAATACAACAGAAGAAACTTCATTGATTATGCTCAAATATATTTTGCTATTCCAAAAAGTAAACTTTAAATGTTAAATTTGTCCATCGGATGGTAATAACAGATTCTAATTCAATTTGTCTCCGGTTCACTTCCAATCTTCCTTTGAATTATGTGCGGCATTACAGGGTATTTATCATTCAACCATAAGATCAATCGTGAGGATCTTGCAACAATGACTCAACGGCTTCAGCATCGTGGACCCGATGCTGAAGGATTATATACTGATGAATTTTGTGGTTTAGGCCATCGCAGGTTATCAATTATTGATTTATCCGATCGTGCAAACCAACCAATGGCCTCCTCCAATGGAAGATATATTATCGTTTATAATGGAGAGGTTTATAATTTCAGGGAAATTGGTGCCAGACTGAAAGAAAGTACTGGAGGAAATCAATCTGTCAAACTGAAAACTTCAAGCGATACTGAAGTTATTTTAGAGGCGTTCTCACAATATGGGGCAGATTTCGTTCAGCAACTCAATGGAATGTTTGCTATTGGCATTTATGACACTGAAGAAAAAGAGATTTATTTATTTCGCGACCGATTAGGTATAAAACCGTTGATTTATTATTGGGATGGAGAGACCTTTGCTTTTGCTTCTGAAATGAAATCACTTTTACTTTTAAAAAATTTAAACAAAGAAATAAATTATCCGGCAATCCAAGATTTTCTGCACATGGGTTTTATCCCTACACCTCATAGCATTTACAAACACATTTTTAAAATGCAACCTGGAACTTGGATAAAAGTTTCAAAGAGTGGAATTGAGGAGACAAGGTATTGGAACATCCGGAAAAAACTCACCAATAACATCATTCATAACAAAGAACAAGCATTGGTAAAACTTAGTGACTTACTTATGAGTTCAGTTCAATACCAATTAAAGAGTGATGTACCTTTCGGAGTGTTTTTAAGCGGAGGAATAGATTCCAGTTTAGTTACTGCACAAGCAGTTGGCTTATCCAGTGTAAAGATTAATACATTTTCAATAGGTTTCGAAGAAAACAGCCATAATGAATCGGAATATGCTAAAGCTATTGCAAATTATCTTG
>JANXSD010000114.1 GCA_025352785.1 Bacteroidota bacterium
AATTTCAGTTAGTGCGCCACAAGTTCCACTATATACTGCCATTGCACCATCGTTCATTGCTATGCCTTTGCTATCAAAATTAATTGCGCCAGAAGGTGGAACAACTACAGTAAACCAAACATCACCACCAAGATATCCACCACAAGAAGGTGTAGATACTCCAGCAGTATTTGTAGCAAGAGAATTTGTAAACGTTGAAAGAACACAAGAACCACCAACCGTTAATGCAGTAGCAAAACATGGATCATCATTTACGGGAGGAACTGCAACTGCCGATGTTAAGGAGATATCATCGATCATCATGGCTGGATTGGTACCAAATGAATTATCATTTATCCATGAGAAAACTAGCCTTTGAGTGGTTCCTGCATAAGAAGCTGGAATATTAATAGTTTCAGAGGTGCAAGTGCTAACGAGGTTATAATAAGTATTGCCAATTCGTCCAGAAGCTAGTTGAACACCTGCAATAGGTGTAGTGCCTGTACCTACTAAAAACACATTCATATAATCGTAAAATGCTTCTCCTTGACCTTTGTAATTAAATGTTAAAGTAATACTATTTTCACCTGCAGGAAAAGTTACATCGCGATAAAAATGTGATACATGAGCAGTACCATTTACGTAATTATTAGCAGCGCCCAATGTTGCATTCACATCAATATAAACAGCATTTGTTCCATTGCATTTTGCAAAAGTTCCAACATACCATTTATTATTTGCATCATTTAGAGCAGTCCAATTGTTTAATGCAAAAGTGGCACCTGATTCAAAGCCACCATTTCCAGTAGGATTAATAATTACAGTTGCATGTAGCGCATTTATCTTCAAAAAGAATAGTGCAATTAAAAATAAAATTCTAATAACTTTTTTACTCATTGATGCTTTTTTTATGGTGATATCACATTTCATTTCACTGGATCTGATGTGATAAATCCGTAATTATCTAAATAATATCGATTGTGTTTTTCGATATAATAGGGATCTGGAATACCTTCTGATTTTAAAACTTGAAGTATGTCTTCTTTTTGAATGGATGCAAAGTCATATTCAATTTTTAACGTATTTGGTGAGCCCAAAACAGTTGCTTTAATAATTTTAGGTTTATAAGCAGTTGAAAGTTTCGATGCAATAGCATTTAGTGCTAAATTACTTATTGCGAATTTCCATTTTACATCTATTCTTGCATACACACTTATTCCGTTTCCAATGCTATCTTTTGAATGACGTGCTTCCATTGATTGTGCATTCAAGTGATAAGAAACAAGTAGTAATGGGATCAATAAAGAGAGAAATAGTTGTTTCATATTCGGTTAATTGCATTTAAGCTAATATTCTTTAATCATCTTAATTACACTAAAAATGGTTTATGCTAAAGAGCTTTTTATAGTAGAAAAGCCGCATAAATAATTAATGCTTTTTATTACAATCCATAAATTTAATGCTTTTTTTGATTCCACCCATTTTTATTAACTAAAAGGTGAATAAATAAACAAAAAGCATGGTTTGCTATAAGATTATAAAACTTACATATATGCTATTCCGCAATAGAATTTGTAATCCCTCCCATTAAATTGAATTCCTTTTTCCACCTTTACCCAATGTATAGAATCTTACTTATTTGCCTCTATTGTTTTATATTTTTGAACTCAGATGCTCAGCGATTTAGATCTGAAATACAAGTTGGGGTTGTAGGTTCTCAAGTTTCAGGCGATGATTTATCTGGATTTGATAAAGCTGGATTCTTAGGCGGAATCGGAGTTAGGACCGATCTGAAAAAAAAATGTAGCATTGGATTTAAAATACTTTATCTACAAAAAGGCAGTCGTAAACCTAGTAAACTTGATCAAGGGGATCCAACCTATTATCTGCTACAGTTAAATTATTTAGAAGTACCCATTCAATTTAGATATTTAATTGGCAAAAAAATATACGTAGAGGCAGGTCCTTCCTTTGCTTACCTTGTAAAAAGTAAAGAGCAAGATGAAGACGGAGAATTAACAAGTAGAGATCCTTTTAGTAAATTTGATTTTAGCATTGCAGGTGCAATCGCCTATTCGTTAAGTAAGCAATGGAATATTCGCTTTGAGGCATGGCAATCGTTGCTTCCCGTGCGAAAACATAGCAATGGAAATACGTATCGACTAAACCAAGGGCAGTATAATTCTGTTATAGCATTAGGAATTCAATACACTATTAAATTAGCACATCATTAATCATCCATCACGTGAATAAGAAAAAAATTGTTGTTGCAGTTACAGGTGCTAGTGGTGCCATCTATGCAAAAGTTTTATTAGAAAAATTACAATCACTACACGAGCAAATAGACACAGTAGGAATGGTATTTAGTGATAATGCAAAAGCTGTTTGGGAATATGAAATAGGCAATCGTGATTACGAAAAACTCACCTTTACACATTACGATAAAAATAATTTCTTTGCACCGTTTGCGTCAGGATCTGCACGTTTTGAAACGATGATTATTTGTCCGTGCTCGATGGGAACGTTGGCACGCATTGCACAAGGTATTTCGAATGATTTAGTTACACGTGCTGCCGATGTAATCCTTAAGGAACGACGCAAGTTAATTCTTGTTACAAGAGATACTCCATTAAGTTTAATTCACATCGACAATATGAGAACGCTTACCCTTGCTGGAGGTATTATTGTTCCAGCATCTCCTTCCTTCTATAGCATACCAAAAACTTTTGAAGAATTAGCTGGCACAGTCATTGACAGAGTGCTCGATTTAGCTGGTTTTGAAAACGTAACATACAGATGGAACGACCATTAAAAGTTTTACATTCGATTGTTTGTAAGATTTTCGATTTTTTTGCGTTTCTTTCCTTTTCAGTTATGTAAATTAGCGTTCACAATAAGATTATATCTGTTATGTATGTTTGAATATTCAAAAGAAATACTCACGAAAGTAAGTTTCGACAAATCACTTTTCAGCAAAGAATTACGTAAAGCTATTAAATGGCTAAAGGCTGATGAAAGAAAAATGTTAATGATATGGTGCTTGGCAACGTTTGGAAATAAATACAGTGATATAATTAGTCAAGCCTTTCGTCACGTTGTAAAGTAAATTTCATATTTGTTTTTAGTCCTTCGAATCCTTTTCTTTGTAATGGGGACTCGCGAAAAATTTTCATGAATACCTCTTCAGTAACTTCTTCCCACTCTTTCTGATTCATCGATACTAATTCAGGTACAGAATTAAAATCTTTTTCTTTTGTTGGTGAGGAAAATCTATTCCAAGGACAAACATCCTGACAAACATCACAACCAAAAGCCCAATTATTAAATTTCCCCTTCTGCTCTATTGGAATTGCGTCTTTTAATTCGATAGTGAAATAGGAAATGCATTTACTTCCATCAACAATTTGTGGGTTCACAATTGCTTGCGTCGGACAAGCATCCATACAGCGTGTACATGTCCCACAATAATCTTTCATTGGACCATCAGATATTAATTCGAGATCAATAATTAATTCGGCAATAAAAAAATAAGAACCTACTTTCGGATTTATAAGATTACTGCTTTTGCCAATCCATCCCAATCCACTTTTTTTTGCCCATGCACGATCCATTACAGGAGCAGAATCAACAAATGCTCGTCCATTTACATCACCAATTGTTGAACGAATAAATTCGCTTAATGCTTTTAACTTTTCTTTAATTACAAAGTGATAATCACGACCATAAGCATACTTAGAAATTTTAGGAGCATCGCTATTTTGTTGTACTGATGGAAAATAATTTAGCAATAATGAAACAACTGTTTTTGCTCCATCTACAAGTAATCGCGGATCTAATCTTTTATCATGCCATCGCTCCATATATTCCATTTTGCCGTGCATATTTTGTGCGAGCCACTTATCTAAACGTGGCGCTTCCTCCTCTAAAAAATCAGCTTTTGAAATACCCACATGACTAAATCCGAGGCGTAATGCTTCGTCTTTGATGAGTTGGGTGTTTTGTTCGCGAGTCAAATCTAATGTGCTAATGTGCTAATGAAAAAAAAAGTTGAACCTAAATTCCAATTCACTTCCAAAAATTAGTTTTTATTCTTCGAAAAGAGTTCCACTATTCCGTTGGTATTTTCTTCCAAGATGTCTATATGCTTTTTCTGTAACTTCTCTTCCCCGTGGTGTTCGCATTAAGAAACCTTCCATTATTAAAAATGGTTCGTAAACCTCTTCGATTGTGCCACCTTCTTCACCAACTGCAGTTGCAATTGTTGTTAATCCTACAGGGCCACCTTTAAATTTATCAATCATCGTAGATAAAATTCTGTTATCCATTTCATCCAAACCATACCCATCTACATTCAATGCTTCCAATGCATATTTCGCAATGGCGATATCAATCGTTCCATCACCTTTTATCTGTGCAAAATCGCGAACTCTTCTCAACAATGCATTTGCAATACGTGGAGTTCCTCTGCTGCGTCGAGCGATTTCGAAAGCAGCTTCTTCTTGAATTTCCATTTTCAAAATTTCAGAAGCACGTAAAACAATTAATGTTAATCGTTTTGAATCGTAATATTCTAACCGTGCAGTAATACCAAAACGTGCTCGTAAAGGAGATGTTAATAATCCGGATCGTGTTGTTGCACCAACTAATGTAAACGGATTTAATTTTATTTGAACAGAGCGCGCATTAGGTCCACTTTCGATCATGATATCGATGCGATAATCTTCCATTGCTGAATAAAGATATTCTTCAACGATCGGACTTAAACGATGAATCTCATCAATAAATAAAACATCATTGGGTTCAAGATTCGTAAGAAGTCCGGCTAAGTCGCCAGGTTTATCGAGAACGGGTCCTGAAGTAGTTTTGATATTACTTCCTAATTCATTGGTGATGATATGTGCTAACGTTGTTTTTCCTAATCCCGGAGGACCGTGTAACAAAACATGATCTAGCGCTTCACCGCGTTGTGCGGCAGCCTTCACGAATATTTTTAAATTCTCAACTACTTTTTCTTGTCCTGTAAAGTCGGTGAATTCAATAGGGCGTAATGCCTTTTCGATTTCCTTTTCAGCAGGGCTAAGTTTATCTTTTTCGGGATTTAGATGCATGTCGCGCATAGCACAAATATAATCAAAGCATTGCTGCATTTTGCAATTCCCAAGAGAGTATGGAGCGATCATCACCAGCAGAAAGAAGAATGTCATTTCCGGGAAGCCATAAAAGCTTATTTACAGAGTGGCGATGGCCTTCCTTCTCTGTATTTTCAAGACGCTGAATTACTTCAAATGAAGTGGCATCCCAGATTTTTACGGTTTTATCACGACTTGCTGTTGCAAAATAATCTCCTGATTCATGGTATGCAATATCATAAATTGCATAGTTATGAGCTGGAATACTTTCAAAAACTTTCATTGTAAATGCATCCAAAATTTTTAGATGTGCATCTCTTGATCCTGTAAGCAAATATTTTTTATCAGGAGAAAAACAAACAGCATTCACTGAAAATCCAGGTTCGTGAATTTGAATACGGTCGAGCAATGTTAGATCAGGAATACTAAGCAATTGAATGTACCCTTCACCACATCCAATCACAGCAATATTTTGATCATTATTAAATGCGATGCTACGTAATTTTCCTACAGAAATTTTAATTCGTTTTATCAATGAAAAATCACTTGCATTTAAAATGCAACATTCACCATCGCCAGATAAAACAAAAAGTTGTTGATATTCTTTAAGATATTTAATTTCAAAAACTGGTGAAGAAAATAATTGCAGTAATCGTTCTTCTTGATTTGTTATTAAATTAACAATATGTACTTCGCCTTTACCTTGTCCGATGAATAATTTATTGGCTTCAGGAATAAAACAAAGCGAATAAATTACATCATTCGTTTTAGCAATTAACCGACCATCTTCTTGATCATTAATATTCCAAAGTGCAACGATTCGATCGCTTCCTGCTGAATAAAACTCGTTAGCATTTGCTGCGGATGCTAATGCATAAACAGATCCTTTATGACCTGTAAATTGTCGATTAATTTTGAAAGGCCGCATTCGTGACTGTTAATAATTTTAAGAGTGTAAAAGTAGCTAATTAATCAGTATCTAAGTCTTTAAATTAATCTTCAATATTGATCAAACAGCATCCTTAGACTTGTATAGTTAAGCGAATTTTAGAATTGACATATTTTATTTAATAATTTAGATTTGTAATTATCACCAAGTAATTTTACTAACATCGATACAATACTATATTTATTAACCATGAAAAAATTCTACCTAACATCTAATTTACTTGTATTTTTAGTTTTAATATCATCAGCACAAAAATTAAAACCGACAAGTGGCACTTGCCCTCCAACTACTGCGCAAGTCGATTTGTCAGTAAATAATGTTAGAGCAAGACTTCTCGTTGGAGGGGATTTATGGTGGGATCCAGCGAACAATTCAATTGGCATTTACGAAGTGCCAAATGGAAGCGGTAAAAACAGTATTTATGCCGGGTCATTTTGGATAGGCGGTATTGATGGTGGTGGTCAAATAAAAGTGGCGTCGCAAACCTATCGCCAATATGGATGGAATGATTTTTGGGCTGGACCAATAAGTAAAGATAATTCTGGAAATTTAAGCATCTCACAATCCAAATGTAATTATTTTGATCGCTTTTGGAGTGTTTATCGTACCGATGTACAAAACTTTGTAGCAGGTGGTGCAGCAACTCCTGATATAATTTCGTGGCCTGGAAATGGTGATGTTGCAAATGGTGAATTGCCAAATCTTGCACCATTTTTTGATGCAAACAACGATGGTATTTATAATTATTTAGCTGGTGATTATCCCTATTTTAATTTAGGTGGCGCAAGTGGTACTGGAAATTGCAATAATTATTTATTTGGCGACCAAGCAATCTGGTGGGTATTTAATGATATTGGAAATATTAAAACAGGAACGAATAGTACTGCATTTGGAATAGAAGTTAGAGCGCAGGCATTTGCTTATTCTTCAACAAACACAAATATAAACAATGCTACTTTTTATAAATATGAAATAATTAATAGGTCGAATGAAACCTATTCTCAAACATTCACTGGAGTTTGGTGCGATGTAGATTTAGGAAATGCTAGCGATGATTATGTAGGTTGTGATGTGGGCTTAGGGTTAGGGTATGCTTATAATGGAAAGCCAACTGATTACGTTTATGGATCTCATCCACCAGCTATAGGTATTGATTTTCTACAAGGACCGTTAGTAGACAC
Organism: Bacteroidota bacterium; assembly: GCA_025352785.1. Classification (GTDB taxonomy): domain Bacteria; phylum Bacteroidota; class Bacteroidia; order AKYH767-A; family OLB10; genus JANXSD01. Next base: position 7,239 of record JANXSD010000114.1, read on the forward strand.
GCTTGATGGAATTGATAATAATCATAACAACATAATAGATGAACCTAATGAAGATTTTTCAATGTCAAAATTTATGTATTATGTAAATATAAATGGAACACCCTATGGAAACCCTGCAACATATGATGACTATTATGAATACTTGAGTGGAAAATGGCTTGACGGTATTGGAATTACATACGGTGGCGATGGAAGAGGCAGTGGTGTTGGTGGAACAAGCAATGCTTGTGATTACATGTTTCCTGGAACTTCGGATCCAGCATTCACAACAGATTGGACGATGGCTACAGCAGGCATGCAACCCGATGATATGCGTTTTCTTTTATCATCTGGATCATTTACAATGTCACCTGGTGAAGTTACTTACTTGACAAATGCAACTATTTGGGCACAAGATACAATTGGAGGACCATTAGGCTCAGTTGCTTTGTTAAAACAAGCTTCTCTAGATGTTCAAGCTCTTTATGATAATTGTTTTACCATAACAGGCTTGAATGAATTGAATAACGATCAAAATATTACTTGTTATCCAAATCCATTTAATAATCAAATTAATATCACAATTTCGAAATTAAACAATCAGGAATTCGAAATGAAATTATTTGATATAAGTGGGAAAATAATTTTCACAAAATATTCCACAGAAGAAAATACAATTACCATTTCCGATAAAAATTTAAGTACAGGGACCTATATTGTTTCTATAAAATTGAAAAACGGAAAGAGTTATACAAAGAAGATTGTTAAGATGTAGGAGAGATGCTTTAAAATATATTTTTTCTTCAAAAAATGTATTTGCTTTACTTATCACTAATTGGTATTTGATATTAGTTCTTGGATTTGTTAATTAATTTTCCAACCTTACATCGAATTATAGTTTTAGCTATATGAAAAGCTCTTATTTGTTATTCTTTCTTTTTTCATTTTCCTACGCTTTTGGGCAAAAAAACGCAATAACAAAAAATGCTCCCTATTGCATACGCACACAAGCACAAGTTGATTTAGCCATCAATAATGTTAGAACGCGAATACTAAACGGCGGTGATTTATGGTGGGATCCCAATGATAATTCATCAGGTATTTATGAAATTCCAAAAGGAAGTGGAAAGAATAGCCTTTACTGTGGATCTATATGGATTGGCGGAATTGATGCAGGTGGTCAAATAAAAGTAGCAGCGCAAACTTATCGTCAATCTGGCTCGAATGATTTTTGGTCTGGACCAATAAGTAAAACAACTACAAATTCAACTGGAAATATCGACACGTCACGATGCTATCATTTTGACCGCTTTTGGGTAATCAATAAAAATGATGTTCAAAATTTTGTGCAAGGAGGAAATGCAACACCTGACATGATATCATGGCCTGGAAATGGTGATGTTACAAATAATGAACTTCCCAACCTTGCTCCATTCTTTGATGCAAATAATGATGGGATTTATAATTACTTAGATGGCGATTATCCCAATTTTAATTTGAGTAAAAACTATCCAATTAACACTACTAATAATACTTCAATTTGTAATGGAAATTTATTTGGAGATCAAAATATTTGGTGGATTTTTAATGATGTAGGTAGTATTAAAACGGAAACCAATTCCCTTCCTATGGGTTTAGAAATTAGAGCGCAAGCTTATGCCTTTTCATCTTCAAACATAAATTTAAATAACACCACTTTTTACAATTATGAAATTATAAATCGATCGAACGAAACTTATTCCCAATCCTATTTTGGAATTTGGACGGATGTAGATTTAGGAGATGCAAGTGACGATTATGTAGGATGTGATGTTGGATTAAATTTAGGATTCAGTTACAATGGCAAACCAACAGATGCTGTTTACGGCGCAAATCCTCCTGCAATTGGAATTGAAATTTTGAATGGACCATTAGTTGATTCGTTAGATGGAATTGACAATAACAAAAACCATTTAATTGATGAAATAAATGAAGACTTTAGAATGTCGAAATTTGTTTACTATACAAGTAATAGTCAATTACCAATTGGGAATCCTGTTTTCATGGAGGACTATTACACTTATTTAATAGGGAAATGGATGAACGGTCAACAAATAACTTATGGAGGAGATGGGTATTTTTCAAATAATGGCAACACAGGAATTCCATGTAATTATATGTACCCTGGCACTTCGGATCCGGCATTTACAACCGACTGGACAATGCCTATAGCAAATACACAACCTAGTGATATGCGCTTTTTAACTTCCTCTGGTCCATTTACGATGTTACCTGGTGAAATAAATTACATATCTGATGCTGTTGTTTGGGCAAAAGCAGATTCTGGTGGACCATTAGCTTCCTTAGCACTCTTGAAACAATCAGCAAGAGAAATGCAAACTCTTTATGATAATTGCTTTAAAACGACGGACTCAATAGAACTAAGTAATACCAATGAGATAATTTATTATCCTAATCCGTTTATTAACCAATTTAGTATTTTGATTAGTGGATTACATAGTAATGATTTTACATTAGTACTTTATGATATTCAAGGAAAATTAATACAACCTGATTACACCATTCTAGGATATAAAATTGAAGTGAATGCAAGTCAGCTGAGCAAAGGGATATATATATATTCACTGAAACTAAAATCGGGAAAGTCGTTTACCAAGAAAATTGTTAAAATGTAAGGGAGATAAATGGAAACTTTAAATATGAAATAAAAAAATTATTAATGTTCCTATCATTTCCCAACCATTGTATGCTAAATATTTTTTTATGTTGTTATATCCAAATTGATTAAAAATTACAATTCAATTACCAAATCAAAATTTAAAAAAATAACTTTGTCTTGAATTAACTAATACAATTTACGAAGCATGGAGGTTTTTCAATATATATCATCATTGCTTAATCCTGTATCACTGAACAAAATGCTTGGTCAGAAGTATGTTAAAGATACTCGTATAATTTTAGATTTGGAAGATGCCGTAATGGATACACTTGTTCCAAGTAATACCTCATCGAAAAAAGAAATTGCAAGAGATAATTTGCGACAATTAACATTCGACAACAAAAATATTTTCATTGGCATTAGAATTAATCACATTGACACGGAGGAGTTTCAAAAGGACATTCAGTTACTACACTGTCTTAAAAATATTTCATTAAAATATATTGTATTACCCAAAATCACTAATTATTCGGAACTTAAAAATACAATTGAATTGGTTAAGATAATTCAATTTGAAGAAATTATTTGTTGCATAGAATCTGAGAATGGAATCCGAAATTTACATGAAATATTAGAAAGCTATAATTACCGTTATAAATTAAAAATTCAATTCGGACATTATGATTATTTTTTAGATCAACAATTATTTCCTATTCCAAATTATGAGAGCAAAATCTTTTGGAACGTAAGCAAACGAATTATTGAAATCTGTAACAAATACAAATACACCTTTTTACAAAGTCCGTGTAATAGATTGCAAGAAACAAGTTACTTTGAAGTTGCTTTCGAAAAACTTAATTATTTATGCGATGAGGAATCTGGATTTGCAACCATCAGCTTTTCGCAATCAAAAACGTTAAAAAATATCATAAACGGAAATAGAAACAATTCCGTTAAATATATCTTAAATCCAGCTATAAATTACGACATAATTAGCATTATCAATAATTATAAGAAAAATCAGAAAGGCAGTTTTTACCTCGATATATCTAACGATAAATTCTTTGCTCCTCACGATTATATCGCTGCTAAATATCTCAATGACGCATGGAAAGTTCAGCAATAAACATTAGTATTTTAGGAGGATGTGCTCTGGCTCAAAAAGATATTCATAATGAGTTGAGATTCCCTACCATTTTAAAAACACAATTATCAGAAGAAAACATAAAAATAAATCTTTCACTTTTTTCTTACACAGACATATTAGCTTTAGAAGAAAAAGTGATAAAAAAAATCAAAAAAGAAAAAACAGATATTCTCATTATCCACATTCGACCACAGCCTTTTAACATTAGAGGTAAATTTATTTTAAAACAATCCATCAACAATAAAATATCTTATAAAATAAATAATTTGATTACGGGTACTCCAACAATTTATTCTGATAGTGACCATCCTTTGGTATTTAATGACAGTCCCAAAAAAGGAAAATTCGAAGAGCTCAACGGAAAATTAGGACGGCTACTTGGATTACACAAAAAAACCGCAAAAGTTTTATTAAAGAAAATTTACGCGATTCAAAAATATTGTACTGGAAATGAAATTGAATTAATCGTATTTGGAAGTCCTTCACAAAAAAATAGTTCGTTTGCAGATGCAAATAATTTTTACCTCGACAGCTTTTTACAAGAACATTTAACAGCAGCAGCTATTCATTACATTAGTTGCTATCATGAATTTAAATTGAATTATACAACTTTCCTTCATCAAGATGGGATGCATCTTTCCTCTCAAGGACATGCATTTTTAGGCCGGCTTTTAGTAAAAGAAGTATTAATTATATTGGATGATAAAAAAATAATTCTCCAACAATAGTTTACCTTTGTGAGCATTATGCGCGCAGAAGAACGTACTCTCCTAAAATGTTTCATCCCTCCTTTCCTATTAGTAGCGTTGATGTGGCTGGTAAAAGGTTATGAAATTCGATATGGTGTTGACCTCTATGAGTACGGAATTTTTCCCAGAGATATTGATACCTTAAAAGGTATTCTTACTATGCCTTTCATCCATGCTGATTTAACACATATTTTTTCCAACTCTATTCCACTGATTATACTTGGAGCCTGTATGATTTTCTTTTATCGGGATATGTATAAAAAAGTTTTTGCACTCATCTGGTTGTTGTCGGGATCATGGTTGTGGCTTGGTGGACGAGAAGCCTGGCATATCGGTGCAAGTGGTGTTGTTTATGGAATGGCTTCCTTCTTATTAATAAGCGGAATTTTGCGCAAAGAAAGACGTTTGATGGCCTTATCACTTCTTGTTATCTTTCTTTATGGAGGGATGGTTTGGGGATTTTTCCCATTGCTAAAAGGTATCTCTTGGGAAGCACATTTATTTGGTGCTATTGCTGGATGCATGCTCGCATGGGTGTATCGCAAAGAAGGACCACAACGTGTAGCTTTCGATTGGGAAAACGAACCTGATTCATCTGATGAAATGATAGATATTTTAGAAGAAGAAAATGGTGAAGAAGAAAATAATAATCAACCAACTTCTACAGATCCATTCCATCCGCCAACGATTACCTATCATTACAAAACCGATGATCCAGAAAAGGATGAATCGTTGAACAATAAATAAAAGTAATTTTACATTCATGAAAATAGAACATATAGGAATTGCGGTTAAGAGTTTAGACAATGCAAATGATTTATTTAAAAAACTATTTAATACTCCACATTACAAAGTTGAAGAAGTAGCTTCAGAAGGAGTAATGACTTCTTTCTTTAAAGTTGGTGACACTAAAGTTGAGTTACTTGAAGCTACA
>JANXSD010000129.1 GCA_025352785.1 Bacteroidota bacterium
TGTTTATAATTCATTTGGTCGATTATTACAAGAGCTTATTTATACTAGGGAAAACAATAATACAATTGATTTAAGTACAGAATTGAATGGTGTGTATTATTTTAAAATCGTAAGTGAAGAAAATACTTTTGTTAAAAGAATTATTAAAAACTAACCTCTAATATCTAGCATTCGAAGGATCAAAACCAGGATGTAATCTGAACAAAGAATCTCGTAGTTCGGGATTGTCGAGTGGGCGGCTATTAAAATATGCACGTAGAGTTTGAGCCCAGTCGTACCAATGCGTAGTGAGGGATTTGTATTTTAAAACTCGGATGTCGTGGATTTGGTATTCTGCAATCGCACCTCTGCACATAGAACAAGGTTCAAATGTTGTGATGAGTCGTAGTCGTTTGCGATCCAATTTCATGAATTTCTCGTATCCGAAAATAGTTAAAGCAGCTGAAATTGCATTGATCTCAGCATGACCACCAGCTTTGTTTGCATCTATCACATCATTTTCACCAGCACCAACTATTAATTCGTCGTATATTAAGATTGATGCTACGGGCACATCACCTCGCTCCGCTGCTTGCGCACCAAGTTTGGCAAGTGTATCCGTTAAGTAAGGAGATAATTCTGCAGGTTGGTTCCATCGTCCTGATAAAGGAGATAGGATGAGCAAAATTACAACTGTGATTAATAGCAAGAAGAGGGTTCTCCAATAATTCATTTGGTCGAAATTAGGATTTTTCAGATTGCTTTCTGCATTTTCGTAGTATGAAACCTTTAACTCAAACTGCCAGGTCAGTATGGATAGTAAAACCCGCCATTTTTTATGGTAACGAAGAAACGCAAAATAGTAATGCTTTTCAGACTTTAGAGGTTCAGGATAAAATGATTTTAAATCAACATGCGCAAAATGAGTTTGATGCTTTTTGTAAATCTTTAACTACGGCAGAGATCCGATTTATTGTAAGTGAAAATAGAAATGCAAATGCTCCCGACGCTATTTTTCCAAATAATTGGATTAGTTTTCACCATGATGGGACTGTAATTATTTATCCGATGATGGCGATTAACAGAAGAGCAGAAAAGGATTTGTCATTGCTTGAGAATATCAAATCAGCATATCATATTTCTATTATTCATGATCTATCTGAATTAGAAAATGAAAATAAATTTTTGGAAGGAACGGGAAGTATAGTTTTTGATCATACCAATAGAATTGCATACGCATGTAGTAGTGTTCGAACTGATTTGTCGGCGTTTCAAAACTTGGCAAAAAAAATGGGTTACGAACCGTATTCGTTTACTTGTGTTGACCGAAATGATTTTACTATTTATCATACCAATGTTATGTTGAGCATTGGAGAAACGTACGTCATTGTTTGTAGTGAGTCCATTACTAATAATAATCAACGTGAGGAATTAATTTTGAAGCTAAAAAAAAGCGGTCGTGTTATTATTGATATTAATTTTGATCAGTTACATTTATTTGCAGGAAATATGTTGCAAGTGATGAATGAAAATGAAGAACTCATTACTGTTATTTCTACAACAGCTTTTGATTCATTAACGGATAGTCAAGTAGCAATGTTGTTGGATCATACAAAGTTATTGAGAGTGTCAATACCTGAGATTGAGAGAGCAGGAGGGGGAAGTGTAAGATGCATGATGGCAGAACTGTTTTTGCCAGAAAAATTATTAATTTAAAAAATGGAACGTAATACATATTTTCAAGGAGTAAAAGTTATAGAGTTTGCAAACGTGTTAGCTGGACCAGCTGTAGGAATGTTTTTCGCAGAACTTGGTGCTGAGGTGATAAAAATTGAGAATAAAAATGGCGGTGATTTAACGCGTCATTGGAAGACAATAAATGAAAATCAAAACTCAAAAACATCTTCTTATTTTCATTCTGTGAATTGGAATAAAAAATCGTTGTTTCTTGATTTGTTAGATGAATCTGATCACGCTGTGGCATTGCAGCATATTTCGGAAGCCGCTATCATTCTCGTAAATTTTAAAGCTGGCGATGCTAAGAAATTTAATCTTGAAAGTGATTATTTACATAAAAAATTTTCTCATCTTATCATTGGCGAAATTATTGGCTATCCTAATTCTGATAGAGTTGCTTTCGATGCCGTTTTACAAGCTGAAACAGGGTTTATGTCGATGAATGGAAATGTTGATTCAGATCCATTAAAAATGCCCATAGCGTTTATTGATTTGCTGGCAGCTCATCAACTTAAGGAAGGAATATTAATTGGCTTATTACAAAAAAATAAAACTGGAAAAGGTTCTATCGTTACTGTTTCATTGTATGAATCTGCAATAGCATCATTAGCAAATCAAGCGAGCAATTATTTGAATAATCATCAGGTGCCCAAACTTTCGGGTTCTTTGCATCCCAATATTGCTCCTTATGGTGAAGTAATGGTAACGAAAGATAATGAGCAGATAATACTAGCAATTGGTACGGATCACCAATTTTATTGTTTATGTAAAGTATTGGATATGGAGGGTCTGACGAATGATATGAAATATAAATCAAATCTACAACGAGTAAAAAATCGTATATCATTGTATGAAGAATTGAAAAAAGTTTTTTGTAATTTTAGTGCTGACAAGTTATTAGCTCAATTTAACATTCATAAAATTCCTGCAGGGAAAATAAATAATCTACAACAAGTTTTTGAAGATGATAATGCCAAGAAGATGATACTTCAGCAAATGGAAGAGGATCAAACAATAAGCAAACGTATTAGTACAATCGCATTTAATATTGAATAGTATGAATTATTTTTTGCCTAAAAATTATGAAATAAAATCACCTTCTTCTGATAAGGAATGGGAGTCGTATTTTGAAACGAGGTGGAAAGTTTTGAGAGCACCATGGAATAAAATAAAAGGTAGCGAACGTGATGAAATGGAAGAGAACACTTTTCATTTAATGATTATTGATGGAAATTTTGATGCAGTTGCTTGTGGTAGATTGCAAATGAATACTCCAGAAGTTGCACAAGTTCGTTATATGGCAGTTTTGGATCAAGAACAGGGCAAACATTTAGGAAGTATTTTGATGCATGGATTAGAAGTGAAGGCCACCACAAATGGAGCTTCAAAAATTTTCTTGCAAGCACGTGAAGTTGCTGTTCCATTTTATTTGAATTGCGGATATTCAATTCTCGAAAAAACATTTTTACTTTATGATGAAATTCAGCATTATAGTATGGAAAAGCTATTATTGAAAGAGCAATAATTTTCAAATAATTTTAATACACTCAAAAAACCTTCGTTTATTTGTACTATGCGTTTAGATATCATTACAGTACATCCACCCTTGTTGGAAAGTCCCTTTAGTCATTCGATTTTAAAGAGAGCTATTGATAAGGGACTCGTTGAAGTGAATGTGATTAACCTACGTGATTATGCTCACAATAAACATCGATCGGTTGATGATTATGCTTATGGCGGAGGCGCTGGAATGGTGATGATGATCGAGCCAATTGCAGTTTGTATTGATGAGTTGAAATCGCAGCGTAGTTATGATGAAATCATTTACATGAGTCCTGATGGAGAATTATTTGATCAGTCATTAGCAAATCAGTTATCATTGAAGAAAAATTTAATACTATTATGCGGACATTATAAAGGAGTTGACGAGCGTGTTCGCGAACATTTTATTACGCGTGAAATAAGTATTGGAAATTATGTTCTTTCAGGAGGTGAATTAGCCGCTGCTGTTGTTGCAGATGCAGTAATAAGATTATTGCCTGGTGTTTTAGGTGATGAAACTTCAGCACTTTCTGATTCATTTCAGGATAATTTCATTGCTCCACCAGTTTATACACGTCCTGCAGATTTTAAAGGGTGGAAAATTCCTGATATACTTTTATCAGGTCATGAAGCTAACATTGCGCAATGGAGATATGATCAATCATTAGCCCGAACAAAAGTGCGCCGACCAGAATTATTAAAGAAGCATTAAGTAGTTTTTTCTTTAATTGAATGTAATCGTTGTCTGCTTTTGGTGTGCTTATTACGTGTAGTATAAAAGAAAAATCCGAGTAGAAATATAAAATAACAAGCAAACATTGTTGACAACAAATGACTCCAATTGATAAGGAATTCTTCCATCATAATATTAAGTGAAAACGAACAAAATGCAAGTGCTATAAATACCCATGCAACTTGACGGTCACTTAAACCTAAATATGCTAAGCTATGTGTAGTATGATCTTTACCACCAACAAAGGGCGATTGTTTTTTTGATAGTCGATTTATCACTACAACAGTAGTATCAAGGATAGGTAAAATGAATGTCATTAATGTTGCTGTAACTAATTTTCCAGTTGCGACAGTACCAGGAGTATAGGGATCGTTCCAAAAATAGACGATACCCATAGTTGCTAGGAATACTCCTAAGAACTGACTTCCAGTGTCACCCATATACATTTTAGAGGGATGCCAATTAAATTTCAGGAACGCGATCAATGAAGCCAGTACACCCATCAAAACAAGTAAATGCATATTCGTAATATCGTTATGATGGACGATACGGTAAATAGTATTAACAACAATTCCGATAGAAACAATGGTGGTAATACCATCCATATTATCGAGCATGTTGATAGAATTCATGATTCCCACAACCCAAATGATGGTAATTAGGTAATTAAGGATCATAGAAGAAAAGATATTAATATAAATTCCGGTGCTAATTAGAATTACACCACTTAAAAATTGAATTCCAAATTTTAGTACAGGTTTAGTATCATAAGCGTCATCAGCTAAGCCAATAATGAATCCAGAAGCACAAGCAAGGAGCAGACCAACAAAGCCTATTTGATAAAGTTCTTTTCCAGGTACAAATAGAATAGAGTAACAAGCGATTGAAAGGAGAAATAGTATATAGAAAGTGATACCACCTACGGAGGGTTTTGAAAGAGCTCCCCAACGTATTACTGTACCATCGGCTTGATTACGTATGCCAAGCGTTTTAAAAAAACGCAAAAACAGCACATTAATCATGAACGAGAATACAACTGCACCCATAAAAAATGCGAGGTATAATACGTAGCTTGCGTTATTTACAAACCAATTAGTCATTTGTGAAGTTTAGTCAATTTAAAATCTAGATTCCGTATTCTTAAAAGAAGTTAGTTCAAGATCTTTTCCAGAGACGATAGGGTTTTGAGTTCCCCAATTTATATTTAAATCTGGATCATTCCAGAGTATTCCACTTTCAGAATCTTTATGGTAAACATTACTGCATTTGTAAAGAAACAGCGTATCATCCGACAAAGATAAAAAACCATGAGCAAATCCAGGAGGTATCCAGAACATCTCATTCGAATCTGCAGTAATATCAATACTTATATATTTCCCAAATGTTGGCGATTGTTTACGAATATCAACTGCAATATCTCGTACAGCCCCTCTAAGAACACGTACTAGTTTTCCTTGATCAAATGGTGGGTGTTGAAAATGAAGACCTCTAAGTACATTTTTAGATGAGCTAGATTGATTATCCTGAACGAATTTTACATCTAACCCGAATTTACTGAAAACAGCTTCATTATAAGATTCAAAAAAGTAACCACGTTCATCGTGAAAAATTCTAGGTTTAATCAATAAGGGACCTTCAATATCAAATTTAGTAATTTCCATAAGCTATACATCTCTACGCAAGATCACATCAATAACACGTTTATATAATGGTCTTTGTTTTTCATCTTCATCATAATAGCCGTATCCATAACTATAGCCGTAACCATAGCCATAACCATAACTATAACCGTAACCATAACCATATTTCAATCGCGACATTTCAATACCATTTAAAATGATAGAGAGGTTGGATACTTTATTCTCGGAGATTAGTTTATTTATTTGGCTAATAAACATTTTACGAGAATAATTTGCACGAAGTATATATATAGGGTAGTCGGCTTTTTGCATCATAGGAATTCCATCACTTACAATTCCTACTGGAGGTAAATCGATGATGATGATGTCATATTTAGATTTTAAAAAATTTAATAATTCATCCATTCTAGGATTGATAATTAATTCGGCTGGATTAGGAGGAATTGGACCTGCTGTAATAAAATCTAAGTTTGCTAGTGAGCTATGAATAATACAATCTTCTGCTACATCTTTTCCGATGAGTAAAGTACTTATGCCATGATTATTCTCTACGTTAAAACCAAGATGAATTTTTGGTTTACGCATATCAAGATCGATGATGACAACTTTTTTTCCTGAAAAGGCAATAACACCTGCTAAATTAATTGCGTTGAAAGTTTTACCTTCTCCTGAAATTGTTGACGTTACAGCAATAATTTTTGAATCTTTTTCATTAGAGATAAATTGAAGATTAGTTCTGATAGAACGGAAGGCTTCTGAAATAACTGATTTCGGGTTTTTATCAACAAGCAATTGGGAGACTGGAATCTCTCTTTTATATTTAGGTATTATTCCCAGTAATGCAGCATCTGTATATTGACCAATTTCTTCGAGTGCATTAATTTCATTGTACAATAAATAACGTGTAATAATTAAAATAAAACTTGCAAGGAAGCCCACCATTATGCAAGCACTTAAAATTAAAGATCGGTTTGGAGATACAGGAGGTGAATCATAACGCGCTTCTTGTAAAATAATATGTTGTGAAACAAATCCTGCTCTTGCAATGGAAAATTCAGCTTTTTTTTCTAGTAGCAAAGAATAAAATTTTTCATTGATATCAAATAAACGTTTTAGTCTTCCAAATTCAGCTTCTTGACCAGGTAGTTCACCAAATTGTTTATCGTTTATTCCTAATTGATTTTGTATTTGTGATTTTTTAAGTCTTAATGCAGCTTCTTCATTCGCTATAGTTCGAACGATAATGGATTGTTGATTTTTAATACGGATTTCAACGGATTTATAAACTTCACTATTTTCTGTTGCCTGAATTCTAATTTGATCTTGTGAATCAATTAGCTCTTGCAATTTAGAAATTTGATTAATTAATAAATTATCACTTGACCTTCCATAAAGTGAAATAAGGAATCTGCCAACATCATTATTCTCTTTTACATCTAATTTAATTTTATCGTAAAATGTTAGTTCATTTTCAATAATTAACATTTGACTTTGTAATTGATTGAACTTTTCCCTTACTTCTCCAATAGCAATTTCAGGGCTAATAATTTTATTTTTCTTTTTAAATATTTCTATAGAAGTTTCAGAGTTACTCAATTCATTATCGATCCGTAAAATAGTATTATCAATAAAATCGAGAACTTTGTTAGCACTTTCAGAACTTTTTTCAACATCATAAAGACTAAATTCAGAAGCTATTGCATTTACGATATCAGCACCTTTTAAAAGGTTCTGTTGACGCATTTTTATTTGCACTGTCCTTGCTTCGGGATTAAGTGCAACTACCTGTAAATTTTTTATAACATCTTGTGAAATAGTATTTAATCTATTTAAGGTAAAATAATAGGCATCCTTACTGATATCTTTTTGTACTTGTGCAATTTCATTATAATTATTAATCGTGACCTTTAAATTGCATTCTGGTAAAGTGATCCATTTGCCAAGGAGATAAGTCCCAGTTCTATATTCACCATTGTGCGGTAACATATAACTAATAATTACTGATTTTTGATCAGCAAAATCAATCATGATTGGCACATCACAAATTTGTGAATCACGAATAGAATACTCCACTTTAAACGGTGAAAGTTTATAAAGTTCGTTAACTAAAACAGCACCTTTTGCATAATAACTAATTTGTAGAGGCAGTTTAGCGATTGCTCTTTCAACAATAACTTTGGAGCTAATCAACTCCATATTTGCGGCTAGTTCGCTTATATCTTTATTGTTTAACAAAGCGGTATTAATTCCTAATACGTTTTCCGCATTGTTTTCACTTGAAAAACGCATTACAGTAGCTGGCTCGTAAATAGGAGCTGTATATCGTAAAATTAAAAACGCAATCAAAACGGATATCAACATAAATAAAGCAAACCATAGCAGATTCTTACCAGCTATGGTTACCATTAATTTAAAATCAAAATCCTCGTTTATAGGGGATACCTTTTTTTTAGGCATTTTCTTTTAGAACAAGATAAATTAAATAAAATCGAATTATTTTTTAATATTATTTGCAATATTATATATCAAGGCAATACTAGTTATAATCCCTACGATAGGAGTAAGTCGAGTAAAGAATTCTTGAGAATATTGCGGGATCGCTTCTACGTAAATAATATCATTAGCTTGTAAAAGCATATTACTTTGTTGCATCCCAACAATAGTTGATAAATCGATCATCATTACTTTAGGGTTTCTTAAATCACCACGTATTAATTTTATATTATAAGCTTTACCAGTATTAGTAATTCCACCTGCTAATGCTAATGCTTCAATAAGTGTTGTATTTTCATTTTCAATACTTACAACTTTTCCTGAACCTCCAGTTCCTGGAAATACTAAAACTCTACGATTAGTAACTTTTAAGATGACAAACGGTTTATTGTAAAATGTAGCGTACTGTTGTTCTAGCATTTTTTCAGCATCGCGAAGAGTAAGTCCTACCACTTTTATTTTACCAATGATAGGTAGTTTTACTTGACCATCAGGTTCTACCAAAAATGGAGTACTAATATTTGAGGAAACAGCTGTAGCCACTCCAACATTATTCGATACTGAAGTTGTTAAATCAACTAACTTAAAACCATCATTGGTATAAATAGAAAATCCAATGATATCATTGGCCGCGATACGATATTCAACATTTCCAATCGTTTGGTCCGTAGCGTATTGATAATTTTTTGGAACTTTAAACATTACGCTCGGATTAATTGAACACGAGCCCAACATAAGTAATCCGCATAGCAGAACAAGAATCCGCTTCATATAAATGAATATTAAGTTAATAAGATGTTGGGGCAAAAGTAGTTAAATTTCATCTCTAACCATTATGCTGTTTACTAGGTTTTCAGAAGTAGATTATACAAATTCCGCATATCACTTACCAGACGAGTATAAGTAAAGTGTTTTATGGCAAAATTTGGCCCAACTTCTGCCATACTTAATCGAAGTGATTCGTCCTCTAATAGCTTTTTCAAGTTTTTAGTGAATGCAGGTAGATCGTCTGAATCACTAAGTAAGGCTGTTTCCCCAGGTATTACAGCATTTGTTAGTCCGCCAACGTTCGTACTTACTATTGGTTTTCCCGCAGCTTGCGCCTCTATCAGACTAACAGGCGTACCTTCATTAAATGAAGTGAGTGCAATAATATCTAAACCTGCCATCGCCCAATCAATATCTTTAATCCACGAGGTAAAAGTTAATGTAGCATTATCATCTTTATATTCTGGTGTATTAAAAATAATTCCCGATTCGTTGCATAACGATTCAAGCTTCATTCTGTCTTCTCCATCACCAATTATAAATGCATGGCTCTTGCCTTGATATTGATGAAAAATATTTTTCCAAGCATTGATAAATAAAGCATGATTCTTTATTGGAACTAAACGACCAATAATTCCAACAGCTAATGTATTTTCCGATAATTCATATTTTTTTCTAAAGTCAGCTCGTTTTGATTCTTTATTTATTGTAAATTTTTCTAAATCAAAACCAAGAGGGATGATATGTGTTTTACTGCTTCCGCAAACGTTATAAATCTCACACAAATCCTTTTTTTGCTCTTCACTAATGGCGATAATCCCAGTACTCATTGATGCTAAAACTTTTTCGATACCAATAAAAACTTTTGTTTTCAAAGGACTAAAATAACTATGAAATACATGACCATGAAAAGTATGAATGATTACAGGTACATTATTATTCCAAGCAGCAATTCTGCCTAATGTACCAGCTTTTGCAGCGTGTGTATGAACAATATCAGGTTTAAATTCTTTAATGATTTTTGTAATTTGTTGATATGCATTTCGGTCATTTTTAAAATTTATCTCGCGTTGCATATTGCTGATATAAATAGGTTTTATGTTCATCGATTCCACTATGAATTCCGAACTTTCTTCCGAGTCATCTTTCATACCAGCAACTAACATTGTTTCGAATTCTGGAGCGAGATATTTTGTTAGATACGCAGCATTATAAGTAGGGCCACCTAAATTTAATCTATTAATTATTCGGAGTACGCGAGGCATAAATTATTCTAAATGTTTTCGCCACCAAACTTGAAACACTAACAATGCCCAAATCCGCGCCGTGGCTTCACCCGGATGTTGACTGTTCAGCTGTTGACGCATTGCTTTCACTGTGAAAGGATTAAATAGGTGCTGCGAAATTAAATATTCTTCATTCAAATAATCATCCAACATTTTCGATAAATCATTTTTCAACCAACGCAAAAGCGGCACTTCGAATCCTTGTTTTTTTCTCTCAAAGAAATTGGTAGGCAAGAGATGTTTGAAACTATCTTTTAATATTTTTTTCTGATGATATTCATCAATTTTAAAAGTAGGTGGAAGTGCAAACGCCCATTCAACAACATTTACATCAAGAAATGGAACGCGAACTTCTAAACTATTAAGCATCGACATCATATCTACCTTCGTGAGCATATCATACGGCAAAACTAGTTGCGAATCGGTTAACAAAATTTGATTGAAATCATGTTCGTTGTTTACCGATTTTGTGAGTTGATGAATTCGTTCTTCTAAATGATAATGTTCACTCTCAGAATGATGTAATAGTAATTGATTAACTTCTTTTGTAGAGGTAATACAACACCATCTCCAATACCTTTCTTGCGGACTTAATCCAGCACCTTCTGCAAAACGATGCAGTTGGCGTAATCTATTTCCTAATTTGCTTTGTCGTGAACCTTTGAAATTTTTTAATGCAGGAGAAAACATACTAGCCATCCACGCTGTTATTGGTTGATTACGTATCATCCATTCTGCACGATGTTTTTGATAGCCACCAAAAAGTTCATCACCTCCATCTCCAGAAAGGGCAACAGTAACATGTTTACGCGTTTCCTTTGAAAGTATATTTACTGCCAATGCAGATGAATCAGCAAATGGTTCATCCAAATAATTTAAAACATCGGGCAATGCTTCCAATAAATTATTTGTTGAAAGTCGGAAAACTTTATGATCTGTATTGCAATGCTTAGCAACAATTTCTGCATATTGCGTTTCATCAAATGTTGGTTCATCCGAAAATCCAATAGAAAATGTGTGGAGATTTTTAACATGTTGGGAAGCTAGCGCAACAACAACTGAAGAATCTATTCCTCCACTTAAAAATGCACCTAAGGGAACATCCGAGATGAGTCTTCGCTCCACAGCAGCATCCATTCGAACTACTAATTCTTCACATGCCTTTTCGTAGCTAATACTTTTCAGTTGTGAGGTTGGTTGATAAGGTATGGAATACCATTCTTGCTCATGAATATGATTAAATTTATCAATAGTTAATTTAATGAAATGACCTGGTTGTAATCGACGAACACCTTGTAATATTCCCCAAGATCCAGGAACATAATTTAAGCGAAAATAAAGTTGCATGGAAATAGGATCTATCTTTTTAGGAATTCCTAATGCTAACAATGCTTTATTTTCAGATGCAAAAACAAAATGTGTTTCATCAACATAATAAACTAAAGGTTTAATGCCAAAACGATCACGAGCAATGAAAAGACTTCTTTCCATCTTATCATAAATACAAAAAGCAAAAAAACCATTGATATGTTTTAAACATCCTTCGCCTTCGTGCATATAAAGTTGAAGTAAAACTTCTGTATCACTTGTTGAGTGAAATTCAACTCCAGTATTTTGTAAACGATGACGATGTTCTTGGAAATTAAAAAATTCACCATTAAAAATAATCGTATATCTACCACTTGCATCCGTCATGGGTTGATTTCCAGAATTACTCGTATCGATAATTGATAAACGACGATGTCCTAATGCAACGGAATGATCGCGATAAATACCTTCTGCATCCGGACCTCTTTTAGCAAGGCATTGCAAGGCATCCTCCAATTTATTTAAGGAAGGATGATCATGATGTAAGAAGGCTATTGCGCCTGCAATTCCGCACATTTAATTCGAGAGTAGGAGGGCAAAGGTATTCACCTAGCTAATTGAAAAAATTATTTCTTTGGAAGAATTGCAACTGTTAAACGTGAAATGCAAATAAGTTGTCCCGCATCATTCGTAATTCGGATGTCCCAAATATGCGTCGATTTTCCTTCGTGAACTATAAATGCACGTCCTGTAACTAATCCTTCATTAACCGATCGAACATGGTTTGCATTGATCTCTAACCCTACACAAATACATTTCTCGGCATCAATACACAAGTACGAACCCACACTTCCTAGCGTCTCCGCTAAGGCGACAGAAGCACCTCCATGCAAAATCCCGTAAATCTGTCGTGTATTGTCATCAACAGGCATTGTGGCTTCAATAAAGTCAGGACCAATATCTGTATATACAATATTAAGATGTTCAACAAGCGTGCTTTTACGCATTTCGTTGAGTTGATCAATACTTACTAAATTGGAAATCATAGAAAATTTGTTGTTTAGCGAATTGCAAAGTTCGGATATTCTTCGAATTATCTGCTTTTGAATAAGAAATCAAATCAAAGCTTTGGGTAATATTATTTTTTGAATGAATTTAAAGAAGCTTTTAGGATAAACTTTTGTACTTCGACCTATAGTAGTCTCATTTAATTAAATTTGCCGTCCAATATGTATCCACTACTTGTAAAGGAGATCAATAGTTTTCTCAATTCCTTGATAGGATATATCGTAATTACGGTATTTCTGGTCACCATCGGATTATTCCTATGGGTATTTCCTGATGGCAATTTTAATATTCTGGCCGGAGGGTATGCAAACATAGATCCACTTTTTGCCATTACTCCTTGGGTGTATTTGCTCTTGGTTCCAGCGATCACGATGCGGTTATTCTCAGAGGAAAAAAAGACAGGAACATTAGAGTTGCTATTAACTCGACCGCTTACAGAAATGCAAGTGGTAACCGCGAAATATTTATCGGGAGTCATTTTAGTTATGTTTTCTTTGATTCCAACACTCGTTTATTATATTTCTGTTTATAATATTAGTTTGCCAGTTGGGAATATTGATAGCGGAGCTGTTTGGGGATCTTACATTGGCTTGTTGTTGTTGGGAGCTGTATTTGTTTCCATTGGATTATTTGCTTCTTCATTAGCAGATAATCAAGTGGTTGCTTTTATCATCGCCTTCTTTTTATGCTTGTTATGCTTTCGCGGATTTGAATCAATAGCGGCAATATTTCAAGTTGGAGCTGTTAGTAATATCTTATTTACCTTGAGTGTTAATTCGCATTATTTGAGTTTGAGTAGAGGTGTTGTGGATACTCGTGATGTAGTTTATTTTTTAAGTTTCATATTGTTCTTTTTGTTCTTAACACGTACGGTGCTGGAGAGCCGAAAATGGTAATATGAATCAGCCGAAAAAACGTAACTTAAAATCACAAGCGTTGTTACAACTTACAATGCTAATTGGTATTCTTGTAATTGCTAATGTCATCTCCTCTTTTGTTTTTACACGATTAGATCTTACTTCTGATAAAAGATTTACTTTATCAGATGCAAGCAAAAAACTTGTAGGCAATTTAAAGGATGTAGTTTTTGTAAAAGTATATTTAGAAGGTGATTTTTCCCCAGGTTTTAAACGCCTTCGAAATTCTACACAAGAATTATTGGATGAATTAAGAACCTATTCTAAGGGAAATATTGAATACGAATTCATTGATCCATCTTTAAATCCAGATGAGAAAGAACGTAATAAATTGTATTCGCAACTTTATAAAAAGGGAATTCAACCAACAACTTTAGAGGAACGAAGTAATGAAGGCATGACCAGGAAATATATTTTTCCAGGAGCTATTGTCGGTTTCAGTAATCAGGAAATTGGTGTTCAATTGTTAAAGGATCAAATGGGTACGCCCCCTGAAATGATGCTTAATAATTCTATTCAAAATTTGGAATTTGAAATCTGTAATGCTATCCGTAAAGTTACAAACCCGGCACAACCACTCATTGGTTTTCTCGAAGGTCAAGGTGAACTCACCGAATTGCAAACGGCAGATATCTCTAATACTTTACGTTCATCTTATGAAGTAAGTAGAGTTCGAATAAATCAGCAATTGGGTGCGCTTGATAAATTCAATGCAATAATAATTGCGAAGCCAGATTCAGCGTTTGATGAGAAGGATAAATTTATTCTCGATCAGTATGTGATGAAAGGTGGAAAGTTGATTTGGTTGATTGACCAAATGCAGGTTTCGATGGACAGTCTTGGGCAGCATGGTGAAACAATTGCGCTTGCTCGTGACCTCAAAATTGATGACATGCTTTTTCGATACGGTATTCGTATTAATTATGATTTGATTCAAGATCTTGTTTCGTCTGAGATCCCTGTCGTTACAGGATATGTTGGTAATCAGCCAAAGCAACAGTTAATGCCATGGTATTATTTTCCAGTAATGACACCCGATTCCAAACACCCAATTGTCAATAATTTGAATGCAATTAAGGGAGAATTTGTGAGCAGCATTGATACTATTTCATTAAGGAATATTCAACATGCAGTATTATTAACGACTTCTCGTTATTGCAAAGATTTACCGGCTCCTGTGAGAGTAAGTTTAGGAATAATGCAATACAAGCCCGAGCCCAAGATGTTTCCTCAACGATATATTCCTACTGCAGTTTTGATGGAAGGTTCGTTCACTTCGTTATATAAAAATCGTATTCCGCTTGCAATTGCTGAGAACAAAGAAATTGCTTTCGCTGATTCAAGTAAGAAAACTAAAATGGTAGTGATAAGTGATGGAGATATCATCCGAAATGACACGCGTGAAGGTAAACCTGTACCCTTAGGATTGGATCGCTATTCACGTACTACTTATGGCAACAAAACATTTATCCAAAATATAGTTGATTATTTTTGTGATGGGACAGGACTAATGTCTGTGCGTGATAAGGAGTATAAATTACGAATGATTGATCCTGCTATCATCGAGCAAAGTGCGACGAAGCTTAAAGTGATCAATTCATCTTTACCGGTTGTTTTGATAGTGTTATTGGGTACGTTGAAATTTTATCTGCGCCGCCGCCGCTATTCATCTTAAAAATGTTGTTGAAATTGTAATCTAATTATGAAAAAAAATTCCCGCATATTTCTAATTTTTTTAATTCTAGCTTCTGTTGCTGGATGGTTAATTTATAAAAGTACTTCCAATACTATTAAACCTGAATTGCGTGATTTTGTTGTTGCAGATACTGCTGCTGTCGATAAAATTTTCTTGGCAGATAAGCAAGGAAATACGGCGCTCTTGGAACGTAAACCTACAGGATATTGGACTGTGAATGGAAAATATGTAGCGCGAAGTTCAGGAATCAATACGCTTCTTTTTACTATGAAAGCATTGGAAGTGAGAAGTCCTGTTGGTAAAAATTTATACAACAATACGATGAAGTTGATGGCATCGAGTTCGGTGAAAACAGAAATCTATCAGCATGGGAAATTGGTTAAAACCTATTATGTAGGACATCCAACCATGGATAACCAAGGCACATTTATGTATTTAGAGGGATCAAGCGTTCCATTCATTATGCAAATCCCAGGATTTGTTGGGTATTTATCTACAAGGTATTTTGCTAGTGAAAAAGAATGGAGAGAACATGCTGTTTTTCGTTTTAATCCACGAAGTATTACCGATATTAAGATCGAAAATTTTGTTAGCCCACACCGTTCTTTTGAACTTAAATTGAATCCCGATTCTACCTATGGGATTACTATGTTATTGGGAAACAAGCCGATTACTCCAATCGATCCAGCGAAGCTGAAGAAATATTTGCTCTTTTATAGTAGCACTAATTACGAGCGCGAAGACAATCATCTCACGAAGGCACAACACGATTCCTTATTGGTCCGTGGCCCTTTTGCCCGAATTGCTGTTAATGATGCTTCTGGCAAAAATGCGAAAGTGGATTTGTATAGAATGCCTGTAAATCAGTACACTAAGATGGGAATAGATGCTGAATCTGGCAAAGCTTTTCCTCATGATATGGATAAATTTACAATCCAAATTGCTGGAGATACTTCTTGGTATATTTGCCAATACTTCCATTTTGACAATGTTTTAAAGGATCCTCAGAATTTTTATCCAGGAAAAGATAAAACTGCTTCTCAAAAACGTGACTAAATAAACCTCGTTACTTATATTTGTTGCGAGTAAATGTTTGGTCGATTGCTGAGTTATTGAAAATTGTTTACAACATTTTTTAGATTGGCTTAGGAATTAAAAAGTAAAGACTGAACTTTGAACTATTCTATATTGAACCAATATACCTACTATGAAATTTGTCGTTTCTTCAGTAACTCTCTTAAAGCAATTGCAATCAATCAGTGGTGCATTGCAATCGAGCACAGCATTGCCAATCCTTGAAAATTTCCTTTTTGAACTTAGCCCTGGTTCATTGAAGGCATCAGCATCTGATTTAGAAACTACCATGAGCACTGCTCTTGATGTGGATTGTAAAGAAAGTGGAAAGGTAGCTGTACCAGCCAAAATTTTATTGGAAACGTTAAAAACTTTTAGTGAGCAACCGCTTACTTTTAAGGTGAACAATGAAATCACACAAGTAGAGATCAGCTCAGAAGCTGGTAAGTACAAGCTTACCTGCGTAAATGGTGAGGAGTTTCCGAAGCTTCCAACTATCGATAAACCCAATACGATTGAAATGCCAAGCGATGTATTAGCCGAAGCAATTAACCGTACTTTATTTGCTACAGGTAACGATGAACTTCGTCCTGTAATGACTGGTGTTTATTGCCAGTTTGGAAAAGAAGGATCCATTTTCGTTGCTACTGATGCTCATCGTTTGGTGCGTTATCGTCGTACCGATATTCTTTCGGCAAAAGAAACGTCATTCATCTTACCTAAGAAACCATTAGGATTATTAAAATCAAATCTTCCGAATACCAATACGCAAGTTAAGATTGATTACAACGAGGCGAATGCATTTTTCAGCTTTGATAATGTGAATTTAATTTGTCGTTTAATTGATGGTCGTTATCCAAATTACGAAGCCGTAATCCCATTGGATAATCCAAACCGCTTGACAATCGATCGCGTCTCCTTTTTTAATGCTATTCGTCGTGTTTCTATCTTCTCTAACAAAACTACTCATCAAGTAAAGTTTCGTATTGCGGGTAGCCAAGTAGATATTTCAGCAGAAGATGTTGACTTTGGAAATGATGCCAATGAGCGCCTCGCTTGTAGCTATGACGGAAAAGATTTAGAAATTGCATTCAATGCAAGATTCATTTCAGATATGCTAAATAATTTAACTACTGAACATATCGTGATGGAACTTTCGTTGCCAAACCGAGCAGGGTTATTATCACCACCAAAAGATGAATCAGATGCAAATGAGGATTTGTTGATGTTGGTGATGCCGGTTATGATGAATTAATTCAAAATGTAGAATTCAGTCCCGATAGCTATCGGGATCAGAATTAATATATTGAAGCCATGGATTAATTTCTGTGGCTTTTTTTGTGGATGATTAGTTGAGGAAAAGAAGAATACGATAAGCATATATAGAAAATCCTAAAGTGAGATACCATTAATTTGCAACTACTACCTTACTACCGTTTAAGGTTTTTGTAACTTTGTAATAATACTATGGAGCAAAGCGAACGACATAAAACACAAGATGACACCTCTGAGGAACCAATAGTTCTCGATCCAGAGGCAGAAAAGAAGGAAATACTTAAACGTTACAGAGCATTATTAAAAGCATGTAAGGAGAATATTGATAAAGGCGAACGAAAGATGATTCGCAAGGCTTTCGATATCTCTCTCGAAGCACATAGTGGTATGCGTCGAAAATCGGGCGAGCCGTATATTTTTCATCCAATAGCAGTAGCACAAATTGCTGCCGAAGAAATTGGTTTAGGCGCAATTGCAATCGTATGCGCACTCTTACACGATGTAGTAGAAGATACCCATTATACGCTTGAGGACATTGAAAAATTATTCAATAAAAAGGTTGCTGGAATTGTTGATGGCTTAACAAAAATTTCTGGGGTTTTTGATCATACGAGTTCACTGCAAGCAGAAAATTTTCGTAAGATGTTGCTTACGTTGAGTGATGATGTACGCGTGATCCTCATCAAATTAGCAGATCGTTTGCATAACATGCGTACGCTTGGCTCTATGCCTCGCGATAAGCAGTTGAAAATCGCTTCCGAAACAGCGTATCTCTATGCCCCTTTAGCACATCGTCTAGGTTTGTATGCAATTAAAACAGAGCTCGATGACTTATCATTAAAATATACTGAGCCAGAAGTTTTTAAGACGATTGCACATAAATTGCAACAAAGCAAACGAGATCGTGATAAATTTATTCAAGAATTCAGCAGACCAATATGCGAAGAGTTAGATAAAGAAGGTTTTAAATACGAGATCAAAGGTCGCCCGAAATCGATTAATTCCATTTGGAATAAGATGAAAAAGCAGGGCGTTACTTTTGAAGAGATTTATGATTTGTTTGCGATTAGAATAATTATTGAATCAGAACCTGATAAGGAAAAAGCGGATAGCTGGAAAGTATATTCGGTAGTTACGGATTATTATACGCCAAACCCCGATAGGTTACGTGATTGGATAAGTACTCCTAAGGCTAATGGATATGAATCATTGCATACAACGGTGATGAGTAAGGAAGGTAAGTGGGTGGAAGTTCAGATCCGTACAAAGCGTATGAATGAGATCGCTGAAAAAGGATACGCTGCTCATTGGAAATACAAAGAATCAAATCCGGAAAGTGCACTCGATGATTGGATAACACGTATTCGTGAGATGCTTGAAAACCCAGATTCCAATGCGCTCGATTTTATTGATGATTTCAAATTAAATTTATTTGCGGATGAAATTTTTGTCTTTACTCCTAAAGGTGAAATAAAAACTTTACCTGTTGGAAGTACTGCGTTGGATTTTGCTTTTGAAATTCACTCAGATATTGGAACGCGATGTATTGGTGCAAAAATTAATCATCGCCTAGTAACGATTTCTTCAGTATTGAATTCTGGTGATCAAATTGAAATTCTTACTTCTTCGAAACAGCGACCAAAAGATGATTGGTTAGGTTATGTAGTTACTGCAAAGGCGAAGTCAAAGATCAAGAATGCGTTAAAAGAAGAGAAACGTAAATTAGCTGATGATGGAAAAGGAATCTTTGAGAGAAAATTGCGTAGTTTAAAAATTGATGAGAATTCTTTTAACATGAACGACCTTTTGTTGTTCTATAAGATGTCCAATCAACTGGATTTCTACCATCGTGTCGCACTCGAAGTTATCGATCTTAAAAATTTACGCGATTTCTTTGAGCAAAAAGAGACAGGAAAATTAAAATTACCTGTAAAATCGGATCAGCAAACATTCGAAGAACTTGTAAAAAATATTCGCGGTAAAAGCGATATGTTGGTAATTGGTGAAGGAATTGATAAGATCGATTATAAACTTTCACCTTGTTGTAATCCAATTCCTGGAGATGACGTTTTTGGTTTCATTACAATTAATGATGGCATCAAAATTCACCGAACAAATTGTCCGAATGCGATTCAGTTAATGTCGAATTACGCATATCGCATTGTAAAAGCAAGATGGTTTGGTGATCAGCAAATTGCATTTTTAGCGGGTATAAAAATGACAGGCATGGATGATGTTGGAGTAGTAAATAATATCACAAAAATTATCTCTTCCGAATTAAAGGTGAATATTCGTTCACTCAATATTGAGAGTAAAGATGGATTATTTGAAGGTATGATCATGCTCTTCGTTCACGATACAGAACATCTTACTACTTTAATTAAGCGACTTAATAAACTGCCGGGAATTCTCAACGTTTCTCGGATTGATTCCAATACATGAACCAGCCACTACAATCTAAGCAGTATCAAGAGGATCTTAAAGATAAAGTTCAACAAATTTTTACTGATTTTCTCGAGCAACAAGGCTTACGCAAAACCCCTGAGCGCTTTGCGATTTTACGGGAGATTTATTCCATTAATGAACATTTTGATGTGGAATCTCTTTATAGTCACATGATTAGTAAAAAATATCAAGTGAGTAGAGCTACCTTGTACAATACGATTGAACATTTATTAGCGTGCAACTTGGTGACAAAACATCAATTTGGAAAAAATATAGCCCAATTTGAAAAATCGTACTCTTTTAAACAACATGACCATTTAATTTGTCAGGATTGTGAGCGTGTTTTGGAGTTTTGCGACCCTAGAATTCAACAAATTCAAACTATGATGGGGCAACTATTGGAGTTTGAAGTGACCCATCATAGTCTAAATCTTTATGGAAAATGTAATAAGTTAGCAGCTTCTGGAGAATGCGAACATTACAAGACAAAAAAACCGATAACTTTGGCCAAGAGTTAAAAAAATATGGAATTCGGATACAACATTACTGACAAAAGCAAATACATGCTTGTGAGCCTTAAAGGAAATTTGATTGAGAAAAATCAAGCTAATGACTTAATGGAAGACATTACCACGATGACGGAAAAGGATGGAAGCAATTTCGTAATCGACTTAGCTAATTTCAAATACATGAATAGCACAGGATTAAATGTATTACTCGGCATACTTTCGAAGGCGCGTAAATCTGGAGGTGAGGCAGTAATTTGTGCAGTACCTGACAAAATCAAAACCCTTTTGGTAATCACTAAATTGGTGAATGTGTTTTCCGTAGTCGACAATGAAGAATTAGCAGCAGCTGCATTTCAAAATTAATAGTCTAAACGAACATTTCTAATTCGCAATCGCCCTTTCAAAATGTTCTTTCATAAAATTTTTATTATTTCTGAAATAATAGTTATTTCTGACATTTGTATTTTGTACAGTTTCAATTTATTAAATCGTTCTCAACGAGAATCAATTTCAACAGCTTTACTATGAAAGTAGATGTATTATTAGGTTTGCAATGGGGTGATGAGGGAAAAGGGAAAGTAGTAGACGTACTTACGCCTCGTTATGATGTAATTGCACGTTTTCAAGGCGGACCAAATGCAGGTCATACTTTGGAGTTTGAAGGTATCAAACATGTATTGCACACTATTCCATCGGGCATTTTTCATCCCGGAAAAATTAATGTGATTGGCAATGGTGTTGTTATTGATCCTGTTGTTTTCAAAAAGGAAATTGAAGCATTGGTGGCTCGTGGTGTTGATGTAAAAGCGAATCTTTTTATTTCGCGTAAAGCTCATTTGATTTTACCAACACATCGATTGTTAGATGCAGCTTCCGAAGCGTCTAAAGGCAAAGAAAAAATCGGTTCAACATTAAAAGGTATTGGCCCATCATACATGGATAAAACTGGACGTAACGGTTTACGTGTTGGTGATGCTGAACATCCAGATTTTATCTCACGTTATAACGTGTTAGTTCAAAAACACAAGGATTTATTAGCACATTATAAATTCGAATATAATTTAGCTGATCTTGAACCTGCTTTTATGGAATCGGTTGAATTTTTACGCACCTTAACACTTATTGATAGCGAATACATTTTAAATAAATATATCAACGAAGGAAAATCAATTCTCGCAGAAGGTGCTCAGGGTTCGCTGTTAGATGTCGATTTTGGTGCATATCCTTTTGTTACTTCATCGCATACAATCACTGCTGGAACATGTATCGGATTAGGTATTGCCCCAACTAAAATTGGTGAAGTTTATGGTATCTTTAAAGCTTACTGTACAAGAGTAGGAAGTGGGCCATTTCCTACAGAGTTAGAAGATGAAACGGGTGAACTTTTGCGCAAACGCGGTAATGAATTTGGCTCTACTACTGGTCGTGCACGTAGATGCGGTTGGTTGGATATTCCAGCTCTCAAATATGCCATCATGTTAAATGGGGTAACACAATTGATCATGATGAAATCGGATGTATTGAGTGGTTTTGAAAAAATAAAAGTTTGCACACATTATCTTTATAAGGGCAAACAAATTGATTACATGCCGTATGATGTAGTGCATGAAAAGTTAGAACCAGTTTATGAAATATTAGAAGGATGGAATCAAAATTTGGAACAAGTTTCAGATCATGACGAACTTCCAACTTCATTACACAATTACATTGCATACATTGAAAAAGCTACAGGTCTTCCAATAACTATTATTTCTGTGGGTCCTGATCGGAAGCAAACATTATTACGTCAAGCGGTGCTTAGATGAGTAGTAAGATGAAATATCTTTTTCTAATTTCATTGCTAATGCCTTTCACAATTGTTGCACAGAAAGCGAAGCAAATTGAAATCATTCAAGCAGGTTCACTTGAAGGAAGTAAAATTAATGGAGAAGAAGTTCGTCGATTAGTTGGTGAT
This sequence comes from Bacteroidota bacterium, assembly GCA_025352785.1. Classification (GTDB taxonomy): domain Bacteria; phylum Bacteroidota; class Bacteroidia; order AKYH767-A; family OLB10; genus JANXSD01. The sequence continues at coordinate 22,425 of JANXSD010000129.1, forward strand.
GTAATCTTCAAGCAAGAAACGACTTTTTTATATTGTGATTCCGCAATATTTTTCGTGCTTACCAACAGCATTGATGCGTATGGCGATGTTCGTGTTGAAGGCGAAAAGGCAAAGTTGAATGGCGATTTTTTGCATTATGAAGGTAATACTAAAATAGCTGTTATCACAGGAAAAGTTGTTCGTATGACAGATGGAAAAGCAGTACTGACAACTGATAAATTAAACTACGATCTTGCAAACGATATTGGAGAATTTACAACAGGTGGTAAAGTAGAAGATAAAGAAAATGTTTTAACAAGTAAGCATGGATATTATTACAGCAAGGATAAAACTGTTTTTTTTAAAGATAGCGTTGTACTTAGAAATCCGAAATATATTATGAAATCGGATACCCTAAAATACAATTCATTAAACGAAACTACCTATTTTTTTGGTCCTAGTACAATTCAAAGCACAGACAAAGACAGTGGATTTATTTATTGTGAGTATGGATGGTATAATACCAAAACTGAGAAATCTTACTTTAGTAAAAACGCGTATATCCAGTCGAAGGAATCTAAATTGAGCGGTGATAGCTTGCTTTATGATCGTGCTTCGGGAATAGGTAGAGCCTGGAAAAATGTTAATGTTACCGATACTGTACAGAAGATCATTATTAGTGGCGAATACGCAACATTGGATGAAAAAAAAGCAGAATCCTTCGTTACAGGAAAAAGTTTGTTGACAAAAATTTTTAATACCGATTCGATGTATATGCATGCAGATACATTATATGCAAAGCAAGATTCGGCAACAAAATTAAAAACGTACTACGCATATCATCATACACGTATTTTTAAATCTGACTTACAAGGACAATGTGATTCATTGGTGTATAGTTCTAAAGATTCTACTATTTATTTTTTTGGTACGCCTATTTTATGGAATAATAAAAATCAGTTAACCGCGACCTTAATCACCATAACTCTTGCCAATAATAAATTGAAAACAATGAATCTTATTGCAAATTCTTTTATTGCTGGATTGGAAGATTCCTTACGATACAATCAAGTGAAAGGAAGAAATATGATTGGTTATTTTGTGGAAAACAAATTGGATAAGATAAGTGTTATAGGAAATGGACAAACTATTTATTACATCCGTAATGGCAAGAAACAGTTAACTGGAGTTAATAAGGCTGATTGTAGCGATATGTTGATCTATTTAGATAGTAGCAGCGTAAAGCAAATTTCTTTACTGAAAAAACCAGATGCTACCTTGTATCCAATCAAGGAACTTCCTCTAATGGAATTGAGATTAAAAGATTTTGCATGGTTTGGTGAATTGCAGCCGAAAACGAAGGAAGATATTTTTGAATGGAAAAAGTAATTCAGAACCTGTAGTTGTCGGATGCGAAATTTAGATCCGATAGCTATCGGATGAAGAATTGAAAAGAATAAAATTATATTAACCAAAAATAAATTAAAATTATGATACGTAAAGCAACAGCTGTTTGGAACGGCACAGGAAAGGAAGGTACTGGAAACCTTACAACCCAAAGTACAGTATTAAATAAGACGCAATACTCTTTCAACTCGCGATTTGCGGATGGCGTTGGAACAAATCCAGAAGAATTAATTGCCGCTGCACACGCAGGATGTTTCACCTTGAAATTAAGTTTTGTTTTAGGAGAATCAAAATTTACGCCTGAATCATTAGAAACTATTTGTGAAATTACTTTTGAAAATGGTGTAATTGCAAAATCACATTTAAAAGTGTCTGGGAAAGTGTCAGGAATTTCTGATGCTGACTTCCAAGCTGCTGTAAAAAATGCAGAAACAAATTGTATAATCTCTAAATTATTAAATACTGAAATTTCTTCGGAAGCAGTGTTGATAGCATAAAAACGAAATTTAGTTTGTGCTATTTAGTTCTTAAAAGTAAGAAGCTCTGGTTAATCTAAAATTAACGAGAGCTTCTTACTTTAATTCAAAATCAATTTATTTCTTAAATACCTTTTTCAAATTATCTGTCACTTGTGCTGCAGGATCTTTTCTGATTTTTGCTTCTTCTTGTGCAACAAGAACAAACATTCCGTCAATTGCTTTTTGTGTAACATACGCATTCAAATCAGGATTTACCTTTCTTACAAATGGAACTTGATTGTACGATTTTGATAAAGGTGTCCAATACTTCGTAATTTGTACTTTAGTTAATGATGCTTGAATAATGGGAGTAAACTCTTTTATTAAATCATTAGTGGTTACTCGTTTTAAAAATTGCGTTGCCTCATCATTTTTTCCTTTTAAAATAGCAAGACCATCACTGATATTCATTTTAGTTATTGCATTTAAAAAAATGGGTGCAGCCTTTTTTGCCGCATCTTCTGCAGCACGATTTAATTGTTTTTCAAATTTTTCAACCTGACTTTTCATCCCAATACTAACAAGTGTATTTTTCATATCAAGCGCTTCACTTGGAAAGGGGATTTTAATTAAATCATTCTTGTAAAAACCATCTAGCTTCGAAGCGCTATCACCTGCATTTTTACTTCCAATGGAAAGAGCTTCCTTTAATCCGGAAATAATATCTTCATTGGATAATCCGTGCCCTAAGGAGCTGTTAACAGTATTGAATACATTGTTAAAATTTACTTGTGCTTTCGTTATCACTGTGGATAATAGAAAGATAATGATGAGTTGTTTTTTCATTTTTTTTAATGTTCCAATTTTCGAGAACTGCTCAATGCGCTTTCCAATTATACTGCCAACAAACTTAGTCAAACATTTTACCATATAAACCATCATTGATATTTCATCATTTAAATACCTTTGCATTTCGAATATCCTATCGTTATGCTTGCTGAAATAATTACTATTGGAGATGAAATTTTGATTGGTCAGATTGTGGATACTAATTCTGCATGGATGGGACAACAATTAAATCAAGCTGGAATTAAAGTACATCAAATAAGTTCTGTTGCTGATGAAATGGCTCATATTCAAAAGGCACTTGAGCAGGCAAGTAATCGTGTGCAGCTAATTTTAATTACTGGCGGTCTCGGTCCTACCAAAGATGATATCACCAAGAAAGCACTTTGTGAATACTTTAAAGTTGGTAGTCGTTTTGATGAACAAACTTTTAAAAATATTGAGCGCCTTTTTAATCTACGTAGCCGTGATGTATCGTTAATAAATCGTCAGCAAGCAGAGGTTCCTGAAAATTGTACTGTTTTAATAAATAAAGTTGGGACTGCCTCTGGAATGTGGTTCGAAGATAAGGGCTGTGTGTTTGTGTCGATGCCGGGAGTGCCTCATGAAATGCAGTATTTGATGATCAACGAAGTCTTACCTCGATTAAAAGCAAAATTCGAGACCCCATTTATCATGCATAGCACTTTACTTACTCAAGGTGTTGGTGAAAGTTTTTTGGCAGAGCTCTTAGGTGATTTTGAAGATAATCTGCCAAAGGAATTTAAACTCGCCTACTTACCGGCTGCAGGAATGGTTCGTTTGCGCTTGACGGCTTCAGGTGATAAAGTAAATATCCAAAAAATGATGGAAACGCTTGTCCATCAATTAGAAGAAATAATTAAAGATTATCTTTTTGGTTATGATGAACAACAAATCGAAGAAGTTTTAGGAAATCTCCTGCGAAAATTAAAGCTCTCCATCTCAACTGCCGAAAGTTGTACTGGTGGTTATGTAGCTCATTTATTGACTTCCATCGCAGGTAGTTCGGAATATTATATAGGTTCAACAGTTACCTATTCGTATAAGAGTAAATCGGACATTTTGGGTGTTCCGGAAGAGTTAATTTATAAACATGGAGCTGTAAGTGAGGAAGTTGTTCGAGCAATGGCAGAAGGAGTAAAGCTAAAGTTCGGTACTGATTGCGCTATTGCAACTTCTGGTATCGCTGGTCCTGGAGGTGGAACTCCTGATAAACCTGTTGGAACTGTATGGATCGCCATTTCCTCTCCAATAGGAACATTTGCTAAGAAAGTTTTACTGGGTGATAATCGTTTAAGAACGATTCAAGTGGCTGCAACAACTGCTATTAATATGCTTCGTAAACAGCTTTTGATTGAAAATCCTTAACTTTTTTTCGTTAATTCAAATATCACTTTATACCTTAAAACTTTCCACACATTATACCAATTGCAAATATGTTTTAGTCCAAAGATGTGATGTGATTTTTTTATCAAGACGATTAAAAAAAATCGTTGCATAGCCTTTGCCTACGGAACTATTTTTTTAAGAAGTATTGATGAAAAAGGACAAGTAGATTGGACTAAAAGATATTGACAGTTGGTATTAATTGTCTGTACACTCTTATTCTTGACCAAAGTCGCACCCCCGATCGCTATCGTGAAGTTACTCTCAAATTGTTCACATAGGAATATTGCGCCCTCCGTATTTTTTTATAATGATGTTCGTAGACTCTTTTTGAAGGTTAAGTCTCTGTGAAAGATAGTTTTAGCGCTTTTATTGAAAATTCTTAATTCTTAATTCTTAATTTTTAATTCTTTTCCCTATCTTCGCCCCCTCATTAAAAAGAAAATAAGATCATGTCTCAGATCTGTGATTTAACAGGAAAGCACGCTATCAAGGGTCACCGCGTTAGCCACTCTAATCATAAAACAAACCGTAGATTCAATCCGAATTTGCAAACAAAGAGGTTTTATATGCCTGAAACAGGTGAATGGATTACTTTAAAAGTAAGTACTTCAGCACTTCGTACCATCAATAAGATCGGTATTACTGAAGCTATCACCCGAGCAATCGTAAAAGGCAAACTCTAATATATCGGGGTAATTCCTGATTGAAGAGGGCCGGTAATCTGATCATTGGTTATTTTTACACAATGAACCTCAGGTTACCGGCTTTTATTTTATCCCTACTGATCATCCAAGCGCTTTCAGCCAAAGCACAATGGGATGATACCGATCGATTAAAACCTTCTTTTCATAAAGGCAGACGAGATGCTTTTCGAGCTTTAATGCCCGAAAAATCCGTGGCGATTTTCTTTGCCAATCCAACAAGAACACGATCCAATGATGTCGACTATCAGTATAGTCAGGATCCAAACTTTTATTACCTCTCTGGGTATCTCGAACCTAACGCCATCTTATTTATTTTTAAAGATTCAATAAATCTTGATGGGAATCAAGTCAATGAAATGATTTTTATTCAGCAAAGAAATCCGAAAAGAGAAGTTTGGACGGGCCAACGATTAGGTGTTGACGGAGTAAAGAAAAATTTAGGGTTTCAGGCCGTTTATAATGGAGCTGATTTTAAAGAGTTCGGACTTGATTTCGCAAAATTCAATCAGATTCTTGTGAAATATCCTGATGCACCATCGAATGAGAAAGATGATCCAGCAGATATTGCCGATTTATCCGATCAGGTAAAGGAGAAAATTCACGCTTTCGAGGATAAAGTTGACAATGGAATTGCTTTTAGGTTACTAAATCAACTTCGTGAAGTGAAATTGCCTGAAGAATTAGTATTGATGCAAAAGGCGATTGACATTTCTAATGTTGGTTTTATCGAGATGATGAAGGCGTTGAATCCAACCATGACAGAATATCAAGTTCAAGCAATTGTGGAATACCACATGAAAAAGAACGGATCAGAATATCCTGGATATGGTTCCATTGCTGGATCAGGAGCCAATGGTTGTGTATTGCACTACACTTTTAATCGTAAACAGCTTGCTGATGGCGAATTGCTCCTTACAGATATGGGTGCGGAATATCATAATTACACTGCCGATATTACGCGAACTATTCCTGTAAATGGAAAATTTTCTGCCGAACAAAAAATTATTTATCAGCTAGTTCTAGATGCTCAAAATGCAGGTATTGCAGCCTGTATTGCTGGAAATGATTTTCGCTCAACTCATAAAGCTACCACCGAAGTAGTGACAAAGGGATTGTTGAATTTAGGCATTATAAAGTCCGAAAGCGACTATCGCTTGTATTTTATGCACGGTACGTCACATTATTTGGGTTTAGATGTGCATGATGCAGGAACATTTGGGCCATTAAAAGTTGGTGCCGTAATCACTGTAGAGCCAGGAATTTATATTCCGAAAGGTTCCAATTGTGACCCAAGATGGTGGAACATAGGAATTCGAATAGAAGATGATGTGCTTATTACCGATACGCAACCTCGTATATTATCAGGAGCTTTGCCTCGTGAAATCGCAGACATAGAGCAGTTAATGTCTAAGTAAAATAGGCATATTGGAACAAATCAATAAAAGATTTGTATTTCGCTTTTTAAGTTATATCTTTGCAACCCTCTAAAAGGGGAACCTTAACAATAAAATTAATCATGGCAAAGAAAGGTAACCGTATTCAAGTGATCATGGAGTGCACAGAGCACAAAACCAGTGGCCTTCCGGGAACATCACGTTACATCACAACTAAGAATAAGAAAAATACTTCAGAGCGTTTGGAATTGAAGAAATTCAACCCAATCATGAAGAAGATGACTGTTCACAAAGAAATTAAATAATAAGGTTTTTACCACCTAAAATATAGAGTACAATGGCAAAGAAAGTAGTTGCAACCCTTAAGTCGGGTAAAGGAAAAGAATTCTCGAAAGTGATTAAAATGGTGAAATCACCAACAGGTTCATACTCCTTCAAAGAAGAAGTTGTTCATAATGATCACATCAAAGATTTTCTTAAAGACAAATAATACTGGCAATCAACCAAACCAATAGCTTCTTTCGTTAGAGAGAAGCTATTTTTGTTTTGAGCCAATTTAAATTTATCATCAATTATGGGATTGTTTGGATTATTTAACCGTGAAAAGAAAGAGTCGCTCGACAAAGGACTTGAGAAAACACGCGAAAGTTTTTTTTCGAAGATCACCAAAACATTTATCGGAAAGTCGACGATTGATGATGAAGTGTTGGATAATCTAGAAGAAGTATTAGTGACGAGTGATGTAGGCGTTGAAACAACATTGAAAATTGTTAAGCGAATTCAAGATCGTGTTGCTCGAGATAAATATGCTGGTACATCAGAACTAAATCGTTTTTTAAAAGAAGAAATTATTGATTTGATGGCTGAAAATAAAACGGCCGATGTTAAAGATTTTAATCATCTCGAAAATTTACCTGCAAAGCCTTATGTAATTATGGTTGTTGGTGTGAATGGCGTAGGTAAAACTACTACCATTGGTAAACTCGCTTATCAGTTTAAAAAGGCTGGTAAAAAAGTAATGCTTGGTGCTGCCGATACCTTTCGTGCTGCTGCCGTTGATCAACTTACTATTTGGGCAAATCGTGTCGATGTTCCAATCGTCAGTCAGGGGATGGGAGCAGATCCGGCCTCTGTTGCTTTCGATACTGTTTCTTCAGCGGTTGCTCAGGGTGTTGATGTATGCATCATTGATACCGCAGGACGATTACATAATAAGGTTCATTTGATGAATGAACTTTCTAAAATCCATAAGGTGATGCAAAAGGTTATTCCTGATGCCCCACATGAAATTCTTTTGGTATTAGATGCTTCAACGGGCCAGAATGCAATTGAACAAGCACGACAATTTATTGCCGCAACAGAAGTGAATGCGTTAGCGCTAACAAAATTAGACGGCACTGCAAAAGGTGGAGTAGTGATTGGCATCTCCGATCAGTTTAAAATTCCTGTGAAATATATTGGAGTAGGGGAGAAGATGGAAGATCTTCAACTATTCGACAGAACAGAATTCGTAAGTTCTCTCTTTAACGAAAATTGAACATATCATGCTACGTAAATTATTATTCATTGTATTTTTTTTCGCAAACTATAGTTTGAATGCGCAATCATTTTCGATTGAAGTACAAGATAATAATGGACTTATGCACCAAAATAATATTTATCATTTTACACAAGATAGTTTAGTAATCACTGCACGATCCGATTACGGTAGAAGTAATGTTGAGTATCTAAAAAGAATTTTAACAGCAGAAGAAAAAAAATCATTAGCGCAATTTTTAAAATCTTTTCCTGCTGATAGTTTAAAAGGAACATATTTTAATGAATATTCAAATTTAGGATATATCGATGCAGAACATTTCCCTCGTGAAGTAGAAATAAACATTGAAAACCATAAGAAAACATATCATTCAAAAGCAACGAATGCGTATGTGAGTTATTATGCCCGATTAATTCAAGAATTGAATCCTTTTTTATCGGATGAAGTGAAAATAAAGTTTGACAAGAATCAGTTTAATGCATTCTATTAACATTGAAAACAAAAACGCTAAGGCAGAATAAAGTTAACGTAGTAACGCTAGGATGTTCGAAAAATATTGTCGACTCTGAAGTGTTGATGGGGCAGTTACGTGCGAATAATTTTGACGTTACTCATGAGAATTCCCGTAGCAATGCTTCGATAGTGATCATCAATACCTGTGGATTTATTGATAATGCCAAACAAGAAAGTGTTGACACGATTTTGCATTTTGCAAAAAAGAAAGAAGCAGGAAAGATTGATCGTTTGATAGTTACAGGATGTCTTTCTGAACGTTACAAGCCAGAGTTGGAAAAAGAAATTCCAAATGTGGATCATTATTTTGGCACACGTGATTTGCCTTTGCTTTTAAAAACATTGGGCGCAGATTATAAGCATGAGCTCGTTGGTGAACGTTTACTTACAACACCACGTCATTATGCATACATGAAAATTTCGGAGGGTTGTGATCGTCCTTGCTCGTTTTGTGCGATACCATTGATGCGTGGTAAGCATATCTCGAAACAAATGGAAGAGTTAGTACAAGAGGCAAAAACATTGGCCATAAACGGAACTAAAGAACTATTATTGATTGCACAAGATTCAACGTATTACGGGTTGGATATTTATAAAGAACGAAAGCTTGCTGAATTACTAGCACGTCTAAGTGATGTAGAAGGAATTGAATGGATACGTTTACATTATGCTTTTCCTTCTGGATTTCCATTGGAAGCGCTTGATATGATGCGTGAGCGTTCGAACATTTGTAATTATCTAGATATGCCTTTGCAACATGTGAGTGATGAGATGTTGAAATCGATGCGTAGAGGAACTACGCGTGAGAAAACGTATGCATTGGTGAATACTATCCGCGAACGAGTACCTGGCATCGCATTGCGAACTTCATTGATTGCGGGTTATCCTGGTGAGACTGAAAAGGATCATGAAGATATGTTGCGTTTTGTGGAGGATGTAAAGTTTGATCGTCTTGGAATATTTACCTATTCGCACGAAGAAAATACACATGCTTACAAATTGGAAGATAATGTTGATGCAGATGTGAAGCAAGAGCGTGCACAAGCAGTAATGGCAATTCAAGAAAGTATTTCTGCTTCCTTAAATGAGCAAAAAGTTGGACAAACATTTAAAGTTTTATTTGATCGTAAGGATAATGAACATTTTATTGGAAGAACGGAATTTGATTCGCCAGAAGTTGATAATGAAGTGTTGATTCCTGCTGCAGGTACTTACGTACGCGTAGGTGATTTTGCAGATGTGAAAATAAAACATGCTACAGAATTTGATCTCTACGGAGAATTAATTTAATTTTTTTACTCCTTAACGTTTGATGGAACATCTTACTGTTGATCTTAGTAAAACTGGTATCCGCAATCCACTATTGCGTGATTATTTAGAAGGGCATCCACGATTGCAACAATTTTATCGCTGGAAACCAGATTTTAATTCGTTTGAAGAAGTAATTCAAGAACGAATTAAATTTAAAGTGGATAGAATTGTTTTAATGACGGAATTAGAAAGTCAGCATTTAGCTTACTATGATAAATTTCCTGGCTTAAAATCGCAGGTAAAGTCCATTGGAAGCGAAAGAACTTTTACGGTAACAACAGGACATCAACTATGTTTGGCAACGGGTCCGCTTTATTTTATTTATAGATTGTAAGTACGATAAATCTTGCGAATAAATTAAAGAAACGTTTTCCTGAATATCATTTTATTCCAGTCTATTGGATGGCAACCGAAGATCATGATTTTGAAGAGATCAATCATCTTTATTTATTCAATAAAAAAATTACCTGGGAACAAAATGTTAAAGGTGTTACAGGGAAAATTCCGACAAATACTTTAGCTCCAGTAATTGCTGAATTAAGAGAATTGCTTGGTGATACAATAGCTGAGACTGATGTCGTTAAGCTTTTAGAAGAAGCATATTTGAATCATCATAATTTATCGGATGCAACACGTTTTTTAGTTTTGCATTTTTTTGGTGAAGAGGGATTACTTGTTATAGATGCGGATCGTAAAGAATTGAAAATGCTTTTTCAGGAGGTGATGAAAGATGAATTGGAAAATCAAGTTTCTATGAAACTCGTTACGCAAACAAATAAACTACTTGAATCCTATTATCAATTACAAATTTCGCCACGACCAATAAATCTATTTTATTTAGATGAAGGTTTTAGAGAGCGTATTGTAAAAGCTCCTGATACACATTTTGAAATCATAAATACGGATCTGGCTTTTTCATTCACGTTTATGATGGATTTATTGAAACATCAGCCTGAGCGATTTAGTCCGAATGTGGTGTTGCGCCCAGTTTATCAAGAGGCGATACTTCCCAACTTAGCGTATATTGGTGGATCAGGAGAAACATCATATTGGTTACAACTAAAAAATGTTTTCGATCATTTTGGAATATTTTATCCAATGTTAGTTCCTCGAAATCATGCATTGATAATTAATCAAAAGCAATTGCAAAAATTTACTGCATTGGGTTTTGCAAAAGAAGATTTATTTCGTCCTGTTGACGAATTGATTTCGCAATATGTAAAATCATTGGATGGAATTCCTTCTTCTTTAGAAGATGAAAAGGAGAAAATCACCGTTATATTAAATGAAGTTGCCTCTCAATTTTCTGCTGTAGATTCTACATTGCAAGCTACTGTGCAATCTGAGTTAAAACGTACATTAAATGGAATGGATGGTCTTGAAAAAAAGTTACAAGCTGCTTTAAAGCGTAAAAATGAAACTGCAGTAAATCAAATTAAATCAACCATTGAAAAAGTAAAACCTGCAAATCAATTGCAAGAGCGTTACTCGAATTTTATTCCATATTACTTGAAATACAATCAAGGATTTATAAAGGAATTACTTTCAGTAATGAAGCCTTTAAGTGAGGATTTAGATTTGTTTGTGGAGGAAGGGTGAGGTGTTCTTTTCAACTTCACTGCTTAATAAACTTCACCGTTTTATCTACTACATCTGTTTTAAGTTTTGCAAAATAAATTCCAGGAGCTAAATTAATGGTGGAGATCTGAAATAGTTCTCTTCTTCCGTAAGTAGTAATGCTCATTTCCTTTCCGCTGAGATCATAAACTGTAGCTGAACGAATGTTAAGACC
>JANXSD010000089.1 GCA_025352785.1 Bacteroidota bacterium
GTGGTACTTCACTTTCAGATGTTTGGTGCTATTACGGGATTTGTCTTTTCCCTTTTTAATTGGCAAATGCCACTAGGAATCGATTGGCTCTATTTGATTTTATTAGGCATCTTCACTCAACTAGGACAAGTAAACTTAACACGTTCGTTTCAATCGGAGAATGCAGCAAAAGTTTCCATCATTCAGTATTCGGGGATTATTTATGCATTAATTTTTGGATGGTTTCTCTTTGGAGAAACTCATGGCTGGCTCGAAGTGGCTGGCATTGCACTCGTAATAGGAGGTGTGCTATTGAATATTCTTTTTTCAAATAGATTGATGATTGACAAGAGTTAAAAATCAATAAATCATCACCATTTTGACGATTAGCGAACTTATAAGTGCTAAGCGATCTATATTTTGTAACTTTGCAGCCTCAAAATTATCATGGGAAAATACCCCGAATACAAACAATTAAATCTTCCGGCCCTTGCAGGTCAGATCTTGCAACGTTGGGAAGAGAATAGGATCTTCGAGCAATCGATCTCTAAGAGAGAAGGTCGCCCGAACTTTACTTTTTACGAAGGACCACCCTCAGCGAATGGATTACCGGGGATTCACCATGTAATGGCGCGAAGCATTAAAGATATTTTCTGCCGTTACAAAACACAAAAGGGATTTCAAGTTAAGCGCAAAGGTGGCTGGGATACACATGGGCTACCGATTGAAATAAGCGTAGAAAAAACGTTAGGCATCACAAAAGAAGATATTGGTGATAAAATTTCTATAGAAGATTACAACAAAGCTTGTCGCCGTGAGGTGATGAAATATAAATCCGTTTGGGATGATCTTACCAAGAAGATGGGCTATTGGGTTGATCTTGAAAATCCATACATCACTTTCGATAATAATTATATCGAAACGTGTTGGCATCTCCTTAAGGATTTGTACAAAAAAGATTTTCTGTATAAAGGATATACAATTCAACCGTTTTCTCCTGCTGCCGGAACCGGATTGAGTTCGCATGAATTGAATCAGCCGGGAACCTATAAATTGGTGAAGGATACCACTATCGTTGCGCAATTTAAAGCTATTCGCGAAGAACAAAGTGAATTTCTTTTTGCTGCCAGTGATGCTCCAGTTTATTTTATCGCATGGACAACCACACCATGGACATTACCATCAAACGCGGCATTAGCTGTTGGTGCAGATATTTCTTATGTGTTAGTACGAACATTTAATCCGTATACCTTTCAACCAATTGCTGTTGTTCTTGCAAAGGATTTAGTTGCCAAACATTTTAATCCAAAGAGTGTAGAATTAACGATAGAAGAATATCAGGAAGGCAATAAAAATATTCCTTATAAAATCATAGCGGAGTGCAAGGGAAATGTTTTGAATGGAATTCATTTCGAACAGTTACTTCCATATGTGCAACCTGAAGGCGAAGCATTTCGTGTGATCACCGGCGACTTCGTTTCTACTGAAGATGGAACAGGTATCGTACACATAGCTCCAACATTTGGTGCGGATGATTTTCGTGTTGCAAAACAACATGGCGTTCCTCCAATCATGGTGAATGATATTAACGGAAAACCAATGCCGTTAGTTGATCGTCAGGGGCGTTTTGTAAGTGAAGTAACGGATTTCGCCCATGAGTTTGTGAAGGAAGAATATCTTAGCGAGCCGGAGAAAGAAGCAGCGAAGCAACAGCAGGGAAGAGATAAATATTTATCGGTTGATGAACGTATCTCGATTAAACTGAAGCAAGAAAATAAAGCTTTTAAAGTAGAGAAATACGAACATAGTTATCCGCATTGTTGGAGAACAGATAAACCAATATTATATTATCCATTGGATTCATGGTTTATCCGAACTACTGCTGTGAAGGATCGCATGATCGAATTAAATAAAACCATTAACTGGAAACCTGAGAGTACAGGAACGGGTCGTTTTGGAAATTGGTTAGAAAATTTAGTGGATTGGAATTTATCACGCTCTCGCTATTGGGGAATCCCTTTGCCGATATGGCGCGATGAAGATGGCGAAGAAAAATGTATTGGTTCGATAGAAGAAC
>JANXSD010000149.1 GCA_025352785.1 Bacteroidota bacterium
TTCTATCACCGATTTACTTTGCGCCATAAATGTTGCAGGATTTGTAAAGCGAATGTCTTTATCTAACCGTACATGATGATAAAACTTATTGCGTTCAAAATGTCCGGAGCAAACTCTTAAAAATGCAATGCGATCTCTGTGACGAGGGTCGAGGTTTGCGTGAATCTTAAATACAAATCCAGTAAATGCTTTTTCATCGGGTTCCACTTCTCTTTTATCGGTTGGTCGACCTTGTGGATCGGGAGCGATTTGAATGAAGGTATCAAGTAATTCCTGAACACCAAAATTATTAATGGCAGAACCAAAAAATACAGGAGCTACCTTTCCATCTAAATAGGCTTTGCGATCGAAATCGTCATAAACACCTTCTATCAATTCAACATCTTCACGCAACTGATTAGCATATTGTCCTGCCAAACGATCAATTTCAGGATCTTTCAAATCGGTAATGCTAATGCCTTCCGGCTTCTTTGCAGTGCCTGGAGTAAATGCATGTAAGCTCTTATCAAATAAATTATAAACGCCTTTAAACGTTGAGCCAATACTAATAGGCCAACTCAAAGGACGCACTTTAATCTTTAATTTTTCCTCTAGCTCATCGAGCAAATCGAATGGATATTGCCCTTCACGATCCATCTTATTTACGAAAATGATCACGGGTGTATCACGCATCCTACAAACTTCCATCAACTTATACGTTTGCTCCTCAACACCTTTCTGACAATCAATCACCAGAATTACACTATCGACTGCCGTTAATGTACGGTAAGTATCCTCCGCAAAATCCTTGTGACCAGGAGTATCAAGTAGCGTTATCATCATATCTCTATAATCGAAATTCATTACAGAGGTAGCTACAGAAATACCTCTCTGACGCTCAATTTCCATGAAGTCACTGGTGGCACTCTTCTTAATTTTATTTGATTTCACAGCTCCCGCAGTCTGGATGGCGCCACCAAAGAGGAGAAACTTCTCTGTAAGGGTCGTTTTTCCTGCATCCGGGTGACTAATAATTGCGAAAGTTCGTCGTCGCTGTATCTCCTGCTCTATATTCATGCAATGGTAATTTAAGGCTGCAAAGGTACGATTTATGACCGTTTTTCAAGCCTAATACCAATTGCTATCTTTGACCAAAAAAATCGGAAGTCTTGAAAAATTTATCCCTTATCCTGAATGCTGTTTTAATTGCAGCCGTTGCCTTTTTATATGTTAAAGTTTACTCGAAGAAAGAAGAAGCAGCGCCAATTCCAATTTCTGCAAAAGCAGCAGCATCGCATATCGTTTTCTTAAATTCGGATTCATTGATGGATAATTACAATCTCTTCAAAACGATGAAAGAAAAGATGGAGAAGAAGCGTGATAGTTTGGATGCAATTTTTACTAGTCGCGGAAAAGCATTGGAGCGTGAGATTCAACAGTACCAGGAAACGGGTGCGAATTTATCAGAGGCAGATCGTCAGACGCGTGAAGAAGTTTTATCAAAAAAGCAACAAGAATATGTGAATGCGCGTGATGGCATCATGGAAAAATTGAAAATGGAAGAAGATGCAATGACAGATTCCATTCACAATGATTTAGTTTCTTATCTCAAAATTTTTAATAAAGATAAAGGCTACGACTTTATTTTAGGATACCAACGCGGCGGCGGAATTTTATTAGCTAGTGATTCATTAGATGTAACGAAGCAAATATTACAAGGATTGAATAAAAAATAATGTGCTAATGCTTGCCCTGAAGTTTTTCACTTCATGGGTGCTAATGCTTGCCCTGAAGTTTTTCACTTCATGGGTGCCAATTTTAATTTGGTAATTTGAAAATGAGTTTTTCTTCTTAAAAATAATTTCAAGTCCTTCCTTTGGCGGGATTGAGCGAGGTCTTTTTTTTTAAACCCTAAAGTAAAAGACATCATGGCAAGCAGGAATAAAAGGATTACTATGATTGACAGGATTAAATCTAAAAATATTTTTCTGTCTAAAATCAAAGTTCCTTCCTTTGAAGGGATTGAGAGAGGTCTTTTAAATAAATTACGAATTACGGTTTTAGTAAATTCAGATTATAAAAATATTTTTCCGTATGAAATTTCGAGTCCCTCCTTGGGAGGGATTTAGGGAGGTCTTTAAAAAAAATAAGAATTACGTTCCGATAGCTATCGGAATAAAAATTCCGCAACATCTATCAATTCGAAATTCGTAATTTTTAATTTATTTTAAAAAAGTCCGTGCAACTCTGCATTAATTTTATTTAAAACCATTCCAAGATGTTCTGGATTTTCGGCGAAGTTAATATCATCGATATCGATCACTAAAACTTTTCCTAATTCATATTGTGAGATCCAAGCTTCGTAACGTTCGTTCAAACGTTTTAAATAATCTAAGCGAATAGAATTTTCGTAAGCTCTTCCACGCTTTTGAATTTGATTTACTAAAGCAGGGACAGAGCCACGTAGATAGATCATCAAATCGGGTGGTTGAACGAAAGTGCTCATCAAATTAAATAACTCCATGTAATTATTAAAATCACGTGTGGTCATTAATCCCATTGCGTGTAAGTTGGGTGCAAAGATGTACGCATCTTCGTAAATCGTTCTATCTTGAATTATCGTTTTGCTACTCTTTCGAATTTTTACAATCTGGTTAAAGCGGCTATTCAAAAAGTAAATCTGCAAATTAAACGACCATCGTTGCATGTCTTCGTAAAAATCATTGAGGTAAGGATTGTCATCAACATCTTCGTAATGTGCTTCCCATTTCATGTTCTTAGCCAGGAGGCTTGTGAGTGTTGTTTTTCCTGATCCGATATTTCCAGCAATCGCGATATGCATATTTTTGTTAGGTTGTATGGCCACTTGTAAGGTTGTTTAAAGAGGGAAAGTCAATGATTTGAAAACCCGTTATGCGCCCAAAAATAGCTGCATTGTGATACCAAGCCAAAAACTGTTGAAAAATAAATTTTTAGTCTTTCGGAAGAAAAAGTTTATCGTCTTTCAGATACCATATTTTATCCTTGAAAAGAACTGCTTTTTGTGCTTCAAAAGGCAGCATCATGTCTATTTTTTTTGTTGAATCGAAGAGATTTAAGTCAGTGATCTCTACCGTATCGCCATTTCCTGTTAGTAGCTGATGCCCATCTAATTGGAAGAGTGTAGGAGAGTAATTTAGTGGAATTGTTCGCGCATAAGTGCCGTATTGATCAAGGAGAATGAGCTCTTTATCATTTTGAAGAACAATCCAGCTTCGTGATACTTCTAACTTGCGGGGAAAAATAGCTTTTCCAAGGAATTGTCTGATGTTGACTGTTAATAAACTCTTCTGCAAACGGACGTCGAGTTTGGAAAGTTGAGCATTTGAACGATCATAAATCCAAATACTTTGATCGTCGTTACCTGCGATTAATCTCACATCAGTGAAACCCAGTTGTCGTAAATCGAGTTGCGATTGCTCTGCCAATTGATTATCCAGAATACGGATCATCCCAAAATCGCGGTAAAAAACTAAGAGGCGAAGTGGATCTCTTGCATCCAATGTGGATGGATTTCCTAAATCTTTTTTACTGTAGGTGCTGATAATATTTCTTGTTGCATCCAATTTTATTATTTCGCTTCCACGAATGGCGTAACATTGCCCAAGCATATCAACAGTAAAATCTTTTACAGCGATACTAGAATCTAAAACAATTTGTGCATTAGTATTGATGTTGATGAAACAACAAAAAATTACTATTCGAAAAAATAATTTCATACGTTGATGCTGTTAATACTTAATATTTCATCAACAAATTTACGATGATTTGCTAAACGAGGAACCTTATGTTGTCCTCCTAATTTTTCTTTTAATTTTAACCAATTATAAAAAGTGCGATCAGGTAAAACACGAATCAACGGCCGACCTAAAACTTTGTCGTGATATCTTTTAGCTTCGTAATCGGAATTGTATTTTTTTAATGCTTCATCTAAAGCAAGGTTAAATTGATCTATGTCATTAGGTTTGTTTTCGAATTCAATTAACCACTCATGCGCACCAGAAGATTGATCACTAAAATAAACGGGTGCAGCGGTGTAATCACGAATTACTGAATTTGTTAATTTGCATGCATCAGACATTGCCTTCTCTGCATTATCAATAATTAATTCTTCACCAAATGCGTTGATGAAATGTGCAGTTCTTCCAGTGATACGAATTCGAAAAGGACTTAAAGAAGTGAATGCAACGGTATCGCCAATTTTATATCTCCACAAGCCTGCGTTGGTTGTAATTACGATTGCATAATTCTCATTCACTTCTACTTGATCGAGCGTTAATGTTTGCGGTGTTTCGTTATCCCATTCACTCATAGGAATAAATTCATAGTAAATACCATAGTCAAGCATCAATAACATTTCTTCCGAATTTGGTTGGTCTTGAATACCAAAAAATCCTTCCGATGCATTGTATGTTTCCAAATAATGCATGTCTGTTTTCGGAATCAATTTTTTAAATTGCTCTCGGTAAGGATTAAAATTTACTGCACCATGCACAAACAATTCTAGATTCGGCCAAACTTCTGTCAAATCTTTTTTGCCTGATAATTCGAGAATGCGTTTCAATAAAACGAGGGTCCATGATGGAACGCCAGCAATATTGGTAACATTTTCATTCATGGTGGCTTTTGCAATCATCTCAATCTTACTTTCCCATTCTTCCATTAACGCAATAGAACGCTCGGGTGTTTGAAACAACTGAATCCAGAAGGGAAGATTTTCCATAAGTATCGCACTTAAATCTCCATAAAAGGAATCATTACTTAACGAATTTACATGATGACTTCCACCTAACGAAAGTAGTTTTCCATCAAAAAGTTGTGTCTCAGGATTATTGTGAAAATAGATACATAGTAAATCTTTGCCACCTTTGTAATGACACTCTTCAAGTGCTTCAGTGCTTACAGGAATAAATTTCGATTTATCACTTGTTGTACCAGATGATTTTGCAAACCAACGAATATCAGTAGGCCATAATAATTGTTGTTCTCCTGCTTTTAATCGTAAGATATAGGGCTTTAAACTTTCGTAATCTTGTATGGGAACACGTGAGCGAAATTCTCTAGAACTTGCAATGGATGAAAAGTCATAACGTCTGCCGAATTCGGTGTAGCGCGCAGAGATGATCATTCGCTTGAGCAACTCTTGCTGTACTTCATTTGGATACTTAATAAACAACTCAATTTGATGTATTCGTTGTTTCATTAACCAGGAAAGCACGGAACTGATAATAGGCATAAAGAGTTACGATTTAGGTTTGTGTTTATGTAATCGAAAGATAAGGATTATTTCAATGCAACACAATGATCTCTACGTTTCTGAAACCATTCTTCTATTTGAAACTTGTTAAATGCATTGAATGTTTGATCTTTAGTAAGCGCTCCTTTACGCGCAACACAAACGCCGAAATGCATGTCTTGATATCCTTCAACGGCATGAGCATCTGGGTTGATAGAAATCATGACGTTTTTTGAGAGAGCATATTGTATCCATCGCCAATCTAAATCTAATCGATAAGGATGCGCATTTAATTCAATAACGACTCCATGCTCCGCACATGCATCAATAATTAATTTGTGATTTATTGGATAGCCTTTACGAGCTAATAATAATCTTCCTGTAGGATGTCCGAGTATTGTGGTAAACGGATTTCGTATGGCTGTTAATAGTCGTTCTGTAGCTTTTTCTTCTGTCATTTTTAGATTGGAATGTATGGAAGCAACAATGAAATCAAAGGAGGATAAAACTTCAGTAGGATAATCTAATAAACCATCATTTAAGATATCGGATTCGATGCCTTTAAAAATTTTAAATGGAGCTAGTTCACTATTTAATTTTTCAATTTCTATATGTTGTTGTTGTACTCTTTCAATAGATAATCCATTTGCATAAAATGCAGATTTACTATGATCACAAATACCCAAATATTCGTATCCTAAATCACGACACGTTGTTGCCATCTCCAGGAGTGAATGAATCCCATCACTGTAAGTACTGTGATTATGGAGTATTCCTTTTAAATCCTTTACATTTACTAATGTTGGTAAAGCATGTTGTTTCGACCAATTTACTTCTTCTAATCCTTCACGTAATTCGGGTTCAATAAAATCAAGAGTTAATTTTTGATAAATTAATTCTTCTGAAGTAATTTCAAGTAATTCACTTTCAAAAATCGTAGAATTATTTAAACATAAATGGATATGTTCATTTGATCCAGTGCTTTTCCAAAGTGTATATGGAAAATTATTAATAGGGGCGAGGATCAATGAAAAAATTGGTCCTGCGATACTCTTTGTTCTTAATTCATTTTCTGGAGACATTTGCAATACTTCAGGCAACCAAGGACAAATTTTAATTGCAGATTTTATCTTTTCTAATTCTTCTGTAGAATTGCAAATTGCAATTAATGAAATCTCATCAATGATTTCGCATTTTCTTCTCAAATCGCCCGTTGTTTGGATGATTAATCCTGGTATATTTTTTTGAAAATACGCTATCAATTCAATTGCCAATACTTCAACGGTTGCATAATGATAATGTCCTTGGCTTGCTAATTTAAATTCGACAGCTTGCTTAACTTGCTCTTGTGTTTTGGTACCAAAGCCTTTTAATTCAATCAATCGATTTTCATTGCAAGCATATAATAATTCACCAATGGTTTCAATATTTAGTTCTTGCCAAAGTGTAGCTACTTTCTTTGGCCCAATTCCTTTTAACGACATCATCTCAAGTACTCCATCGGGAGTTTTTTCTTTCAAAGCATCTAGTTCCGGGAAATTTCCGCTGCTTAGCAGATGATAAATTTTAACACTTAAACTTTTCCCAATGCCATCAACTTTTTCAAGTTCTTCAACTGATTTGCCTTCCAACTTATCTGCTAAGCGATCAAGTTTAAAACTTGCATTTTGAAAAGAGCGTATTTTAAAAGCGTTTTCGCCATGTAATTCCATCAATTTTGCTGTATGCTTAAGGATGTCTGCTATTTCATAATTTTCCATCGGGATGAAAATAAGAAATTTAGATTGTTACCACGTGAAATTTTAAGGAAAAATGATAAAATGCAATTATTTGTGATATTTCTTAGTGCGAGAGTCGATTTGTATTCCTTACTTTTGCAGTTATGCGCCATATATTTCTATTAATGCTGTTGCCATTTATATCACAGGCGCAGAATGAAAACACTACTGGTACTAGCCCGCAAGGAACATATTCTTCTCGTGAATCACAAGGAAGAGGCTCATTCTATTTCTCCTGGGGATACAATACTGAATGGTATACTCGAAGTAATGTAAAAGTAAGTCAGCCTGATTTAGGTAATGATTACAGTTTCAAAAACATTAAAGGGCATGATCATCGAGGGTGGGATGATGGTTTGTTTTCGAAACCATTTACCATTCCACAATACAATTATCGTTTGGGATATTTTTTTAATGATAAAAGAGACTTAGGTGTAGAAATAAATTTTGATCATACTAAATTTATATTTGAGCAAGATCAACAAGCGGATATTAAGGGAACGTTGGATGGAAAATCAATAGATAGTACGGTAACGTTTAATGAAGCAAATGGATTTTTTTATTACTTAAATAATGGAGCGAATTTTTTATTGTTTAATCTTGTGAAGAGATGGCATTATTGTCATGATAAAAGTGGAAATGTCAAAACCGATTTATTATTAAAAGGAGGTATTGGTCCAGTAATTCCTCATGTGGAGAATAGCTTTTTCGGGCAAAAAAACGAACCTCATTTCCAAGTTGGGGGTTGGAATATGGGAACAGAATTAGCTGTAAGAACTACTTTTTACAAACATGTATATCTTGAATTTGCAGGTAAATTAGATTATGCTCGGTATTCGAATTTAAAAATATATCATGGTACGGTGAAACATGCTTTTGGAACTGCAGAACTAATTTTAAATTTGGGATTTACTTTTAATGCAGGGAAGAAGAAATTTTAAGGATTGAATTTAATCGTACCCTACTATTTTTTCATTAATGAAAATTACTGTAGGATCTTTTTTCAAATAATACGGAATGACTAATTCATTCGAATTAAAAATTGCTATCGTTTTAGATTTATTTTTTAAATCATTGTATTGATGAATGTCGGGAATGAAATTATAGGCAGGTAAGCTTGAATAAAACATTGCTTCAATATAGTGTCGCCCTTTAACATTAAATAAAACAGTTTCCCGTGAAAGACTAAGTTTTTTAAATATCTCTTTGTTATGAATCATCATTGATGCATAATCATTTTCATTATTTGTTACTTGATGTCTTTTTGAGATTGATTTTAGGTTGAGAGAAAATAGAAGGAGAATGGTAATTACCGAAAAAAATATTTTAGAATTGTTAGGAGTAAAATTTAGTTTATCTAAAAGATATTCTAAAATAAAATCAATAAAACTTGCTAGGATAATCATGACCATCATCAGTACGATCACCGTAAAAGAAGGCATTTTTGTAACGGCAATTGTAAAAAATAGGTAAATGAAAACTACCATTGCAATTAATGGAATGGCCATTATTTTATTGGTAATGCGTTTATAGAAAACAATAATAGCTGGAATCATAGTGTAATAACACCAAAGCCCGTACATTTCTTTTATTCCTTCTAGGTAATATCCTTTTGACGCTTCGTGACCTTCTACTGCTTGTGAAAAATGAAGTGAATTAAGTTTTAGTGCTTCTAAAAAATCAGTAGGGTAGGTTAGCCATGTATAAATCTGCCAAGGCAATGCAACAATTAAAGTAATCAAAAATGCAATGAAAATATCTTTATAATTTTTCATGACAAATTTATCTGTTTGGATTTTATAGATGATCCAACCAAAATAAATTAACAAACCAACAAGCCATTTGCATAGAATTGCAAATCCAGAAAAAATGCCAATAAAAATTATCCAATATTTCTTTTTTGAATATTCATATTCTATAAATGACCAAATACTTAAAGAAATGTAAAATAGAAATGCCATATCATTATGTTCTAATTCTTGTCTTCCAGAAATTAACTCAAGACAATAATTGCATGACAAAATCATTATTCCTGTAAGATAACCAACTCTTTGGTTTACTAATAATTTACCTGAGCGATAGCCTATCCATACAAGTATTGCTCCCATAATAATATCGGGCAACCGTAAAGTAAATTCAGAGATGCCGAAAAGCGAAAAACTTAATGCAATTTGCCAAAGAAAAAGAGGTTGTTTATGTAACCAAACATAACTTCTGTCCCAGCGATCGTATGCCATGTTCACAACAGGGTTGTCGTATAAAGTTGGTTTAAGTGGATGTGACATGAGATTCTTTGCAACTAATGCATGAAATCTTTCATCCCAAATGTTTAGAAAAGGATCTAGCAAAGCTGCAAAACTATTAATCAGCAATGCTGTTATTACTAAAAATAGAATTGATAATTTTTCTTTGTTCTTAGCATAAAAAATCAAACTCAATAAAAAGCTAAATAAAGAACCGATCAAACAATTCGTTTGATCGGTTGTAAATTCATTATTGAATAGCGTCATTTACATTTTATAAATTACGGCTAAATTAATTGATCTCTGTATTATAAAAACTTCTTGCTTGAATTCCCTTTATTTTCATGATATCTTGTGATGCCTGATAAAATCTGAAATCAGCACCAAGCTTTTCTTGCATGAACCATGTTTCAGCCTTACCACTTAATCCTTCCATAATTTCTTGCATGGCATCTTTTTGTTCAGGCAGAGCTTTGATTCTATAATTAACTAGGTTCGCTTTTTTCGCAGCAATTGCAATAGCATCATCTAATCCACCAAGTACATCAACTAGGCCTAAGCGTTTTGCATCAATACCACTCCAGACTCTTCCTTGTCCGATGCTATCCACCATATCTTGACGAATTTTACGTCCTTCAGCAACACGACTTGTAAAAATATTATAAACTTGATCAACACTTTGTTGAATGATAGCTCGCTCATTAACGGTAAGCGGACGTGTAACTGTCCCTAAATCTGTGTACGCACCAGTCTTGTAGGTGTCTACAGTAATTCCCAATTTATTCTTCAACATGTTTTGTGCATTAAACATTAAACCGAAAACACCAATTGACCCAGTAATGGTATTTGGTTGAGCAACGATAGTATCTGCAGCACAACTGATATAATATCCACCCGATGCAGCTACACTTCCCATGGACACGATAAATGGTTTTGCTTTTTTTGCAAGCATCACTTCTCTCCAAATAACATCCGATGCAAGTGCACTTCCTCCAGGAGAATTAACGCGTAAAACGATTGCTTTAATTTTATTATCTAATCGAGCTTCGCGAATCGTTGCCGCCATTCCATCCGAGCCAATAGAGTTATCATCGCCTTCGCCACCACTAATTTCACCTTCTGCATAGATCACTGCAATTTTATCTTTTGAAAATGGTTTCGTCACTGATGCGGGTGATTTTATGTATTGATTTAAGGTTACCAATTTTAATTTTTCTGATTTACTGTTTCCCATTTTTGTATTTATGTCGGCAGTGAAACCATCAAAATAGGAAAGTTGATCAACAAGTTTTAATTCAAGTGCTTTGTTGGCATCTCGTGCTTGTAAACTATCAGCAATAAGTTTTATTTTTGATACATCCATCTTGCGTGATTCCGCCATTTTGGTTATTAAATGATTCCATATTGGATCGATAAAACCAGCAATTTGAGTTCTGTTTTCAGCACTCATTTTATCTAGAATAAAAGTTTCTACTGCACTTTTAAATTTCCCATGACGAATAACTTCTGGTTCAATTTCTAGTTTCTCCAGTGTACCTTTGAAAAACATAAGTTCTGTCGACAATCCATTAAGTGTAATTAAGCCTTGCGGATTCAAATAAATTTTATCACTAGCGGTAGCTAAATAATATGCTCCTTGTGAATAATCATCTGCATAACTGTATACGAATTTTCCTGATTTTTTAAATTTAAGGATCGCATTACGTAATTCTTCCAACGAAGCAATTCCCGATTTTAATGATGGAACATCGATGTAAATTCCTGAAATTTTTGGATCTGTAGCTGCTTTTTCAAGAGCTGCTAGAATATCATTAAGTCCAGGTTGTTTCTTAGTATGAAAACTTCCCAAATCAATATCATCGAAAGGGTTCGCCGAACTGCGATCTAATAATAGTTGATTTAGGGTGATGTGTAAAATACTTCCACTGGAAATACTAACGTCTTCTTTACCTATTGAATTAATGACCGCAGATATTATCGCAATAAATAGAAAAAAAACGACAACGATACTAAGGATAAAGCCTAACATTGAGGCGAACATGAACTTAAAGAATTGCTTCATACGATTATTTTAATGCAAAGAATTCATATCATTTTGCAGAATACAAAGATAATCCATTAAGGCATTTTAAAGGCACTTGATACTACGTTTCAGTAGTAATAAAAAGGGTTTCAATCGATAATCGTTAACTGTAAAAGCGTATTTATCCCTTTTTCACAATTATAGAGGAATTCTCGCTCTATTTTATCATTGTAATTTTACAAATCGTAAATTCGTACTTACTGGATTATTATTTTGGAATGCTTTGAGGAAATAACTACCCGGTGCTAATTTAGAAATATCAATATCTGAATTTGAAACTGCTTCAGAAAGTACAATTTTTCCATTTATATCGACAATTTGAATTGCTGTAAGGTGAAAATCTCCTTCAATATGTAGAAGATTGGAAGTTGGATTAGGATAAATTCTTAAAACAGATTCTTTTAAAGTTTGTATGCCAGTTGTATTACAAAAAAGTTGATTCAATTTACTCCACAGAATATTATCAAAAATGGTAAGTGTAGAGGAGGCTGAATAGGCCGCGTCACCCATACGAACAATAACCATATTCATGGAGGGAATAACATATAATTTCTGATCATTTTTTCCTAGTGCTGCAATTAAATCAGATGGAGCATTAGGAATTAAATTAGAGGGAATAATATTTTGAGATTGGGGAATCATGTAACTTCCTTTTCCATTAAGCCACCATAAATAACCGTAGCTAAGATTCAAGTTCTGACTAGTATTCGTCATCTGACGAAAGTAAGAAGTGTCATGCATAACCGTATCTTGATCCCAAATTCCATGGTTTAATATTAGTGAACCAAACCTTGCCATATCTCGCGCTCTACTGTAATAGGTGGAATCGACCCATAATCCTATCATTCCTGTTGGCGACTTTAATTTTGTATTCGTATACTGTGAAAATGTTACTCCAGTAGCATTTTGAATTACATTTTGTAAAAGGTGATATGGTGCGTTATGATATGCCCATCGTGTACCTGCATCTGCTTTATAAATTAAGCAAGAATCATAAGAGCAATTCACATCTGGAACGTTATCATCTAATCCTGTTGTCATTGTAAGTTGATGACGTATTTTAATATTTGCTTCTTGTGTAGCACTGCAACTTGTCCAACCGTTGCCGAGATACTTTGCACTGGTATCATTAATAGATAAAAACCCTTCTTCTTGAGCAATACCAACTAAAAAACTTGTTAATGTTTTCCCTGCAGAAGCCCAGTACCATAAACTATCTTTTGTGAAAGTGCCAGTATAATGTTCTAATACAATTTTCCCATCTTTAAGGATAATAAATGCTTTATCATGTGTAAAATCGAGATAATCATAAACGGTATCAATATAATTGGTGCACCAGCCAAGTGTAGTAGGAGAGATGGTATCCCAGGTTGCATTGATACTTTTGGCAGGAAAATAATAAGAAGTTTGAGAGAAAGAATAGGTAAATATAAATATGCTTATTATGGATAGTATAACTTTTCGCATGTTGTGATTTTTCAAGTTGGATTCAATTAAAGATATAAGGTTTACTGGGTTTTATGTTAAATCATACCATAAACTTAATGTTAAGGTTACATTCGCTAATTAATTTTGTTGCATGGGAAAAAGGGCTATGCATTTTTATGAATCTAATCGCGACCAAGCTATTGGTGATTTAAATAAATATATCAAATCTTCAGAATTTGATTTTTTACATTCAGCAGTATACACGCTTGAAAAAATTGCGTTGTTAGACTGGATCATTCGAAAGGAAACTTCAGCTGTAAAGGGTATTGCGATTATTGATGGGTGGAGTAAACTATTAAGAGCCACAAAGAAATTAAGTTTGATCTATCAGATGCAAAAGTTAGTTCCTGATGATATTGAATTCGAAATTCCACAAATGAATGATCAAGTTTTTTCGAGATTCAATATGAATTTTCGACAAAAATTTGATCGCTTTTTATTAAATGATTTTCGTAATAAAAACCAGTTGGAGTATCTGCTCGAAACTTTAAAAAGTAAGTCAGTGTCTAAGCGATTAAACCGACAATTAAAATTTGCTGAAATTAAATTAAGTGAAGATTATCCCTCTAACTCTTGGATCGATGCCTCATTAAGAATTAAACGTGTGATACATTTATCAGGATTGTTATCTCCCAATTATCTGGATCAATTGAATGAGAATTGCAATCGTATTGAATTTGATTTGCTAGTCGAAGTAATTGACAAATGGCAGCATGTTCAGATAATGCATCAATGGATTCGTAATTATAAATCGCCAAATGAAATTGGACTACTCAATATGCAGGTGCAATTAGAAAAGGATAGTTTTAATTATGAAATGGAAATTCGTGTGAAGCGAAATCATATTTTCAAAAAAATAATTTCTTAATACCGCACAACTTTTATCGTTGATGATTTGTTCCCAGAAGTGGTAATGAAATAAATTCCACTTTGTAACGCACTCAAATCTATTTCTTGTTTTTGACCGCTTATGTTATTGATTGTTTTAATTGTTCTTCCTGTTACATCACGTAACGAAATGTGATTTACAATAATATTTTTATTCCATTCAAAAGTTATTTTTCCAGATGTCGGATTTGGAAATGCATGGTAATTTTTATCTCCAGAAACTTCTGCAATTCCAGTACAGGTAACCACAAGTACGTCTACAATGGAAGAAGTATAATCACAAATACCATCATCAGCATTCACGGTATAATCACCAGTTTGACTTACTGTAATTGAATCGGACGTTGCTCCACTAATTGGAATAGAATTTTTAAACCATTGATAAGTCCATGCTGAAGAATATACAGCGTAGATGGTAACTGAATCACCATTACAAAAAGCGGTTGGTCCTCCTGCAAAAGCAAATGCATTGGGAGAGTTATGTAATGTTAGTGCATTGCTATTTACGGGACTGTTAATTGGAGGATTTGTAGAGAGCACTCTTAATCGATAGGTGCTAGCATCAGTAAGTCCAGCAGGTACACTAATTAAGATGGGCGTATTGGTAGTTGCATTTACTGATCCAACAGATATTGGATAATCAAAATTCCCGAACTCATCAGAAATCTGAACAGAGAAAATATTACCAGGATTAAATGTTCCTGTTGAATTTACTGTTGTGGTGTACGTATTATCAGTACATAATAAAGTGTCGGAAATCAAAAGTCTTAAATCACCCGTTCTTGCAATTATAGTAGCAAGGCCATCGCCAACGGCAATTGCATCACTTCCATTTATGAAAACTACATCTTTAATATGTTGACTTGTGGGTATATATTCATTACTCCAATTTATTCCGCCATCAGAGGTACGATATACTTTTCCATTTCCGAAGAGCCATCCATTTTGTGCATCTGTAAAAACTATTTTATCAAATGAACTTCCATTTTTCGAATACACTAATTGATAGGAAACACCACCATCAATTGATTCTAAAACATCACCATTGATAGTGCAGGCCCAACCATGTAATTTATTAATAAAAAATATTGAGCTAATTCCAGGAGTAAAAGTTGTTGAAGTAATTATCCAGTTTGTTCCACCATTTACCGTACGTAAAATTTCAAATCCATCAGTTGCAATCCATCCAGTATCCGCACTTACAAAAAACACATCTAAAAATTTAAATCCAGCTCCAGCAAGCGAAGTAGTTTGGGGAAGCCACGTTGCACCTGAATTATTAGAACGAATAATGGCTTCTCCATTTCCACATGCAAATAAACGGGTAGCAGATGCTCTACAGATGGAATATAGATCGTCCGTAACTGGAGATAATAAGGTAGACCATAATGAGCCACCATTCGTACTATTTAAAATAGTTCCACCATCACCCACAGCTGTTATATTGGTTGAAGTTAACGTAGCAATATCATTTAATTTAGAAGTTATTCCGGAGTTTAACGCTTGCCAATTGGATCCAAAAGTTGAAGTTAAAATTGTTCCTGCGTCACCTGTTGCAAAAAGTAAATTACTCGTGGAAGAACATACTCCAGAAAGATTTTTATCTGCAACACGAACTTGAGAAGACACCCACGTAGTTCCAACATTGGAACTTTTTAATATTTCGCCAAAACTACCAACAAGTAGAAAGTTACCACCGTTGAATGTTGCAATAGCATTTCCTGTAAACCATGATGATTGATTATTGCTTTGCCAGGATGTTCCACCATTAATCGTTGACATTACTATTCCGTTAGAGCCAGAAATTATTCCTGTATTGGGATCGTTAAAACAAACTGATTTCAGATCCGCACCGGCAGAAGGATTTATAGTCGTATTCCATGTTATTCCTCCATCAATGGTTTTATAGATCACCCCTCCATCAGAAGTCATGAAGCCATTTAAATCATCAGGAAAACTTATTGCATTTAGATTATTCGTTCCTACTGGAGTTGAAGTTGTCCAACTAGTTCCAAAATTTGTTGTTTGCATATATAATCCATTAGCACCAACTGCCCATCCATTTCCTGATGTATTTACTTGAAGTGCTTTAATTTCATCATTCAAATTATTAATTTGCGATGTCCAAGTATTTCCACCATCAAGTGTTTGTTGTATGCCATAAATTCCATTAAAAACGCCAGCAATCCAACCTGTATCAGCATTTAAGAAATACATTGACTGCGCATAAAGGTTCGAGAATCGATAATTCACACTCCAGGTTGATCCACCATTCGTAGTTTTTAAAAAATTATATTCCATCGCAACATAACCAACAGTGGTATTCGGAAAATAAATTCCTGCAACTTGATTAAAGAAATTACAATTTTGAGAAGTCCAAGTGGAGCCTCCGTTTGTAGTTTTTAATATTGCGCCACCTGCTCCACCAATCCAACCTGTTGTCGCATTTACAAAGGAAATTACATTTAAGTCGTTTCCTTGTGGAGATGGATGTTGCCATTTCCATTGTGCAAAGGTTGATGAACAAGAAAGAAATATAATTAAAATTGCAAAAATAAATTTTTGTTTTTTGGGATGGTTTAAGGACAACATGTTTTATTTAATAATGAGTAATATAGTTGGTTTTACAAGCGCTTTGTACGTATTCTCTAGCGGATAGTTCTAATTGTCAATGAAAAAGATAATAAGAAGATAATGATAAAAAGCAAATGAGCCGTCAGGTGGTGAGCGGCTCAATGTGTATAAGGTGACAGTAAAAAATTACTGTTGTGATGATTTTTTTCGTTTGGTAAGTTCGTCGCGAATTTTGGAGGCCGTTTCATAAGCTTCTTCATCGATGGCACGCATAAGTGATTCTTTCAACTCTTCCATACTTAATGTAGAGTATTCAGCTTCAGGATTTGAAGAGCCTTCAAGGGCTTTTTTCTCTGATTTTTTCGGAAGACTTTTAGGCTTATCTATTTCCGCACCTTCTTCTAATACAACTCCTGAGGATGATAAAATAAATTCATAAGTATAGATAGGGCAATTAAATCTTACCGCCATAGCTATTGCATCAGAAGTTCGAGCATCAATCTCTTTTACTTCAGAGCCATTATTACACATCAATTTAGAATAAAAGATTCCTTCTTTAATATTGTAAATGATGACTTCATCTATATGAACTCCAAATTCTATTGCGAAATTTCGAAAAAGATCATGTGTTAATGGTCGTGCAGGTTGCATGTTTTCTAACTCAACAGCAATCGCTTGAGCCTCATATCCACCAATGATGATAGGAAGTCGGCGCTTACCTTCTTCCTCACCTAATACGAGCGCATAAGCACCTGATTGGGTTTGACTAAAGGAGAGCCCGAGTATTTCCAGTTTAATTTTCTTCATATAAACTTTGCTTTTGGCTTCTAGGATTAGGCGTTAACAGCCTTAAATTCTTTAACAGCCTCAATAAGTTTTGGAACAACATCAAAAGCATCACCCACAATACCATAATCTGCGGCTTTGAAGAATGGTGCTTCTGGATCTTTATTTATAACAACAATCACTTTTGAGGAACTTACTCCTGCAAGATGCTGAATTGCACCTGAAATTCCTATTGCGATATATAGATTTGGGCTAATTGCAATTCCTGTTTGTCCTACGTGTTCACTATGTGGACGCCAATTTGAATCTGATACGGGTTTCGAACATGCCGTTGCAGCACCTAATAAATTTGCCAACTCTTCAATCATTCCCCAATTTTCAGGACCTTTCAATCCACGACCACCAGACACCACTATTTCTGCATCAGGTAGAGAAACTTTATCTGCTGCACGAACGATTTCCTTCACCATCGCTTTGAAATCAAGATCACGTACTGTAGGATTAAAATCTACAATGTTCGAGTCTTTTTGATGTTCATTTACTTGATAAGAGTTGGGCATTAAAGTGATCACTTTTCTATCGCTGGTAAGTGTTACATCTGCGAAAGCTTTTCCAGAAAAAGCACCTTTACGAACTGTAAAACCATTTGTAATATCTGGCAAGGAAATAGCGCCATCCACTAAGCCAGCGTCCAATTTTACTGCAACACGTGGTGCTAATCCTTTTCCTGTAAAAGATGCTGACATAATCACCACTTTCGAATCTTCTGCTATTGATGCTTCGGAGATAACAGCCGCGTAAGCCATATTTACAAAAGACTTCAATTTTTCATTTGTCACATTCAAAACTTTGGAAGCTCCATATTTTGAAAGTTTAGCTAATTCATCAGCATTTACATCACCAATAGAAAGTACCGTAAGACTTCCACCGATTTTTTCTGCGATAGCATAACCAAACGAAAGTACTTCGTAAGTTGATTTTTTAAATTTCCCGCCGGCATTTTCGGCATATACTAAAACTGACATATATTTTTTTGTAAAACAGATATTTGAACCTATGAGTTTAGGTATCTATTGGATGATTAGTCGATGGTTAGCTAAAGTTAAAAAGATTTAGCCTCGGTATGTAATAAATCTACTAATTTTTTCACATCGTCGGATGGAACAAGTTTCACATGACTACGAGCTGCTGGTTTATCATATTTCACATACTCTTGTAGTTGAGGAACAGGGAGTGGTTCAACAACCACCAATGGTTTTGTACGTGCACTCATGATACCTCGCATATTAGGAATACGTGGTTCTGCCATACCTTCGGTCGCGCTCACAATAAGTGGAGTTGGACAATTTAGTATTTCCTTGCCACCTTCAATTTCCCTTTCGAGAGTAGCAATGCCATTTTCAATGGTTAATGATTTAACTATAGATACACTTGGAAGGTCTAACATCTCAGCAACCATTGCTGCAACCTGTGAACCGTTATAATCAATCGACTCTCTACCAGTTAAAATGAGGTCGTAATTCTGATCCTTCGCCACATGCGCAACTTGCTTTGCCACATAATAAGCATCACGTGGAGTTCCATTCACGCGTATTGCATCGGTAGCACCAATTGCAAGAGCTTTACGGATAGTAGGCTCTGTAGTGACATCTCCAACGTTTATTACTGTAACTGTACCACCTTGTTTTTCAGTAAGTTCAAGTGCCTTAGTTAAAGCAATTTCATCGTAAGGGTTAATAATATATTGAACACCGGCAGTAACAAAAGACTTCTGATCTTCTGTAAAATTGATCTTAGTGGTAGTGTCTGGAACGTTGCTAATGCAAACTAAAATCTTCATTTTTACGCTTTCTAAATACAATCGCAAAACTACTCTAAACGAAGGAATTTACAAAGCAATTAGCAATTGGATATTACAACTCTATTTCTTGTAAATGTCCATATCGTATTTTGTGTAAAATCTATTTTATTAGGTTTTAGAATTAATCAGGGCTTATCTTCGTAATCATCTTAATAAAAAAATGAGCCTAAATCGTATTTCTCAACTTGAAATTTACTTGAAGGAAGATCCCAATGATGCGTTTTCAAAGTATGCATTAGCCTTAGAGTATTCAAAATTGCAAAATAATGAGATGGCCATTCGATTGCTTTGTCAGCTTAAACAACAGCAGCCAGAATATCTTGCATTGTATTATCAATTGGGAAAATTCTATGAACTAAATCAACAACAAGACAATGCAATAAGTATTTATAAATATGGAATTCAGATCGCGCAAAAGCAAAACAACCGTCATACACTTTCTGAATTAAAACAGGCATTAAGTGAAATTTCGGATGCAGATGATGAGTATTAAATCCTACATTAAAAATTAATTAGGAAAGCGAGGTCTCTACGTAATTTACCGATTTGAATGAACAGTAGTATTAAGTAGACCACGTAGTAGACCACCGAAGTAATAATTCATGTTATAACAAACACTAAGTAGTTTGACAATTTAAAAACATTGCTAAGTAATCCCTATTTTTGCAATCCAGAATTATAAAAACCAGATGAGAGAAATACAATTTCGTGAAGCTTTACGTGAAGCACTGAGTGAAGAAATGCGTCGTGATGAGCGTGTATTCCTGATGGGTGAAGAAGTGGCAGAATACAATGGTGCGTATAAAGTTAGTCAGGGAATGCTTGATGAATTCGGACCAAAAAGAGTAATAGATACTCCAATTGCCGAACTAGGTTTTGCTGGTATCGGAGTAGGTGCGGCAATGAACGGTTTACGCCCGATAATTGAATTCATGACGTTTAATTTTTCATTGGTAGCGATAGATCAGGTGATTAATTCAGCTGCTAAAATGATGAGCATGAGCGGAGGTAACTTTAGTGTTCCAATAGTTTTTCGCGGTCCAACGGGTTCTGCTGGTATGTTGAGTTCGCAACATAGTCAGGCTTTTGAAAGTTGGTATGCAAACTGTCCGGGTTTAAAAGTGGTAGTTCCTTCAAATCCTGCGGATGCAAAAGGTCTTTTAAAATCTGCAATTCGTGATAACGATCCTGTGATTTTTAT
This sequence comes from Bacteroidota bacterium, assembly GCA_025352785.1. Taxonomy (GTDB): domain Bacteria; phylum Bacteroidota; class Bacteroidia; order AKYH767-A; family OLB10; genus JANXSD01. The sequence goes on from JANXSD010000149.1 coordinate 20,157, forward strand.
GGAGAGTGAACAGATGTATGGCGACAAGGGTATGGTTCCGGAAGGAGAATATTTAATGCCTATTGGTATTGCTGATATTAAACGAGCGGGCACCGATGTTACTATTGTTTCTTTCGGCAAAATGATGAAAATAGCTTATGCTGCTGCTGATGAATTGGCAAAAGAAAATATCAGTGCAGAGGTGATTGATTTACGTTCTGTTCGTCCGATTGATTATAAAACGATAATTGAATCAGTTAAGAAAACCAATCGTTTAGTGGTAGTAGAAGAAAGTTGGCCACTTGCATCCATCGCTACTGAAGTTGCATTTAAAGTTCAAAAGGATGCTTTTGATTATTTAGATGCACCGATTTTAAGAGTGATGGGAGGGGATGTTCCATTGCCGTATGCTCCAACTTTAATTGAAGCATATTTACCGAATCCTGCTCGCGTTATTAAAGCCGTTAAAGAAGTAATGTATTTACAGAAAGCATAATTTTTTTCTTCGATTACACGGGAACGGGAACCAAATTGGTTCCCGTTCCCGTGTAATACTCACTATATATATTATTTCATTTGTTGTCTTCTTTCTTTAATTTTCTCCAGCAACTCTTTCTTAAAATCATTTTCGGCTCCATAAAGCAATGCGACTTTTTTGATGGGTAATACTTGTTTAAATTGTGGATGAAACTTTTTCATAATATCCACTTCTTGTTGTTTGAAAATTATTTCGCTATCAACAATTTTTTCAGCATCCTTATCGCTTAGCGCACTCATATCCTCTTTCAGGTCACGTTTTTGAGAAGCATGATCCTTACGTATCTTTTTTAATTCATCAGAAAACTGATTGAATACGGGCCAAAAGCGTTGCGCTTCATCAGAGGTTAAATCTAATCTTCGCGTTAGATAGGCAATTTTCATTGATTCAATTTCTTCTCTTCGTTCTTCTTTTCGTGGTGAACGATTAGGTGTTGATGTTTGCGCTGAAAGAGAAAGTGATATAAGACAAAGTAATAGTGGTAATAAAGTGCGTATAGTTTTCATAATGTTGAATTTTAAAATTGATTTGTTAATAGTGATTCATCGCTGTTATTGATGAGATAATCTTCCAATGCTTTATCATCAATCCCATTTAAGGGCTGGCAAGCCAAATATTTTTCTGTTAATGCACTTTCATCGAGCTCCGAATAATATCCACTTTCAATCATGTCTTCATAGGTACAGGCGATTTCTTTAGAATGGGTTTTGTTAGTATTTATCATAAAAAAGAATATGCCCAAACTTATACAAACAGTTAATAAGGTGGCTAAAATAAATACTGGACGTTTAGCTTTAACACTCGAAATAACAAGATTTTGTTGGTGATTTAATTTATCTTGTATATTCGAAGTAAGTGAATCGAAATAACCATTTGGAGCTTGAAATGGTTCTTTTCGTGATAGCGATTGTAAGTGATTGGTGTCACTTAATTCATCATCATGGTGTAAATTTGGATTCATGTTTTTTCGCAATATCTCATTAAGATGGATTGTAATCTATAAAGTTTAATTTCCTAAAATAAATTTTTCGACTTTCGCTGCTGCGTGGTGGTAGGAGGCTTTTAATGCTCCAACAGAAGTACCTAAAACGATTGACATTTCTTCGTATTTCATCTCCTCGTAATAGCGGAGATTGAATACAATTCGTTGTTTTTCTGGAAGGCTTAATATTGCTTGTTGTAATTTCAATTCTAATTTATCAGCGTTCAGTACTTCGTTTTGCACCAATTTTCCCGATAATTCGCTTTCAACATCCCCAATAGGAAGAAAAAATCGTTTTCTTTTTTGCTTCAAAAAACCAAGACATTCATTAGTAGCTACCCGATAAAGCCAAGTGTAAAGTTGACTATCTTCTCTAAATCCGTCGAGGTGATTCCAAACTTTTATAAAAGTATTTTGTAATAAATCATTGGTATCATCGTGATCAACTACCATTCGGCGGATATGGTAATAAAGTTTCTGCTGATATTTCCGTACTAATAAATTAAAAGCATAATGTTTGTTATTGCCTTCGGGATTCCGAAAACGTTCGATTAATTCACCATCACTGTATTCATCCATTTAAAACTAGCAATAAATATTTATATAGAAAAAATTGGATGTCGATAACAACATTTGGTTTAATTCAAAACAATTTTTTATGCATGTATGGATTCTTTTCTTGCCATAACACGCTCAACAGCTTCTACAATATTCTTAGCATCCAAACCGTATTTCGTCATTAGTTCATCGGGTGTTCCACTTTCGCCAAAACTATCATTTACGGCTACATATTCTTGCGGACTAGGCATGTGTACGGCTAAAACTTGGGCAACAGCATCTCCTAATCCACCAAATTTATTATGTTCTTCTGCTGTTACTACACATCGTGTTTTTGCTAGTGACGTTAAGATTGCTGATTCATCAATTGGTTTTATTGTATGGATATTGATGATATCAGCTGAAATACCTTTCGCAGCAAGTTCTTCTCCTGCTAAAATTGCTTGCCAAACTAAATGACCAGTCGCGATGATGGTGACATCTGTACCTTCATTTAAATGAACTGCTTTTCCAATTTCAAATGTTTGATCAGCAGGAGTGAAGTTAGGAACGGTGGGTCTTCCGAAACGCAAATAAACTGGACCTACATAATCGGCGATTGCAACTGTTGCTGCCTTTGTTTGATTGTAATCACAAGGATTAATCACCACCATTCCTGGAAGCATTCTCATTAAACCAATATCTTCTAATATTTGATGCGTTGCGCCATCTTCTCCTAATGTTAATCCGGCATGTGAAGCACAAATTTTTACATTTTTGTTGGAGTAGGCAATCGATTGTCGTATTTGATCATAAACACGACCCGTGCTAAAGTTCGCAAAAGTACCAGTGAATGGAATTTTCCCGCCGATAGTTAATCCAGCCGCAATACCCATCATGTTTGCTTCAGCAATTCCAACTTGTATAAATCGATCTGGAAATTCTTTTGCAAAGGCATCCATCTTCAACGATCCTGTTAAATCTGCACAAAGAGCAATTGCATTTTTATTTTTCCTGCCTACTTCTAATAACCCTGCGCCAAATCCTGAACGTGTATCTTTCTTCTCGGTGTAAGTATATTTTTTCATGCTAATTGAAATATGATATTATTTATATTTTGTAGTATTAATTTATTGAAACACTTATACTACTTCCTGAAGTAATTTTGAAGGATTTCTCGATGGTATATAATGTGGACAGTGAATTTCGTGGACGAAATATCACTCTATAATTTCCGGGTTGCAATACGATACTTTCTTTGATAGAATTTTCTTGCAATGAATAAACCCATTTCAATTCATTATGATCTTCAATCAAAATACTGCCGAATCCTGGAGCATTCGTTTGAATTGTAACAATGCCAGGACTTGGAATTTGCACAGTAGTAGTTTTGCTTTGTGAAATATCAACATTGTCGACAAACATTCTAGGTAAAGTTAAAACTTCCAGATCGTAAGTTCCTGTAAGATATCTTTCACTTGTATTAAAATCTTGAACGTTTAAGGTTGTTGACTCCTTGTGTTTTCTTAAAATCGCTTGTAATTTTTTATACTCGTTACTTCCTTCGATTTTTAAAAGTAAGTCACCTTGAGGGGTGTCGATGCCAATTATGTTATGTTTGCCAGGAGTAATTGAAATACTATCTTTGGTTACTGATGGTAATGTATGAACACAAATTTTATATTTTCCTAAAGGATCAATTTGCAAAGTATCAGGAACTCCTTTCGCATTCAACGTATGCATAAAATTATATCTGATGGCACCAGAAAATTGATCGTAAAAAGTCATGGGTAAATTCGTCTCTGTTGGTTTACCATAAGCGTCAAGCAAATTAATTTGAACAGTAGTATTATTTAATGCTTGTGTAATAACAACGTTTAATGCATTTCGAAAAGAGGTTTCATTCGCTGCATCAAAATAATTTCCAACACATTCAAAAGACTTTAAAAAATCTTTATTTAAGCCAAGTCCTATAACGAAAGGTTTCAATATTACACCTTTTTTCTGTAGTAAAGCGGATGCAGCACAAGGGTCACCATTGCATTCTTCAATACCATCGGTAATTAGAATGATTATATTTCTTGCAGGGTCTTTTGGAAAATCACCGCTACATTTTTCTAAAGAAATAGCGATAGGTGTGGTACCACTAGGATTTATTTCTTCTAAGCGTTGTTTGATTCGAGCACCATTTTGCTTTCCAAAAGGAACTTCTAATCGCGTATCATCACAATCTTGTGGAGGAAAATGTTTCGTGTGTCCGTAAACACGCAAGGCTAATTCAAGATTATCAACGGGCTGCAAACTATCAACCATCTCACTTAATAATTTCTTTGCAATCTCATATTTGGTATTTGTTTCCCAACGTGCATACATACTTTGAGAGGCATCAAAAAGAAATAAAATTCGCGTTAACTGTTGCTTTTCTTTTTTTTGTTGCGCACTGATTGTTCCGCTAAGCAGTGTAAAAATTACAACTGCAAAACATATTTTATTGAAAAATAAATAGCTTGATTTTTTTAGCATCGTTTAATAATCACCCAAAGTTTCTTCATTCTGCGAAAGAGCGTTTTGTAATTGTTCATCATTAGGAGGAATCCCATGCCATTTATGTGAATGCATCATAAAGTCAACGCCGTTCCCCATCTCTGTTTTCATTAATATAATAATTGGTTTTCCTTGTCCTGTTAATGATTTTGCTTTCTTTAAAGTAGATTGTAGTAAAGTTATATCGTTTCCATTAGTATCTAATACCACCCAGCCAAATGCTTCCCACTTCGCTCTTAAATCGCCAATATTGAGTACATCTTTCGTAGCTCCATCAATTTGTTGTCCGTTAACATCAATAGTGGCAATGATATTATCCACTTTTTTTGCAGCAGCAAACATACATGCCTCCCAAACTTGCCCCTCTTGCAACTCGCCATCACCCATTAAAACGTAAACAAGATTAGTATCATTGTTTAGTTTTTTAGCCAAAGAAGCTCCAATAGCTGCAGACAATCCTTGTCCGAGTGAACCAGAAGAAATTCTTACTCCCGGAAGACCCTCATGAGTGGTAGGATGACCTTGTAAACGAGTGTTTAATTTCCTGAAAGTGGCTAATTCGTTTACTGGGAAATATCCTGATCTCGCTAAGGTGCTATAGAAAACAGGAGAAATATGACCATTTGAGAGGAAAAAAATATCTTGATCTTTACCATTCATATCCCAGGGTGAAGGGTGATGTTGCATGATATCGTTGTAAAGCACGGTGAAAAACTCAGTACATCCTAATGAACCACCTGGATGGCCACTTTGAACTGCATGAACCATGCGAACTATATCACGACGAACTTGTGTGGTAATACGTTGAAGAGTAATTAAATCTGACATAAGAATTATTGATTGACGATGCAAAGTTAAATTATTGCCTTAAGGATTAGATAAGTTATTAACAAGAACGCGATTATTGTGAATAAATTGAAAGGAAATTTATCTTTGGCAATGCGCTACAACTTTAATTCGTTTTCGTAGTTATTTTTTCGTAATCATTAGAACTATTTCTTGGATTTTACTGTTGTATTAGTTTCTATTGAAATCTTAGCCACTTTCACTTTCTCCGTCTTTATATTCTAAATTTGCAACATGAAAATCTTTCCAACACATTCATTATTGTTGGAGGAGTTTGAAAAAATCAAACTTCTTGCGGAAGAGGAATGTGCTGGTGTATTAGGACAACGATTGATTCATCAATTGCATCCATCAGATGATTTTAAAACTGCCTTAAAATCATTAGAAGAAACGAATGAATTAAGGACCGTAATCATTACAGGAGATCCATTTCCAAATGATGGATATCCTGATGTCACTTCTGAGCTAAAATTACTTTTTATTCAGAACTCTGTTTTATCGGTAACGCAGGTGATGCAAATTGCAAAAGTTGTTTCACTCATGCGATTGATTTTTGATTTCTTTAAAAGTCGCGAAGAAAAATATTCATTGCTTTTTAGTAGATTAATTGATATCAAATATGAAAAAAGCATTTTAGAGTCGATTGATAAAGTTATTGATGTTACTGGTGTTGTTCGAAATACTGCTTCACCAGATTTAGCAAGAATCCGAAAAAATTTATCTCGTAAAAGAGTAGAGGCTGACCAGATGTACCAATCCATCATTCAAAAATATCGGAAGAGTGGATGGCTCACAGATGCCGAAGAAAGCTGGCGGAATGGTCGTAGAGTAATATCGATTTTTGCTGAGCAGAAGCGTTCTGCAAAAGGAATTATACATGACTTATCTGCAACGGGAAAAACCTGTTATATTGAACCAGAAGAGGCAATAGGAATTAATAGTTTTATCACATCTCTAGAAGAAGACGAACGAGAAGAGATTCTTAGGATACTTCGTGAACTCACTGAAAACTTACGAAAGTTTCATACTTTAATTTCAGCCTATTTAAATCATATTGCCAATTTTGATATGATTGCTGCTAAGGCTAGGCTTGCAATCAAACTAAATGCTCATCTGCCGTTTATAGAAAATAAACCAAATATTGATTTAATAAAGGCATGTCATCCTTTATTGTATTCCTATAATTTATTAGCTGGAAAAACAACGATTCCTTTCGATTTAAAGTTAGATGAGAAGGATCGAATTCTTGTTATATCAGGTCCAAATGCAGGCGGAAAAACAGTCTGTATGAAAACCGTAGGGCTATTGCAGATGTTATTGCAATCAGGATTTTTAGTGACAGCAGATTCGAATAGTCATTTCGGATTTTTTAAAAATATTTTAGTGGATATAGGTGATTCACAATCTTTAGAATTTGAATTGAGCACCTATAGTTCTCGTTTAAGACACATGAAAGTGTTTTTGCAACAAGCAGGTGCACAAACACTTTTTTTAATTGATGAATTTGGTACAGGAACAGATCCAGCATTAGGTGGTGCACTAGCAGAAGCAATTCTTGAGGAATTGAATCATCGCAAATCCTTTGGATTAATTACTACACATTACATGAATCTAAAAGTTCTTGCAGATAGAACTGACGGAATTATTAATGGTTCGATGGCCTTTGATGCACAGAAATTAGAACCACAATTTAGATTAGAAGTAGGAAAGCCAGGAAGTTCTTATACGTTTGTTGTTGCTGAAAGAAGTGGATTGCCATCTCATGTAATTAATAGAGCAAGAAAAAAAGTAACGAAGAATAGTTTGTTGCTAGAAGAGACTTTAACACGACTGGAACGCGAGAAAGGTGAGTTGGTGAAATTGCTAGAGCAAAATAAAATTCAAGAGAAGCATCTTAAAGAGATGATTGGCAAATATGAAAAGAATGTCAATTTGCAAGAGCAACGATTCGAAACAGACAATGAACGAATGAGGCAAAAGGAATTGCGGTTGTCAACTCAGTTAGAAGAAAAATTTAAAAAATTTGTTAAGGAATGGCGCGATGCAAAAAATAAAAAACAAGTTTTAGATAAATACAATACACAGTTAATAGATCGTAAAGAAGCGTTAAATCAAAAAGAGAAAGTTAAGTCAGAGGAAATTGCAAAGTACAACTCTAAGTTGATAAAACGCGGTAGTAAAGTGCGTCTTAAGAATGGAAAAGTGACAGGAATTGTAGAAGCAGTCAATGATCAAAAGGTGACAATTGTTTTTGGTAATATTCGTACGGTTTCTGATATGTCGAATCTTTTTTATATTGAAGAAAAAAAACCTGAGATAAAGAATCCAGTTGTTGCTGATGATAAAACCATCAAAAAAAATATCGCCAATTAATTTTATTTTGAAGAAAGCCTACCTCGCATTTTTGCTGGATTTCAACATGTATTTTTGATTTAATCCGAAGCTGCCATTTAAGCGATACGCTCTACTTAAACTGTCGATTGCAGCTGCAGATTGTGGAAAATTGATCATATTCATTTTGAACAAACGTATGGCATCATCAACTTTTCGCTTTTTCAATAATTCATTTCCTAATTCAATATAATGATTTTCATTGGATGGATAAACAGCTAATAATGTTTCTGGCTTGCGTGGTTCTCCATTTAATACCGCTAATTCAAAACGTAATTCTTCTGTTTTTTTAATGAAATAATCAAAGGGAATTACGCCATCAACTAGATCACGTTCATAATTAGCTAAACATTTTTTTACTAAATCTTGTGAAGTTTCATTATCATAAATTTTATGCTGATATAAACTATATGCACGATCACCTTGAACTAAGAAAACAGTATCTCCATTCGCTCTAACAATTTCTTCAAAATTCATTATTGCAGCTAAGGCTATTTGAGAATAATTTTGTGATTCATTTTTAAATCCACCACATTCGGTATGCCATAAACGAACGATCAATTCTTGTCCACCAACAGATGGATTTAATTTATTTATCGCACAAGCTAAGTTCCCAGCACCTGCATGATATGCGTGCATGACTAGTAATCGAAACCATAAATCCGTTTCATTGTATGGAATATTATGCGCTTCTAATAATCCTTTAACTTTTGGAATACAAATAGTTCCTATCAATTTCGAAGCACCATAAGCGGCACGTTTTAAATCTTGACGTTCATCGACATTTTTGGTTACTTTTAAACCATATTTCATTGCAACACTTTTCATCAATTGAAATGGGCCATTCGCACCAGCTGAAGATTTCGCTGTTTGCTTTCCTGGACTTTCAATCAATAAGATTGTTTGAGCATACCATGGGTCAACACCAAATTCATTAAAATAACTTACTGCCTTGCTGATAGTTGGAATTGTTTTTCGATGCTCATAAAATTCACCTTTACCACTTGTTACATAAAGATCTTCATTGTTTTCAATATTGTAATTAGAACGCAAGTCATTTTTCTGAGTGAGTCGAGCATATTCGCCTTGATTTAACCACGATTTATAATTGTAAGTTTGTAGTGGTGTCCTCGATTTTGCTATGTTGATAATACATGAATCGGGGCTGAGGCAAATAATTTGTTTCCAAAATCGTGGTTGTGCAAGGGTATCCCAAGCTTCACTATAAAGTTGATTTTCATTAACGAATTGCATTGTTGATGTTTCATTAAAGGACACCACCACCTTGCTTATTAATAAAGGCTCCGCCGACTTCACTACCAGCTTTTGTGCTTCTGCAGTTTGAACACGACCGCAACTCGATAGGAGCGCAACCACAAAAATAGATGCCCATAATCTTAACAAAGGGAATTTATACATTATTTCATATCTTGGTTTGACTTCTTGTACGTGTAATATTAAACGAAGTTGTCTTTCGTTGATTGCACCAAAAGGAAGGAATTTTTGAGAATTTCAAAGATACCCAACTTATTCGGTCATATATCAAGACATTTGCGCTTTTTTACACGAAAAATTGTGTGAAGAAATTGGATATTATTTGTAATCCACTTAATCTTAAGGATTATTGATTTGATTTCATTTGTGTAAATATTTTATTCTAGCATTAGGATTCGTAATTTTGCACAATGGGATCCATACAATTTAAGGAAAAGATTGATATCACATCAAGCAAGGAATTGAAACTTTTTGTTCGTTCAATGGCTGCTTCCTACCAATTTATTTATCAGCAAGAAAAATTTGATCTTGTTCGAAGAGCAGATATGCTCGAACTAATTGATCGCGATGGAGTAGGGCAGATAGCATTGAATTTTGCTGCTGTTCAAGAAAATAGTAAGATGACTTTAACTCGTCTGGAGTTGTATCAATTTTATTTGATGATGGAATTAGTTTGTCGTAGCTTTTTAACTGAAATTGGTGATGAATACAAAGCAATTGCCATGCGATTAAATAAAGTTTCGGAACGTAAGTACAACGAAGTACGTAGCATGGAATTAACTATTGCGCAAACTTTGATCAGCAAAATAAAAGGTGATTTTGCTTCTGATCCAGAGTTTGAGGAGATGCTTGAAAAACTTGAAATGTTGGATGAATAATTAATTTTTACATTTCGAAGCGAATTCTGCTAAGGAAGCAAATATATAATCCATCTCAACAGTTTTTGTACCATTATATTTTTCTTTCTCATCAATATAAACTGTAACCATTCCCAATGCACGACCAAATTGCATATCGGAAATTGAATTACCTACCATCACTGATTTATTAAAATCTATTTCAGGGTAATCATATTTTGCATGATGCCCCATAGTTGGATTTGGCTTTCGATGTAAATGTAATCTATCTTCTTCTGGAGCAAAATATATTTTATCTATCCTTCCTTTATTTTCATGAATTACATCAAGCATTTGTTGATGTAATTCATGAAGCGATTCTTCTGTCATGATACCAGCTCCAACACCTCTTTGATTAGTGACAATAACAATATTTCCAAATAATGAATTGAGTATTGCTAATGCAGCTATAGTGCCTTCTTCAAATTGAAATTCATCCCAGGTTTTAACGTAATCATTTCGTAATTCTTTATTGATCACACCATCTCTATCAAGAAATAAAGTCCAGCTTTTATCAACTATCATTTTGGGAAAATAGTTTCTTCGATCAACTGACAAATGATATGTCCAATTAAAATATGTGATTCTTGAATTCGTGGAGTGTCATTGCTGGGAACTTTTAACATGATATCGCAAACATCATTCATTTTTCCTCCTGAAGATCCCGTCATGCCAATAGTAATCATACCTTGCTTTTTAGCTTCTTCAACAGCTAATATAATATTTTTAGAATTGCCGGATGTTGAAATGGCAAATAATACATCTCCTTTTCTTCCTGATCCTTTTATCATTCTACTGTAAACTACATCGTATGAATAATCATTTGCCACTGCAGTCATATAAGATGAGTTTACATGCAAAGCCTCTGCATATAAAGGATCACGATCAGTATAAAAACGACCCGACAATTCCGCTGCGATATGTTGAGCGTCCGCTGCACTTCCTCCGTTTCCACAAAATAATACTTTGTTGCCACTCCCAAATGCATTCACTGAAACTTCCGCAGCTTTTCGAATAGCATTTAGTAACAATTCATCTTTTAGGATTAATTGTTTTGTATCAATGGATCCTTGAATGAGTTGACGAATATCTGTTGCCATGTGTATTTTATTTCTTGTTGTAAAGGTAATCTTATCTAGTGTGATATTGCATTTGCGAAAGTATCCCAACTGTATTTTTTCTTTTCTTCTTTTATTCCGGCACTGAACTGTATTGATTTATTTTCATCATAAAATGCTAATATCGCATCCGCAATCGAAGTTGAATTTACGTCTACAACATATCCAACTTTTCCATTTGGAACCATCTCTGGCAAGCCCCCAACATTGGTAACTATCATTGGAATTTCAAAGTGATAGGCTATTTGTGAAATACCAGATTGCGTGGCAGATCTATAGGGTTGAACAATTAAATCAGCAGCACTAAAATAGTATTTCACTTCTTCATCGGCTATATAATCCGTTGCAAGAATTATTTTATCTTCTAAATTATTTTCATTTATCAGTTGATGATAACTACTCGAATCCTCATAAAACTCACCTGCAATAATGAGTTTAATATTTCTTGCTTTGATTCTTTCATCAGCCAATGCCTTCAACAATATATCAAGTCCTTTATAGTTTCTGATAAAGCCAAAAAATAATAAATAATGAAATGAATTATCAATTTGAAGGTAATTGCACGCATCCTCTTTCTTTAGAAGATCACCATAGTGGTCATATATGGGATGCAAAATATAGGTGCAGGGCTTATCAGTAAATGTTCTTAAATCCTTTATAACTTGCTGTGACATTGCAATAAAACGATCTACAGGTTTTATAAAATAGTTTGTAAACCATTTATCGCCGATGCGATGCTCATGAGGAATAACATTATCTAAAACCCCAATAATCTTTGTTTGTTTATTACGTTTTACAATTCTCGCAATCGTTCCTAAGCAGGGACCCATAAATGGAAGCCAAAAGCGAATCATTAATACATCAGGCTGATTTTTTTTTATCTCTCTACCAATTTTTATCCAGTTAAAAGGATTAATAGAATTGACAACAACTTTTATGTTTAAATCATTAGGACTTGCAGAGTCGGCATATTGTGTTTTTCCAGGAAAAAGAAACGAAGGATATTGTAATGAAAAAGTATAAATAGTAACTTGATGTCCTTGTTTTATTAATTCACGAGACAATCGTTCATTAAAGGCAGCTAATCCTCCTCGAAGTGGATGTGCTGGTCCAAGAATTATTATACTTTTATTATCGTTAGCATTCATCATTTACGAATATTTTAATTTAAGAAAGAATATCCATAAACGGTAGTAAATTGATTTATTAGTTTGTCAATCTTTAAGAAATTACTCCGATAAATTTTCACGTTTTTCGATTAGATAATTATTACGTTCCATGCTATTGCGAGAAACAATTTCACTAACAAATCCCGCTAAGAACATTTGTGTTCCAAGAATCATGGATGTAAGTGCAATATAAAACGAAGGGCGATCAGCTAATAATCGCGCAGGAGTGTTATGAAAGGAAAGATAAAGTTTGCTTATTCCAAGCCAAATTGCCAGAATGAATCCTAACATGAAAAGCATTGATCCTAATGTCCCAAATAAGTGCATAGGTCGCTTTCCAAATCTAGAAACAAACATGATTGATAATAAGTCGAGAAAGCCATTTATAAAACGCTCAAATCCAAATTTTGTAACACCGTATTTTCTTGCGCGATGTTCAACTACTTTTTCAGCAATTTTACTGAACCCTGCCCACTTTGCAATCACAGGTATATAACGATGCATTTCACCATAAACTTCAATACTTTTTACAACTTCTGAACGATAAGATTTTAGTCCGCAATTGAAATCATGCAAATTATGAATCCCCGACATTTTTCGAGTTGCCCAATTAAAGAAACGACTCGGAATAGTTTTACTTATTGGGTCATGACGTTTTTGTTTCCATCCAGAAATCAAATCAAAGCCATCTTTAACAATCAAATCATACAAACCAGGAATTTCATCAGGGCTATCTTGCATATCTGCATCCATAGTTATGATAACTCTTCCCAATGCAGCTTGAAAGCCTACCTGTAACGCTGCTGACTTCCCATAATTTCTTCTAAACTTTATACCTTTAATATTACTATTTCTTTGACATAATTCTTCTATGACATTCCATGATTTATCTTTACTACCATCATCAATAAAAATTACTTCGTAACGATAATTATTTTTAATTACAACACGTTCAATCCATGCAGAAAGTTCGGGCAGTGATTCATCTTCATTGAAGAGTGGAATAATAATCGATAGATCGTGGCTATAATTCATCAGATAATTGTGGTAGGAGCATTTTTTCTTAGAAAAGCAGCTGTAATGAGTGATATGATTAATCCTCCAAATGTTTTATCCCAAAATTCTTGTGCAGAAATAGTTCCTGTAGTGATTTTTTCAATGTTTTCAACAGACGCATTATAGATAGCCTCGCCAAACATCGACTTCGATAATTGTTCTGTTTGCTCTAGATACATTAAACTTTCTTGTTTAAATCGCTCCACAATTTGTGCATCAATAATTGTAGCAAACGACCAAACCATTAATGCAAAAAGAAATGCACCGCCACTAGCGGTAAGAAATCCGATTCTGAATCCTTGCCAATAACTGATGAAGTTCATCCCTTCATGATCACGGTAATGTTTAGTGCCTAAAACAATAAAAACTATTGGAATCCAAACACCAACCCATGAAATCTGACCAAGAGGGTTAAATCCAGTATAGTAAAGCAATAGGAACATTGCAAAGCTCGCTAGTCCGCTCATCGCACCAAAATTCAGGGCGGTTTTTAATATTGGAGGTTGAATCATAGCGCGCAAATTTAGTCGAAAATTAGGCTCGTTCGATCAAGATTTTATACCATTTTTATTTGAAAACAGAAAGGATTTGAAATTTATAATCCAGACTATAAAGCACAAAAAATGGGTAAGCTACTTATATCGCACCGCTCAACCACTTATCCTTGCTACCTTCCGGTCCTGGGGAGGTTCATAGGAGCTGGTCGTATAAGACTTACCCACTGCAAATATAAGTATATGGCTTTAGATTTGAAGCTAACTTCTATAGAAAAAATACTTTAAGCATTAATGTATTGACTTTTAGCGTATTTATAAAATTGATTTACTATTTGATCTTTTATTAGAGGCAAGAATTTATAGCTTTGCAACTGAATACTTCTTCTTAAAACTTACCCCTATGAAATTCTTTATTGATACTGCAAACCTTGATCAGATTCGTGAAGCGAATGATCTTGGAGTTCTTGATGGCGTTACAACAAATCCTTCTCTTATGGCTAAAGAAGGAATACGCGGTCAGAATAATATTTTAAAACACTATGTCGATATTTGTAATATCGTAGAAGGTGACGTAAGTGCCGAGGTGATTGCTGTGGATTTCGAAGGCATGATTCGAGAAGGTGAATTGCTTGCGGAATTGCACCCTCAAATTGTCGTGAAAATTCCAATGATAAAAGATGGAATTAAAGCGATCAAATATTTTTCGAATAAAGGAATTAAAACAAATTGCACTCTTGTTTTTTCTCCCGGTCAAGCGTTATTAGCAGCAAAAGCGGGAGCAACTTATGTTTCACCATTTTTAGGACGATTAGATGATGTATCTACTGATGGTATTGCATTGATAGAACAAATTGTATTTATTTATAATAATTATGAATTCGAAACGCAAGTATTAGCAGCCTCTATCCGCGGACCATTACACATTATCAAATGTGCTGAAGTGGGCGCAGATGTTGCAACGTGTCCATTACAATCGATTTTAGATTTGTTAAAACATCCATTAACGGATAGCGGTTTAGCAAAGTTCCTTTCAGATGCGGCTAAAGTTTAAAAAAATCATTGGAGCATATTTAAAGGCTATTTCCATTGGGGATAGCCTTTTTTGTGAACTGCAATTGAATATTTTATTTTGCATACCGAACACTAATACTTTTTGAACTTAGGCTAAATTTCGCTCTGATTTAATCCAATATTTTTGGTCTTTTCAATAGTACTTCATTAAAAAATTGTTCCATAGGCACAGCGATACATCGACTTTTTAAAAATTGTCTAGATAAAAAATCACTTCGTATTTTGGGGCAAAATAATAAATAGATTTGGTATTAAATCTATAAAATTCACACTTCGTTTTTATATAATTCTATATGGTGAGGTAATGACATATAATAATTGTTTAGTTTTATAGCGATGCTTAGGAAGAAAATCACTGCCTTGCTTAATCGTTTTGCTCATTGGCGACTACGTCATATAGGTGATGATACTTTTTTGATTCTTGCAGCGGTTATAACAGGAATCATTACAAGTATTTGTGCTGTATTTTTAAAAATGTCGGTTAGTTATATTCAGAACTTGGTGCAGAAAGGTATTTTCGTGAATCAAGTGGAATGGATGTATCTTTTTTATCCGCTCATCGGAATTTTATTGTGCACTTTTTATGTTCAGATATTTTTGCATAGTGAACTTGGGAGAGGAACAGGTTTAGTCTTAGTTGCTATTAGAAAAAAATATGCAAATGTAGAGCGACATAAAATGTATTCACAAATGGTGAGTTCAATCTTGACTGTTGGATTTGGTGGATCTGCTGGATTGGAAGCACCAATTGTAGTTACCGGTAGTGCTTACGGAAGTAGAATTGGAAATGCATTACGAATGACCTTGCGTGAGAAAACATTGTTGATTGCATGTGGAGCGGCTGCTGGTATTTCTGCAATATTTAATTGCCCCATTGCAGGAGTGATATTTGCTATGGAAGTAATTTTAATACGAACAACTGTTCCAGCATTTATACCAATATTAATAGCTGCTGCAACATCATCATTAGTTTCGAAAATACTTTATTCTGGTCAACCTTTTTTTAGAATTACTGATGATTGGAATGTTAATAGTACTCCATATTACATTGCCTTTGGATTGTTATGCGGACTACTTTCAGTTTATAACATCAGGATCTATTCGAAATGTGAACAGTGGTTTGCAAAGATTAAAAAACCGTATGTTGCAAGTATTATTTGTGGTACCTTACTTGGCGTTCTTGTATTTGTTTTTCCTCCATTATATGGAGAGGGATATTCCAATATTTTAGGAATACTTCATGGCGATTTAAAACAATTGTTTTTACAATCACCGATGAATGGAATGATTAATCAGCATTTTGAGTTGTTGCTTTTTGGTTCCGCATTGGCATTAACAAAAGTATTTGCAACATCATTAACAATTGGAGGAGGAGGTAATGGTGGTATGTTTGGTTCTTCTCTTTATGCTGGCGCATTCTTGGGATTAATATTTACGGAAATAATAAAATTATCGGGACTTGCAGAATTAAATTCGATTCACTTTATTGTTATTGGAATGGCAGGTTTGCTTAGTGGAGTAATTCACGCACCATTAACTGCAATATTTTTGATAGCTGAAATAACTGGCGGATATACTTTATTTATTCCATTAATGATTGTCTCGGCCTTATCGTATTTCATTACAAAATATTTCGAACCTTATTCTATTTATACTCGAAAATTAGCTAAACATGGATTATTAGTTTTGAATAATCCTGATCAAGATGTGTTGAACCATATTAGTTTAAAAAAACTTGTTGAAAATGATTTCGCTTCTGTTTCATTGAATGGAAAATTGGCTGAACTAATTGAAAAAATAGGCACTTCAAAACGTAATTTATTTCCTGTTTTAGATGATGAAGGTCAACTTCATGGTGTAATTGTTTTAGATGATATTCGTTCCATGATGTTTGATCAAAGCAAATATACTACCGTCGAAATTTCAGATATTATGATACGACCACCTGCAATTCTGGATATAGATGAAAATATGTCTTCAGTAATGCAAAAATTTGAATCTACAGAGGCATGGAACCTTCCTGTTATAAAGGAAAATAAATATATCGGTTTTGTCTCAAAATCTAATATTTTTAACCGTTATAGGTCTCAATTAATAGAAGACCTCTCTAAAGAATAATTTACCAATTTAAATAATATGACAAAAATACATTGCGCAAAAACTGAGCAAGATATCTTAAAGTGTACTCCAGTTATGAGTGCATTGCGACCGCAATTAAATATAGAAAATATTTTGCCTATCATTACTGGTATGATGAGTCGTGGTTACAATTTAATTTATATTATGGATAATGACATTGTCGTTGCAGCATCTGGATATCGATTTTCAGAGCATTTAGCGTGGGGGAAAGCAATATATATTGATGATTTAATCACATTGCCTGATTCGAGAAAATTAGGTAATGCAAGATTGTTATTGGATTACATTTTTGAAGAAGCGCGTATCCATCATTGTGCACAAGTTCATTTAGACTCTGGTTGCATCCCTGCTCGATATGACGCACATCGCTTGTATCTTCGTTATGGATTTAATATTACAAGTCATCATTTTGCGAGGAATGTAACTTCCTAAAATCATTTCACACTTTCAATAATTTGATTATAAATTGTCATAGATTTCTCTTCTGTTATCAATTGAAAATTACCTTGATGACGAAACCAAGTTAGTTGCCTTTTAGCATAATTCCTCGTATGTTGTTTGACAAGGTCAATCGCTTCATCCAGTGAGTTTATTCCATCGAGATGTTCGAAAAGTTCTTTGTACCCTACCGTATGAAGTGCGGAATGTTGTCGATATGGAATCAACGATTTTACTTCTTCTAGGAAACCTTGATCTATCATACGATCCACTCGTTTGTTGATTCGATGGTATAATTTATCGCGAGTGAAATCAATTGCAAATGATGATATAGAATAAGAATTTATTTTCTCCTTCTTTCCAAGATAAAATGAATAAGGATTACCCGTTGTTCTATAAATCTCCAAAGCTCTAATCACGCGTTGATGATTTTGTTGATCAACTTTTTCAAAATAGAATTGATCATTTTTTTTTAATTCATCAAGTAAAGGTAGGAGGCCATGGGTTTTAAATTCAGCTTTTAATGCTTGGCGATGATGGTCATCAACTTTTGGTAAATTATCTAAACCATATAAAAGAGCATTAATATATAATCCTGAACCACCAACTAAAATGACAACGTCTTTCTTTTGAAATAAATCATTTAATATTTCTTGTGCGGCAATCGAATATGTTCCAGCATTGAGGTGTTCATTTATAGAATGACTATTAATAAAATGATGTTTAGCGAGCGACAACTCTACTTCCGTTGGTTTCGCTGTTCCTATAGTTAGTTCTTTATAAAACTGTCTAGAGTCAGCAGAAATAATTTCTGTATTAAAATAAATAGCAAGTTGAATGGCTAGAGCTGTTTTTCCAGATGCAGTAGGACCACCAATTACAATTAATTTTTTCTGCATAATTATTTCAATAAAAAAACCACAATTTTTATTTGTGGTTTTTATCTATCAATCAATACTATTGATTTAATTAAAATTCTTCTTGTTTATCATCATCTCCTTCAGCGAAATCGGCTTCACTATCATCACCATCTTCAGGTAAAGCATCCTCTTCACCTTCTTCTCCCATCCCTGCTATTTCTTCTTCATCAACACCATCTTCGGGTTCATCCATCATATTATCGGAAACTTCATCTTCTTCATCGTTGTCAATCATATCAACAACTGCTGCTCCTTTTAATCCACCCATTAATAATTTATCGAGTTCGTTTTCTTCTGCTACAACATTTTTAGGTACGGATGTTATTTTATATTGTTTCGGAGCTTCACCAACGGACTTAACGCAAACGGGATAATTTCTTGCGATATCTGCTTGCGGTAAAATTTTTACAAGTTCAATTCTAAAAAACCATGATGAATCATAATCCGAATGGTAAATAATTTTTTGATGCGGATCTATAATATAAGTACTCAGTTTCGCATCTTTCATCAATGGTGTAATGACACCATCTTTATCAACACCTGCTTGCAAACTAATTTCTTGTCCTTTAATCCAGTATTCGTTACTGATAAAAAATGAAGCAGGTTTTGTTGAGTCAAATCCAACGCATGATTGGATATTTAAATGTAACTCTTCAAAGGTTTGAGTGCTTTTTATTTCTATGTCGCGGATCACATCATCGTAATCTTCGAAGGAAATTCGGAATTTAAATACTGTTGGCATTTTTATTTATTATATTTACAAAGGTACACGCCCATATTTAAGGAGCAAAATTTTTAAGGAATAATAATTACAGGATTTAAGCCCATTTTGGCAGCTTTATCGATTAATAATTTACAGGCTTCGGTATATTCATTGGGAATTTCTCCGTCTAATATAGCTTCTCGAATTGCATTTTTCAATATTCCAACTTCTCTACCTGGCTTTAAATCGAATACTTGCATTATAAATTCACCAGAAATTGGAGGCTGCCAATTACGTACTCTATCTTTTTCTTCAACTTCAATAAGTTTCTGCTGAACCAATTCGAAATTAGACCTGTATTTGCGCTGTTTAAATTCATTTTTAGTAGTAACATCAGCATGGCAAAGTTTCATCAAATCCTCAATTTCATCTCCAGCTTCAAATAATAATCTCCGTACAGCTGAATCCGTTACTTCATTTTTTGCCAATACGATAGGACGTAAATGTAATAATACTAATTTCTGAACATATTTCATCTTTTCATTTAATGGCAACTTTAAATGACGAAAGATTGTGGGAACCATTCTCGCACCTTTCTCTTCATGGCCGTGAAATGTCCAGCCATGTTCAACTTCAAATCGTTTAGTCGCGGGCTTTGCTATATCGTGCAAAATTGCTGCCCAACGAAGCCATAAATTATTGGTGGTGGAGCATATATTATCAAGTACTTCTAATGTATGATAGAAATTATCTTTATGACTTTTTCCATCTATAGTTTCTACTCCGTAAAGAAGAGTAAATTGAGGAAAAATCAAATGCAACAACCCTGTATCAAACAATAATTTAAAACCAATTGATGGCTTAAGAGAAAGTATAATTTTATTCAATTCATCACTTACTCTTTCCATACTTATGATCGATATACGAGCACATTGCGACTTGATTGCCTCTAATGAAGTCGCTTCAATAGTGAAATTTAATTGGGTTGCAAAACGGATTGCTCGCATCATTCTTAAAGGATCATCGGAATAAGTTATTTCTGGTTCCAATGGAGTTCGAATAATCCCATTTTTAAGATCTGATAAACCATTAAATGGATCTAGTAACATTCCATAATCATCAGCATTCAAACTAATCGCTAGTGCATTAATAGTAAAATCTCGCCGTTTTTGATCATCATCAAGAGTCCCACTTATCACATCTGGCTTTCGTGAATCATTTCGATAAGATTCTTTTCGAGCACCAACAAATTCAATTTCATAATCCTCCAGCCTTATCATGGCCGTTCCGAAGTTTTTAAACACAGAAACATTAACAGCGTTTCCCAATCTTGCTGCTAACAAATTAGCCACTTTTATTCCATCACCAATTACAACAATGTCAATGTCTTTGCATGAGCGGTTTAGAAGTAAATCTCTAACAAAACCACCAATTACATAAGACGCTACTTTTTCCTCTTTGCAAATAGTTGCAATTCTTTCAAAAACAGGATGTTCTAAATTAATTTGGATGCCAGTATTCAATTTGAGTAAAATCTTTGTACTGCAAAGGTATTAAAAGCGAGGGCAGAGGCGAAAAGTATTCGAAGAAACTATATTTGATTAAAATGTTGTACTTTCATCTTACGAAAAGTCAAATGTTTGTGATATTTCTCTTGTTTTACAAGTTCAATTCTCTGTAATTTAACAACATATAAAAATCAATTCATGGAACAAAAATTAATTTACGAACAACATACAGAGCATATCGAATGGCTCAACAAACTTGCTTTCTATAAAGATGATATTAAAATTTTAAGAGATCGTTTGTCGGAAGTTGCTTTAAAGAATACCAACACAGATATTCAAGCAAATGTGGAAAGTTTCGAAAATCAATTTATTGTTCAAAAAGAGCAAAATGATATTTTGCGTCATGATATAAAGCAATATGAAAATGTAATTGAAAAAATCATTAATGAAAATCCAATAGCATCTGATCACAAGAAGACGGATGATCAAGTTCGTTTGCGAGATTCAATAATGACCTATGAAAAAATATTTGCTGAAATGCGTAAAGATCTTATCGATTTTTTAGCTAAGTGGATGTAGTTTAAATTAATGCAAAAGATTAATTAGTTTTTAAATAGCTGTATTTGGTTACTAATTGCATCTTAATAGTAAGATGCAATTAGTAATATTATAATTTCATTTTTTCTCTATCACTTTCACCACTGAAAAACCTTTAATTTCTTTTCCAATCTCAATAAATGTTTTCATGTTTAATGGGAATTCAAGAAATACATGAAGGAAACTTAAGAAGAATAAAAACTTCAATCCGCTATGGTAATCATACGCATAAACGACAATGGAGAGTATCCACAATGTAAGTGTAGCAATTAAATAGCGTCGATCAACAAGATGCCATTTTATGATGGAGGTTTTGCTAAACCAATTTAGATAATGATAGGTATATGCAAAGGCAATAAACCGCATCACTTTAAATCCTATTGACGATGTAAAAATTGGTTGTAATGATTGAGTATCGAAACTTTTTAAATCTTTAAGGTTGGTAATGTTGATGAGGTAATGATTTACTACTGAGAAATCTTTATAAGTGTTTCTTACATAATCACCAACTTGATATGTTAATGATTCTGGAACAAAAAAGAAGAAACTTAATGCGCATAGTACAAATACTATTAATGAAATTATCCCAGTACTACTTTTCGATTTTATGGCTCCATAGAAAATAAATGAACCCGTAAAAATAAATACATGAATAATTGTTGGCAAGAAGATTAAAAAGAACACTAAATAAAATGTGGAATTATTAAAAAATGAGGCTGATATAAAAATCAAGAGTATCGCAATTCCTTTTAAGTACCAATCTTTCATTAAATAAAATGCAAGGGCAGAAAACAACGCGAGGTATGGCGCAAACATCGAAATTTTGTGAAATTGTCGGAAACCTAGATTGGCTAAAGTTGCAAATATGGCAAGTAATAGTAACCATAAAAAATCATATTTTCCTTTAACAAAATAATTGCGTTGATGTAGCCATGATATTTCTGTAAGATAATGCAATGGCCCTAATACCGCATAGGAAAACAGGAATAACTCGAAGGGAATAATGTAAGCCACAATACAGGAAATGAGCATTAATCCAATATTAAGCAAGTTAAGTTCCCTTCCGTTCATTGTAATATTATTTATCGCTGAAAATTACAAAGAATCTCTATCGAAATATATTTTCTGATTGATGTTTCTCTTTTTAATTATTCAAATACAAATTCTTACATTGCTTACCTTTACGGCAAAGTTTATTCTATGAAATTAAATACAACGGTTAAATTACATGATCTCGCCAATTTGGTTGATGCACGTGTAATTGGTGATGGTAACATGCTTGTAACGGGGATTAATGAGATTCATCGTGTTGAAAAAGGTGATATCACCTTTGTTGATCATCCTAAATATTATGATAAAGCCCTTAATTCAGCAGCCACTTATGTGATTATCAATAAAGAAGTTGAACCTCCCCTAGGAAAAGCACTCTTGTTTTCTGATGATCCATTCCGTGATTATGTTTTCCTTACCAAAAATTTCATGCCTTTTGAACCAAGTAATCAAGCAATTCATCCATCTGTAATAATCGGTGAAGGCACTGTGATTCAACCTAATGTTTCAATTGGACCCCATGTAGTTATTGGGAAAAATTGCATTATCCATAGTGGTGTTGTAATTTATGATCATACAATTATTGGTAACAATGTTATTTTGCAAGCAAATGTTGTATTGGGTGCCGATGCTTTCTACTTTAAACGTCGCCCTGATTTTTATGATAAAATGTATTCGTGCGGACGAGTAATTATTGAGGATAATGTAGAATTGGGGGCTTGTACAACGATAGATCGCGGTGTGTCGTCCGATACGAAAATTGGCAAGGGCACTAAATTCGACAATCATGTGCATATTGGGCATGATACTGTAGTTGGTGAAAATTGTTTATTTGCCGCTCAAGTTGGAATTGGTGGTTGTGTAAATATTGAAGATAATGTGATTCTTTGGGGACAAGTGGGTTGTCAAAAGGATCTTACTATAGGGGCAGGAGCTGTAGTGCTTGGGCAAAGTGGCATAGGTAAAACATTAGCTGGAAACAGAACCTATTTTGGAAGTCCCGCAGTGGATGCAAGACAAATGATGAAGGAAATCGCCCTTATCCGTAGGCTACCAGAACTTGTTGAAAAATTGAAATAGGAAAGTAAAAATGGACTCATTTGCTCATTAGCTTCGTAAAATGGCCGACTTGAACGTAACTGGAGTTCCAACATTAGCTGAATTATTTGTAAAGAAGTTGCAATTGCATTGGCTGTTGCAGATTACTAAGGCTATAAATTATGATCTCCCAGCATCACAGTTGTATGAGATTTATGAGGCGGTAATGCGCGATCAGCTAAAGGTTAAACGACTTGTTTTGTATATCCACGAAGTTAACTGGAATGAAATGTTGATTTATGGTACGCCAGAAGGCTTTAAGTTTTTAAATCCAGATATCCGTTTTGAAGAATTAAATTCCATGCAAAGTAACGGTCTTAGTATGCCTTCTTGGGTGGAAGGATTCGAAAGTATCATTCCTGTTTATCATAATAATAGAGCACTTGCGTATGCTTTTATCGGCGATTTGCAACATGAGGAAATAAATAATCTCAAAGAAATTCTTCCGTTCATACATACGATTACAAATATCATTGTAGTTGCAATAGAAAATAAACGTCTTACAAAAGATACCATTCAGCAAGCACAAATGCAACGTGAATTGGAACTAGCTGCACGTATGCAGAATATGCTTTTCCCTGCTCATCTACCATTAAATAAGCAAATAGATTTAGCTGCTACTTATCTTCCTCATCAACAAGTAGGAGGTGACTATTACGATTACATTGAGTTGAACGACGATGAGTTGATGATCTGCTTAGCAGATGTTTCTGGCAAAGGGATTTCTGCTGCCTTGTTGATGTCGAATTTCCAAGCAAATTTAAATGCAAAAGCTCAAGTGTTTAAATCACTTCCTGAATTAGTGATTGAATTAAATTCGAGTGTCAATAAAAGTGCGAAGGGTGAAAAATTTATTACAGTTTTTCTTGCAATTTTAAATACGAAAACGCATATCATTCATTATGTAAATGCTGGTCATAATCCACCATTTATTTTTGATAAAGATCAGTTTGTAATGCTCGATACTGGAACTACGGGACTTGGAATGTTTGAGGAGTTGCCTTTCATCCACGAAGGCATGGCCTATCTACATCCAGGTGCAACATTGTTTTGTTATACCGATGGAGTTGTAGAACAGGAAAATGAGAAAGGTGATATTTTTGGGATGGAGGTATTGATGGACGAAATTAGAAATAATGCAGATGTTTTTACAATGAAAGATTTGCATTTTCGTGTACTTGATGCATTCTATGCCTTTCGAAAAAATACAGAACCTATTGATGATGTAACTTTATTAAGTTGCCGATTACTTTGATAAATCTTTTACTTGATGTTTACTGTGGTAAATTTCAAGTGCAACGAGTGCCGATAAAAACCCCCAAAAAGGAACTGATATTTTTTCCGTATCCAAAAAGTAATTTAATGTTCCTTGAAACCAATACGTAATTAATCCCAATAATAATCCTTTTGCTAAAATGCGTACGCTTTTGTCTTCACAAGTCTTAATAAATCTTGAAGCGTGTTGAATCGCTACTGCACCAATTAAAATAAATAAAATCGGACCTAAAATACCTTGCTCTGATAATGGCCCTAGGTATTCGCTATGTGATCCACCTCCAGTACCATTGTTGGTACTAATGCGTGATTTTTCACTGTCCTTTTGGTAAGGAGCATATCGAAACATATAAGTTCCTGGTCCGAATCCTAACAATGGTTTTGATTCAAACATACGTAATGCAGAAGCCCATCTATTCAACCGTTCTATATTGGAATCATCAGTAGAAATATTTCCTATCGATTGAACATGCGATGCATAATCTGTTGACGAGACTTTAGTATTGTGTCCTAAGTACATGGTGATATCCGTACTGTACGCAAATGATAGAAGAACCACTATAACTAATCCAGAATACACAAAAAAACCTTTTAAACGAAATAGTAATATTAGAAAACAGCCAAAGGCGCCTATCAGCCCAACCCAAGAAGCTCTGGTATATGACATCACAATTGCTGTAAGTAGAATTAGTAAAACTACCAATAGAAGTAATCTGTTTTTGAGAGTTTTTTTGCTATCTGTGATCATAGCAAATAATACAGGAATAAAAAAACTAATTGCTGCACCATACGCTGTATGATCATTGTAAAACGGGGTCATTGCAGTATGTGCTGCATCTTCGGTAAGGCCTGCCGCAAACTGATTGTATAGTGTATAAATAATAATTATTATAAGCGGAATAATATACATCCATAAAAATTTAGAGATGTTTTCATATCTAGAAAAAATATAGAGAAACATAAAGTAAAATACACTTACATAAGTAAATCGTGCAAGCGTTGATTTAAGTGAAACAATAAATAGTGTACTAGTAAATGTTGTGATCACAAACCAACCGAGATGGATTAAAACCATGATCGTAACTGGATGTTTGAGAACACGACGATCAAGTCCACCTTCAGCAAATACTTTCAACCAAAATAAAATAAATAGTCCAAACATTAATGGTTCAGAGGGCAAACTAACGCCAATGCCTAATCCAGTTTCCGATAAATTTAAGGAGAGTGGTGTTACTAATACAGCCAAAAACGCTATCGTATCCAATCGGAATATGCAAATTAATAAAACCACAAAAACAAGTGGAATTTCCGGCGCCAAATCATACCCTTTCACCATCGACCAACCTAAGAAAATCCCATAAATTGCGGTAATAAAATAAAACCACATCACCTGATTTTTATCAAGTGTCTTAATGGAAGATGTTAAATTGTTTGACAAAACCTTTAACTAATTAATGTCCTTTAAAGCATCATGCAATTTCTCTTTCATTTGCTCCTGATATAAAATCACAAGCAGAGCAAGAAATAATGTAGACAAAATAAAAGTGATTATAACGACAGCTCTTTTAGGAGAGTCTTTCTTTTCTGGAACAGTGGGCTTCGTAACAGTATTATGAACTTGTAATTTTTTCGAAAGATCTTGAACAATTACATCGTATTTAATTTTGTATTCGTTATACGCATTCAAATTTTTGTTGAACTTTTCTCTTAAAGAAACATACTCACTACCTTTCTCTTGCAAGTTTATTCTTGTTTGTTCCATTTTTGTGTTGGCACCGCCACTTCCAAGAACTTTATAATATTCTCTAGAAAAACCAGTAACCTGATTTTCGAAATCGGTAATTCCATAATCTACTCGAAGTTTGGTGATCGCAGCACCTAAAGTATCTAATTGATTTTGTTTGTCGTCTAACATAGATTTCGCAATCACCAATTGCTCTTCTGCTCTGCTTCGAATTATTGAAACTGCTTTTAAATCTGTAAAATGAATTAATGCATCACAAATTTTCGCCGCAGTGTCCGGATTGTAATCTACTACTTGAACATCGATAGATTCATATTCTGTTCGTCTAATGGAAATATTTTCATCCAATTGCTTCATCATTTCAAAACGAGGGTATGCTCCTGAAGTGTCAATAGCATAATGTCGATAAAGGTTGAATTTAGTAATCAGGCTATCTTTAACATCTTCAGAATTCAAAAGCTGGATTAACTGCTCCGTTGGTGTTTCTTTCGAATAAGGCTGAATATTATCTGGATAAATAACCGCATAAGCTTTATACATTGGCTTCATGAAAACAGGAAGCGAAATAATATAAGAAAATATTGCTGATCCAATAAATACATACAGTAACTGTTTACGCCATTTCTTAATGATTTGAAGTAGACGAATACTATTCAGTTGATCAGTTGCCTGTCCGGTATTTGACATGTTAAAGGTTGATTTGTCTTTTAGAGAGGCGCAAAAATAGCCGAAAATACCTTAGTACCTAAACCGTTTTATTCAGTATCTGCTTTTACTAGGCGAATTATTTCCCTAGGTTTGATAAGTAAGAGAGCTAAGGCTAATCCGACACAGGCAATTCCTCCTATTAAGATAGAAGTAATCCAATGTGTTGATGATTGATGTAAGAAGTAGAAAGTAGTTAAGCAAAGTGATAAAAATAATAAATATCGTAAGGCTAATTTCCATTGAAAATCAAGTTTAAACACAAAATGCGCAAGGATAATTTGCAATCCAGCAGTGATATATTGGGTGATGAGACTGGAAAAAGCAGCTCCTTTTGCTTGAAAACGAGGAATCAAATAAAGATTCAATCCGATATTTAAGAGCATTCCCGAAGTTGCAACGATATTGAGATATTTAAGATTCCCATTAGCTGTTAAGAGGGTTCCGAAGATATAAACTGAGCTAATAGCTAAAAAGCAACTCATAATCATCTTGAAAACCAAAGCAGATTGTTCAACATGTTGATGATAAAGAAGCGTCATTATTTCATTACTATTGAAAAAACAGAGCGACATTACAATCATTGCGGGAACTGCTATCAGTGAAAACGATAATTCTACTAATTCAAAAAGGGATTGCTTTTTCTTAATCATGTGGGAAAACATAGGTAACAGCAAACCAGAAAATAAATAGGCAATCATGTTGGAAGCATCTAACAATCGATAAGCTTGAGCATAAACTCCAGCTTGTTCAGCACCATTGGGTAGTAATCGCTCCAACATCACAGAGTCAATACGATTATAAAAGGTCATTAATAAAATTAAAATCGCATATGGATAACTTTGTTTGAGAATCACCATGAAAAATTGAGGATTCCAACTTAAGCGATTTAATTTTGCTTTTGAAGCCACCAAAATGAATGTTATTATCGCAGAAATAACATAAGCAGATGTTTGTGCCCAAATAAACCATTCAATTTTAAATGGAGTATGCATACAATTTCCCCACAATAGAATGCTACAAATAACGATCATAATGAGACGATCTAAAACAGATATTATACTATCTGTTTTAAACAATTGTAAACCAGCAATATTTGATCTAAGGTATAAAATAAACGATATAAGTGCTTGGTTTATAAGCATTACACCAAGCATCCATAACTGACCGCCTTTATACCCAAGTAGAAGTGCGATGGAAATGCTCACCACAAAATAAACTATTGAAAGCATCATCCTTAAAAAAATAATTCCTGAAAGATGTTTGTTAAGAAGGTGATTGTGTTGGGCAATATTCCGATTATTGAAATTGGTTATGCCTACATCCAGAAGTATGTTAAAGAGAAACGAAAAGTTGAAAAGTGCGGCGTAAAGCCCATAAGATTCAGCTCCTACGGTATTTTGTACAGCTCTATCAATTCCTAATATCCAGAATGGTTTGATCAGGAGATTAAGAAATAGAAGGAAAGCTAAGTTGGTGATAAATTTTCGCTGCATCTCTTTTATTGACCGCAAAAATACATCAATTTTATAGTCATCAATCCAAATAATGAAATGCTGGATCAATATTATAATCGGGAAGTACTAGAAGCGGGTGTCGATGAAGCTGGAAGAGGTTGTTTAGCAGGTCCAGTTGTTGCAGCAGCAGTGATTCTTCGACCTGGAATTGAATTGAATTGGTATGAAGTATTGAACGACTCCAAACAATTACCTGAACTTTTAAGAGAAAGTTTGCGGACATTAATTGAAAGAGATTCTTTAGCGTGGGCGGTAGGGATGGTGATGCCAGATGAAATTGATGAAATAAATATTTTGAATGCTACCTATAAAGCGATGCATATTGCGATTCAAAAACTTTCTCCAGAGCCTGAATTTCTAATTATTGATGGTAATCGTTTTCGAAAATACCGCGACATTTCACATAATTGTATCATAAAAGGTGATGGAATTTATTTGTCGATTGCAGCAGCTTCTGTCTTAGCAAAAACACATCGTGATATGTACATGCGTCAGTTACATGTTGAGTTTCCACAATACGGTTGGGATAGAAATAAAGCGTATGGAACAGTTGCTCATGTAAATGCTATGAAACAATTCGGATTAAGTCCCCATCATCGAAAAAGTTTTCAATTAAAAGAGAGTCAGATGAAATTATTTTGAAAATTTAAGGTTGTATTGTTTTGTAAAATAGTAAAGACGTACAATCTTCATTTACTCCTTTTTTGATTACTGCCATTTTTAACTTGCGATTTTCATCATATACATAAGATACAGTTTCTTCTAATATAGGTAACGCATTTACCATTGAAAGAATCCATGTCTCCATATTCGTTTTTAAACCGTTATTATAAGTGTATTTTTGGGTTATGCAATTTTGTGAATTATAACAAATGGTATTCGCTAATTCAATATTAAAATCATCTTTTAATATCCGTTGAATATATTTCGGATGAACAGTATTTGGGTCGTACCGATGAATAATTGTTAACTTAGTAATTGAATCCTTTTCAATTGTATTCGTAAACAATAATTTGTAGTTATCGTCAAAGGATGAATCCGAATACCATTCGTTTTTATTGTCATAATAATTAATTGTATAACTGATAAATCGACCAGCTTTATCAAAATAGTTTTTTCGAATTAATTGAGAATTAATTCCATAGATAAATGTAGTGGAAGAAGCAATTGAATCGATTTCATAAATGCAAATCATTAATCCATTTGAATCATAGATCTCAGTTTTTATTGTGTCACAGTTTAGTTGTTTACAATCACAGTGTATTTGATAATGGATAGCAAAATATTGACCGTACGTTTTAGTATTGATACTGATGGTTACTAGGAATAACAATAAAAAAATTCTCATATTTATTTTTTTATTGCACTTAGATAAAATTCTTTTGCAAGCATTAAAAGTGAATCAGGATATTGCAGTTTTACATAATACAAATTGAGACCTTCATGTTTTGATACTGTCCATTTTTCAAAATACAACCATCGTCGATCGTTTATTCGTAAACTATCGTTGTAACCTTTTAATGAATCAATATTTATTTCAGTAATCTGATTTTCTTCAACCGAAAAAGAATATTTTAAGGGCAGTGCATGCAGCTTTAAGTATTGATTAAATGAATTCGTATTTTTACTATAAATTAAAATTTTATTATTTATGGTGATTAAAGAATCAATAATTATTTTCGATTTTAAGCTAGCTCTCTTTTTAAGATAACTAAAAAAATCAATTTTATTCTTTATACTATTGTTGTAATTGAATTTTATTTTAATCGAATCACTACAAAATTTTGCCGCTTCATCAGTTTTTCCTTCGTTTAAAGAATTGATAAATGATTTGCATAAGTCATTATTATTATCAGTTAAATAAGCTGAACAAATAATTAATATGCTTATCCAAAATATTGCAATGATTAGTGATGTTTTTTTCATTAGATTGAATGTGGAATTAATATTAAAAGTAATTGACTCGTGATTTCCCAAAGATCATAAAAATAGTAATAAATATATCTGTGAAAAATGGTAAGGAATAGGAGATATTAACTTAAATTTTCAGGTATTTTGAATCGTCAACTTCATTTTTATAGAAACGCCTTTATAGTCATTCATTTTCTCGAATAAGGTTTCTAAGTTTGAAGCATCAAGCAACATATTCCTAAATTCTGGCTTTAAGAATCCATGATCTCTCATGCTATTCGATAACATAAGTAAAGCATCATAATAATTATTGTAATTTAAAATGCCTGTAGGTTTTTGATGCAGTCCTAGTTGAGCCCATGTAAGCATTTCAAAGAGTTCTTCCATCGTGCCAAATCCTCCCGGCAAAGCAATTACTGCGTCAGAAAGTTGATGCATAATAAGTTTACGTTCATGCATAGTCTTAACCATGATGAGTTCAGATAAATTCTCATGTGCGATTTCACTTCCGCTCATAAATTCTGGAAGTACTCCAATTACCTTTCCTTGTAATGAAAGAGCACCATCAGCTACAGCTCCCATCAGTCCGATTTTCGCACCTCCATAAACAACAGTTATATTGTTTTTTGCAAGAAAGGCTCCAGTTTGATACGCTAATTCCATAAAGCTAGGATCAATTCCAGTTCCTGAACCACAATAAACTACAATACTTTTCATATCACTTTATTTAGTTTTATTTAAATTCCAATGATTCTAAAATAATTAATTCGTCAATTGAATTGATGAATTCTGAGTGCTAATTTAGGATTAATGTTTGTTATCAAAAGAATGAAAAAATAAATCCATTTTATTTTATTCATTCATTTTGGTATTGATCAATTATCTTTGCACTTATGATTGATTCAGGAAAATTAGCAATAAAAAATTTTACTTATATACTTCCAGATGAATATATCGCACAGTTTCCATTAAGCAATCGTTCGAATGCTAAATTATTAGTTTTTGATGTAAATCGTAAGATTCAACATCATATTTTTAGTGCAATTCCATCATTAATTCCTGAAGGCTCGTTGGTTATCATGAATAATACTAAAGTAATTCAAGCCAGACTTTTATTTCATAAATCAACTGGAGCTAAAATTGAAGTCTTTTGTTTGGAACCGTATAAAAATTTACCGATAGAAGAAGCTTTCCAAACAAAAGGTAATGTGCAATGGAAATGTATGATTGGGAATGCAAAAAAATGGAAAGAAGAAGAATTAATTTTTTCTTTTGAATTCAATAACATACAAGGAAATCTTAAAGCAAAAAGAGTAGGGGAGAGCAATGATTTAACAGTTGTGCAATTTGATTGGTTGCCAAGTGACATTGCTTTTTCGGAAGTGCTTTCACATTCTGGATTGATACCACTTCCTCCTTATATGAATCGTGCTGCAAACGATACAGATATAGAAACGTATAATACTGTTTATGCAAAAAATGATGGATCTGTAGCTGCACCTACATCAGGATTGCACTTTACTACAGAAGTTTTAAAGCAATTGGAAGATAATAATTGCAAAATGGATTTTGTCACGCTTCATGTCGGTGCTGGAACTTTTAAGCCAGTAAAGGCAGCAACGATGGCTGATCATATTATGCATGAAGAACAGATTTCTATTTCTTTGGAAACAATTACGCACATCAAAGAGACGATCGGTATTTCTAAAATTATTGCAGTGGGGACAACAACAACTCGAACGATTGAAAGTGTTTATTGGCATTCAATACTACTAATGAAAAATGAAATTGCTACTTGCGTAATTAATATTGATCAGTGGTTGCCGTATAAATATAAAAATGATGAATTGCCATCCGCAAAGGAGGCATTTATTTATTTGTGTAACTGGATGATTGAAAATAAATTCAATAATTTATATGGAACAACAAAAATAATAATTGCACCTGGTTATAAGTTTAGAATGATAGATGCTTTGATAACTAATTTTCATCAACCTAAGAGTACATTGTTGTTGTTGGTAGCTGCGTTAATTGGGGATGATTGGAGAAAAGTATATGCAACAGCATTAAAAGAAAAATATCGATTTCTAAGTTATGGTGATAGTTCTCTACTTTATAAACCAGAATAATTTATTTGTGACAGCTTTATAAAATTACTGTGCTATTTTAATGATTTTTCCACTTAGTAATTGTTGTGTTGATATCAATCGATATAAGTAGGTTCCACTTTTGAATTTCGCAATATCCAACTCCATATTTGTAGTTGTTATTTTTTGTTCTAAGAGGAGTTTCCCTTCCAACGAATACAATTGAAAGTCGAATGTTTCGTAATTATTTTTTTTGATACTGATTTTATCATTTACCAAAGTTGAAATATTTATTGATGTATTATCAGATAAATTAGGCAATCCAGTTAAAACGCCTATCGTACCCGTTGCACTAATATTTTGAGCGTAAATTCCTCTGTCGTTTCTTTCATCTTCCCAAACACAAACAACTTGGCCATTCTTAAAATCACTGCATGAAGCATTTGTTTTATTGCTAGCTGCCGATGAAATGGAAATGCCTGTCCAAATTAATGAGCCAGTATAATCCATCTTTAGACCACGCATCTGGTTATTTCCAAAAGTTCCTTGGGTATATAATGTGATAAAACCATTTCCTGCATCCGACCAATCATACGGCTCAGCATAAAGTGTACTTGATAGTGGAACAAGAAGCGCCCCATTTGTTGTAAGTTGTGCAACACCAGCGGTATCTAATGATTGCCCATAAACACCAGAAAGTGATTGGCCAGAATCCAATACTTTCAACAAAACATAGATAAGATTGTCCGCACTTCTAAAAGTTAATTTTCTAATATTTTTATTGTTCGATGCTAAAGCAGAAACTTCTTTACCATTTGTAGTCCAAGCGAGTGAACCATTAGCCCTGATATGTTGAACAAACACATCATTTTGAAATGGGTTACCAGGTGTGCCAGTATCAAATCCAACATAACAACCATCATTATTATCACTAATTACTTTTGGTATTGCAGCAAAACCTGTAGTATATGTTGAGACAGTAATATTCGCAGGCCAAATGGGTACTCCATTCATGTCAAATTGTTGAGCCTTTATCGTACTAACGCCCAATCCGCTTCCAGTTTCCATTATAAAAACAATAATAAATTGTTCATTTGAAATGCCAATAACTGTTGGTCGGCTATATTTTAGTGCTCCTGAAATAATTTTAGGTGTTGACCAAGTTAAAAGCCCAGCAGAACTAATCTTTTGGTAAGGAACAGCTTTCCAATTTCCTGATCCACCAGCATTCCAAGAGATTACTACATCATTATTAGATAGAATTCCAATTTTAGGAGCAAGTTCAGAAGTAGCCGTATCCACATGTAAGGTGATTCCATTTATTCCCCATAATTCATTTCCTGTCGTATCAATTTTGTAAGCATATATTCCAAGATTTCCACTTCGTTGATCTTGAAAAGCAAGTATGGCATTCCCTTGAAGGTCAATTTTCAAATCATATTTGAACAATGCAGTATTTTGTGGATGATTACTTACTAATAAACCAGAATTGCCAAATAACTTATTCCCAAGACTGTCTAATAATTGCATTTTCATTAAATAACCACTTGTAGAATTTTCAAAATAGGAGATGAAAGTTTTACCATCGATTGTATTTGCTTGAAGAGGGGTAGCTTCTTCATAAACTGGTATATCACTAATCACAGTATTTAGTAAACTATTCGAAGTCCACTGTGCAACACAGTTGTTATTTAATATCGTAACAAAGAGTACGCATAAGATGAATACAATACTTTTTTTCATTGGAATTTTATTGGTTGTTAAATGTATTTATTAGCAATATAACAAGGAAGCTTAATTAGGTAAAGCTATGAAAAAAAATGACTTCAAGTAATAAAATGTATTTTGTTCAATCGATGTTCTCCATTAAAATTAAGTATTTTTGTGATTCCAATTTAAAAATAAAACAATACTTATTATGTTGAAAATTTATCTATCAGTATTTTGCTTAATTCTTTTAATTACTTTTTATAGTTGTAAACCTTCCATGTATACACCTACTGCTAGTTTGGTGAGTGCTTCCACTACACTCGAAACCTTGATTGAAGGAAGAAGTATTTACATGAACAAATGTGGTGAATGCCATCGTTTACATCGACCATCTCAATATTCATCTTCCGAGTGGAGGCATAGCGTTGATAAAATGCAAAAACGAGCTCATATTACTGATACAGAAAAAGAAATGGTTTATCAATATTTAATTGCCTATCCTAAAAAGAAATCATAATAATTTCATTTTTTTGGTTCGCTCACCAATCTCCCAAAAATTCATCTATATTACGTCTATCTTTCTTTGTTGGTCGCCCAGCACCACTTTTTATGTCCCAAGAAGCGAGTGCCGCTTGATATGATTTTAGCCGATCAAGTTCTTCCACAGGAGTAATGTCTTCGCAAAAATCTTTTACCATTGAAGCTCCTATTCTTTTTTCTTGAAGCTGAAGTACTTTTACTGATTGATGCCAGGGTCCTCTATGAATATGGATGATTTCTCCGGGCTTTATCAATCTGCTGGCTTTTACTTCAAGTATTCCAATTTTTATTCTTCCTTTTTCACACGCTTCTGCAGCTAAACTTCTGGTTTTATAGAGACGAACTGCCCACATCCATTTGTCAATTCTAATTTTTTCAGTAAGATTTGTCATTTCTTAAAAATAATGAAGTGTAATGCAAGAGTATAGTACATTTTATTGCTATTTTCAGGTTGCAATTTCGTAATATTTTTCTAATAATCATGCTTGCCATATTCATTATTGAATTTTTCATTTTGAAGGTAGTAATTCTCCATCTTTTAAACTTAATAAAAATAAGCTATTATATGATTTCCAATTTAAATCCGTTTTTTTAATGATCGATCCAATTCCTTTTGTAGTTTCGTGGTAACACTAACAAGCAGATGAAATTTCCATCCATAAAAATCTTAGAACAAGAATTTATTCGCACTTTCAAGCGATTTCCATTAGCATTGCTATGTTCGATATTAGCAACGTATGTTTGTTGTTCATTTATTAGTAATAATAAATTCGCTACAGAGAATGTAATGATTCATCTATTAATGACTTTCTATTTAGGGATGATAAGTTTCGTAAGTATTACTTTGTTTTTTAACAGATATACAATTCGTGAAACAACTCAATGGATAATTAATCTCCTTATTGTTGGATTGATGATAGTTTATTTTAAAATGTTGCCTGATGAAGAAATATCGTTGCAAGTAACAGCGCAGTTTTTTATTTTGACGTTGGCCGCTCATCTTTCAGTTGCTTTCTCACCTTATTTGGTAACTTTAGAAATCAATGGATTTTGGCAATACAATAAAACACTATTTCTTCGGTTCATTACGTCGTCGTTATATTCTATAGTTTTATATGTTGGTTTAGCACTCGCCTTTCTAGCAATTGATAATTTATTTGATGTAAATATTCCTGATAAAACATATGGATACTTAGCTTGCCTAATTGGAGTCGTTTTTAATACGTGGTTCTTTTTAGCGGGCATCCCAGTCAATATTCAACAACTCCAAATTAATCAAGATTACCCTAAAGGTTTACGTGTTTTTACACAGTTTGTACTATTACCTTTAGTAACGATTTACCTGGTGATTTTATATACATACACTGCAAAAATTTTACTTACAATGCACTGGCCACATGGCTGGGTTTCTTATTTGGTAATTGGATTTTCTACTGCTGGAATTTTAGCTTTGTTATTAGTTTGGCCTTTGCGTGAAGATGAAAATCATAAATGGATTAGCAATTATACGAAGGGATTTTTCATGGCTCTATTTCCTCTAATTGTACTGTTATGTTTTGCGATTGGCCGCCGTGTTGTTGAATACGGAATTACAGAAAACAGATATTTTATTATTGCCTTAGCGATTTGGTTATTTGCCAATGCAATTTATTTCTTGGTGAGTAAACGTAAAAATATTAAGGTAATTCCGATGAGTCTTTTTGTGGTTGCACTTCTTTCTGGATTTGGTCCAATAAATGGCTTTTCTATAAGTAAACGAAGTCAATTAAATCGATTAGAAAAAATTCTCGTTAAAAATAATATCCTAGAAAATGGAAAGGTAAAGCGTTCTAAAAATAAAACATTCATTGACGATCAAATAGCAATTAGTTCCATTATTTACTATATGACAATAGCACATTCTTACAAAGATTTACAACCATATTTTTACCAAAATTTAGATTCCTTAATTCATCCAGAAAAAGGTAAATATGTTTTCAAACCTGCTGCCCTTATGGATTTAATGGGTTTAGAATACAATCTTTCTAAAACTGATTACGCTGAAAATCCTCATGGATATCCAAATTATCATTATAGTTCAAAGCGTCAAAATTATTTAAAGGTTACTGGTTATGATTTTGAATTTCCAATAAAAATTTACTGTTACAATGAGTCTGGTGATCATAAATTTTCGAACAAGGTTCTTTTAGACAGTATCCCTTTTGACTGGAATTACAAAAAGGGAGATTGGTTTGTTAATTTGAAATATGACTCGGATTCTACATTGAACATTGATCTAAAACCATTGCTTTTCCAGTTAAAAAAGATGTATGGGACGGAAAGTTATGAGGTAAGTCCCAATTTTATGACCATCGAATTTGCTAATGAAACAATGTCAGGACTGATTAAAATTGAGGATATTAATACCGACATTAGTCATGATTCCACTCGTTTAGAATTGAACTCACTAGAGGCAGAAATTCTTTTAAAGGTTGCGTTAAAAAAATGACCTATTATTAAAATTGATTTGATTACCTTTATTCTACTATTACTCGATTATTTAGTCATTAATATACCATCAACAATTTAACCTTATCAACACTATGAATAAAAGCTTTACAAATCTATTAAGCATTATATTAACAGTCATATTGATGCTCTCGATTAATAATAAATCGATTGCTGCAACGGGTGATACAACTGTTGTAACTGCTCAAAATGCAGTGCACATGGGTTCTCATGGAAATTATAATGCTTGGGCTCTATTTCCAGATTCTACAAAAAAGTATGGAAAAGTCATATTGAAATATCGAATAGGCTGCCCAAATCAGGCCTGTTCATCTTGGGATTATACTACACAACTTTTTGCTGAAGTTCATACAGGTGCATGGGATAGTACAGTAACTCATTATCCGGATTTTCAAGTTAATGGTGTGGAGATTGATACTTTTAGATATAATACTTCTATTACCTATACTACTTACTATAATAGTACTTTAAATGCAATGGATTCTTTTCCTGCAACCAAACAAACAATTCAGTATTATGCTGACCCGCAAAATCCAACAACAATAACTTCAACCAGCTTAGTTTATCCAGGAAATTATTACAATTATATTTACAATAATATCGGGGTTATTATAGACTCTAATTTAGTTGGTTATAGCAATACATTGATCGTGAATTTTCATAATGTTTATACTCCTTTTAAAGTTATTGAACCTTTTGAACTAGCAAGAGTAATGACGCCCTATGGAAGTACGTATTCTTCTACTTGGGGTCGTGATTTCATTTATGATGTAACTGATTATGCTATCCTACTTCATGATAGTATCAATATGAGAATTTTTTATGATGGTTGGTCTGATGGATTTGCAGCATCTGTAACATTTTATTTTATCGAAGGTACTCCTCCTCGAAATGTGAAACGTGTTAGAAATATTTATCCGGATGCTTTTTATTCGATTGGAAATGCTTCCAATCCGGTAGAAAACCATTTAACTTTAAAATCATTTGAT
Organism: Bacteroidota bacterium; assembly: GCA_025352785.1. Taxonomy (GTDB): domain Bacteria; phylum Bacteroidota; class Bacteroidia; order AKYH767-A; family OLB10; genus JANXSD01. The sequence continues at coordinate 58,495 of JANXSD010000149.1, forward strand.
ATCAATGCTAATGAACACATGGCGCTCATTAGAATTATTCCATCAGGACATGCTAATGGCACACAAAGTTGTGCTGAATTTTGTTCTAAAAGCTATAAACTATTAATTAATGGAACGCAACGTTTTACTCAAGCAATTTGGAGAAATGATTGTGGACTAAATCCGCTTCTTGCCCAAAATGGAACGTGGATTTATGATCGTGCTAACTGGTGCCCAGGTGAAAAGACATTACGTAAAGATCATGAGTTAACTCCTTATATAACTTCGGGAAGTCCAGTAACTATAGATATGAATTTAGATCCATATTCAAATACAGATGCAACTCAAAATCCTGGATATTATATCGATTCACATTTGATAACGTATGATTCTATAAATTTCGTTTACAATGCTGCAATAGAAGAAATCGTTGCACCAAATTCAGATCTTGATCATTCTCGTGTTAATCCAATCTGTAAAAATCCAATTGTTGTTATAAAAAATTATGGATCTCAAACTTTAACTTCTTGTACTATTATTTATGGAATTAAAGGGGGAACTTTACAATCTTATAACTGGACTGGCAGTCTTGCATTTAATCAAATTGCTACAGTTTCATTAGGTAGTTTAACATTTGGAAGTAGTACTGGTACACCTGATATTTTTCAAGCATGGACTACTAATCCAAATGGAAATGCAGATCAATATGCATACAATGATACGTTATCATCTACGATTGCATTTACCTCTATGATTCCACCACAGTTTATCATTTATTGGAAAACCAATTTGGCATATACTCAAACTACTTATCAATTAAAGGATGATGCAGGTAATGTGGTTTATTCCAACGGCACATTATCCTCACAACATATTTTTAGAGATACCATAAATCTAGCTTCAGGTTGTTATGAATTAAAATTTAATGATACGGGAAAGGATGGTTTAAATTTCCCATATAATACTTCTGGTGCTGGATTCATGCAACTTAGAAAATCTGATGGAACTTTTGCATTGCTAAAGATGTTCGAACCCAATTTCGGAACTTCACTAGTTTATAATTTTACTGTTGGTTATGTAACTGGCGTTGATGAAATTGTTAAAGATGCTATTTTCCAAATTGCACCAAATCCAACTCAAGGAAATTTTACTATCAATTTGATTCTTCCGAAAAGAGAAGATGTGCAAATACTAGTAGTAAATCAATTAGGACAAACAATTAGTTCTGTAAATAAGCCTGGATTTTATCAAGATTTTATTGAAATGAATCTTGAAGGTAAACCAGCAGGAATGTATTATGTGGTGGTTAAAACAAAATCAACTGTCATCACTAAAAAGTTGATTATACAATAAATTTAATTAGTAAAAAAAATGGGAAGCAGAAATGTTTCCCATTTTTTTTTTAATTTAACTCACGAATACCCCAATTAATCCTCCCGTAATTATCGCAACCATTTTGTATAAATTAAAACGATGATTACTACTTGATTCAAATAATATAGTGGTACTAATATGTAAAAATATTCCTATCACAATGGCCATCATTTTATCAAACCATCCAGAATAATCAGCTAACAAATTTCCTCCAATAAAAATACTGGAGAAGGCTCCCAAAGGTGCCATGATTGCAAACAATGCTAAATAGGTTATAACTTTAGTTTTACTTATTCCAGAAGCAACTAGCATGCTCACGAGCGCAAATGCAACAGGTAAATGGTGAAGTATGATTCCAATTAAAAGTGATCGGTCATTGGATCCGTTTGATAATTTACCTGCGAGTGGCATACCTTCCAATAGACTGTGTAAACATAAACTCAACATCATTGTCGTAGGGAAAGCACCTTTGTGATCATGTTGAATATGCATGTGTCCATGTTCAATTCCTTCTGAGAAAAATTCCATAATAATCTGAAGAAAAAATCCAATCATTATCCATACACCAATCGAGGCTGTGTTGTGTTGATATAATTCTGGCATCAAATGCAATACAGTAAGCGCAAAGAGAAATGCGCCAGAAAAGGATAAAATTAATTTTAGAAAATTCGGACCAGGGTTTTTAATGATGAAATAACCTATTCCACTTATCATCACACTGCCAAATAATAAAAAATAATCAGTTAATTGCATGTTATAATTTTCTTGCTACAATTATTAATCGTGTAGAATTTATATTGTCAAAAGGATGTAAATCATAATCACCATAATATTCAAGTAACGATAATCCCGATTTAATAAGAAACTGATGAATGTCTTCGAGGTGCAATGTTCTCACTTCTTCGTGAAAAACATGATGTTCTCCTTCCGCTTCAAAAATGATATCTTTAACTATAAATCCACGTTCAATTTTCTTTTGAATTTTAAATGTAATTCCATTTATTGTTTTAGTTTGCTCAGGTACTAATTCTTGTAACGCCTTGTGCGCATTAAAAAAATCTAATACAAAATATCCGCCTTTAACTAATCCCTTTGCGGAGGATCGTATTACTAATTCGTTTTCATAATCTTTTTCAAAATATCCAAAACTTGTAAATAAATTCATCACTGCATCAAAATAATTTACCCTTACAACTTGACGCATATCATGCTCATAAAACTCTAATGTATCACTTTCAAATTGCTTGCAATATTGAATATTGCTTTCCGATAAATCGACTCCAACTACGTTTAATCCTCTTTCATTTAAATAGCGAGAATGCCTTCCCTTCCCGCACGCCAAATCTAAAATCTTAGAACCTTTAGGAAGATGTAAGCGCTCTAATAAATGATGAATGAATAACTGCGCTTCATCATTATCACGATTACTATAAAGTATATGATAATAGGGAGAATCAAACCATGACTCAAACCAATTCGGTTTCATTTCAGAATTCATTATGTAAGAATCATTGTTTGTGATATTTTATTATGCGAGATAGGTAAACTATTCTCCCAAATGCTCATTTATTAAAACTGTTTGCTCTTTAACAATTCCAATTATTAGGTGAAGATAATTCGTTAATTTCATCTCACTTTCTAATATTTAGCGAAGATATTCTTTAATGAAATTACAAACTCGTGTATTTTCAATTAAGTAGCTTTTCTAATGTTGAGCCAAATAACTTGTGTTGTTCAACTACTTCAAAATTAGCTAAATAGGAGATGGTTTAGTTGAATTACTTTTTTATATTAATTGATGAAATGAATTCGCGACAACTAAAGCTCATCGTAGCAATCATTCCCTATTAACTGCTTTAGCAATAATACTCTTAAATAAAATTAAATGATTTCTCGAGTAAGTTTAACAGTTTCATACTACAGCTACTTTAAAATGATAAATGGAAATTTATTATTGATTCAAAATCACTCCTCTAATAAATTTTCTTTTTTTCATTTTATCTCTTAATATCTTGAACATTTCAACGAATAATCTTTAATTTTGACAATACTTTTTAGTAAAACTATGGGCAAGGGTAGAAATCCACTTCATATTCGAAATCGTAAAAACCGACGTACTCCTCCCGGGGCAGCTCCTGGTTCCATAAACCTCGCCGATGATGCTAATAAACCTCGTCTTTCGATTACTTCCTTTGGTCCTGATGATTTATTTGAATTGCCTGTACAGTCCTTAGTTGACATTAATCATCGGATTAAGCAATATCCATCGTTAGTACATTGGATAGAAATTAGAGGATTTGGAGATAAGAAACTCTTAGAAGAAATCTGCACTGAGTTCGACATTCATCGTTTAGAAATGGAGGATGTGATTAATACTTACCAACGGCCAAAATTGGAAGAACATTTCGGACACTTATTTTTAATTACACGTATGCTTTGCCATCTCAAAGACGGTGGCATGCGAAATGACCAATTGTCATTGTTTCTTTCTAGCAAAGTGGTGGTAACCATGCAAGAACAGTATGACGATTTTTTCGAACCTGTTCGTTCACGAATAAGAGCTGGAAAAGGAAGTTTAAGAAATAGTGGAGCGGATTATTTAACCTATACTTTACTAGATTCAATTGTTGATATTTATTTTCCTATTCTTGAAGCTATAGGTGATGAGCTCGACTTGTTAGAAGATGAATTGTTTGATAAACCTACTCGAGCTTCTCTTCAAAAAATTCAAATTATTAAACGCGAACTCATTGTTTTTAGAAGAACAATATTTGCAGAACGTGATAAAATAAACGATTTACTTCGAACACATACTGTTTATATCAGCGATCAAACAAAATTATATTTAAGAGATACGTATGATCATATTATTCAAGTAATGGATCTTGTTGAAAGTTACAAAGAAATTACCGCTTCATTAATGGATATTTATCTCTCTAGCGTAAGTAATCGGATGAATCAAATTATGAAAGTGCTTGCAGTGATTTCTACCATCTTTATTCCTTTAACCTTTATTGTTGGTGTTTACGGAATGAACTTTTCAACTGTTGATCCTATTACGGGTAAAATTTTACCACTCAACATGCCTGAATTGTATTCACCTTATGGATATACTTTTGTGTGGATTTTTATGTTGGTACTTGTTGCGATTCAATTGATAATTTTTTGGCGTAAAGGTTGGCTCGAAAAAACATGAGTATACCAGAGAATATAAATTTTCAGTTTGTAGATGTTATTTTACCACTTGCATTACCAAATTTATACACGTATGAAGTTCCTGAGCATTTAATTGGAAAGCTTACTCAAGGACAGCGTATAGTTGTACAATTTGGAGCTCAAAAAGTGTATGCAGCATTAATTTTAAAATTGCATAATAATGCTCCCAATGCGTATGGAATAAAAACATTAATTGAAGTAATTGATGAACTGCCAATCATCAACGAACTGCAATTTCGTTTATGGAAATGGATTGCTGATTATTATCTCTGTACTTTAGGAGAAGTAATGTTAGCTGGTTTGCCTTCAGCATTACGACTACAAAGTGAAACTAAAATAATTCGAAATCCTGATTTTAATGGAGAAACATCTTCATTAAATGATCGTGAATTCTTAGTGTGGGAAGCACTTGAATTGAAACCTGAATTATCAATTCAGGAAATAGGTAAAATACTTTCACTAAAACATGTAATGCCTGTAATTCGGAATTTGATTTCTAATCAAGTTGTTTTAGTGCAGGAGGAGATGAATGAAAAATATAAACCTCGATATATCGATTTAGTTAGTTTACATGAGGATGCCAAATCAGATGAACAACTTGCTGCGCACATAAATAAATTAGAAAAACGTGCACCCAAACAAGTGGATTTGTTAATTGCATATTTAAAAATTAGTAAGGATTTAGAACAAAATACAATTTCAAAAAGTTATCTATTAAAAAAAGCAAATACTCCAGCCTCTGTATTAATTCAACTGGTAAAGAAAAATATATTTGTTGTTACAAAACAACAATGTGATCGATTACCTGTTTACGATGGACCTCTAATAGAACCAAAACAATTAAATGCTTTTCAATTACAATCGTTAACGGAAATAAAATATGCTTTTGATGAAGGAAAAGTAACCATGTTACATGGTGTTACTTCTTCTGGTAAAACAGAAATTTATATTCATCTTATCGAAGAAGTATTGAGTGAAGGAAAACAAGTGTTATATCTTTTACCTGAAATCGCATTAACGACTCAAGTAATTAGTCGTTTGTTAAAGCATTTTGGTAACCGATTACTAATTTACCATTCTCGGTTTAATGAACAAGAAAGAGTAGAAGTTTGGAATAAAATATTAGACGATAATATATTACCTGAAAAACAAGGTGGCAAAATTATTATCGGCGCTCGTTCCTCTGTATTTCTTCCTTTTACCAAACTTGGTTTAATTATCGTTGATGAGGAGCATGATAACTCTTACAAGCAAGAAGATCCATCACCGCGTTATAATGCGAGAGATGCAGCTGTAGTTTTAGCCTCTCAACAAGATGCAAGAATACTCCTAGGAACTGCTACTCCATCCTTAGAATCTTATTTTAATGCATTGTCAGGAAAATATGCTTTGGTAACATTAGATAAACGACATGCTGATTTAGAAATGCCTGAAGTGGTTTTAATAGACATAAAAGAAGCAAGAAAAAGAAAATTGGTAAATGGGAATTTTTCTATTGCATTAGTTGATCAAATTAAGGAGACTATTCAACAAAAGCAACAAGTAATTTTATTTCAAAATAGAAGAGGATTTGCGCCCTTTTTGGAGTGTGCAAATTGTTCGTGGGTTCCATTATGTGTGAATTGTGATGTAGCACTTACGTATCATAAAAATAAACATGAGTTAAGATGTCATTATTGTGGTTATTTAACAAATTTACCCTCTAAATGTAATGCTTGTGGTGATCATGATTTGAGAATGAAAGGCTATGGAACGGAACGTATCGAAGAAGATTTACAATTATTAATTCCTGAAGCTAGGATCGCTCGATTAGATTATGATACTACAAGAAGTAAACTTGCATTCGCGAGAATTTTAACAGCCTTCGAAGAAGGTGAAATAGATGTTTTAGTAGGAACGCAAATGGTTACCAAAGGCCTGGATTTTGATCGAGTAAATCTTGTAGGAATTATTAATGCCGATTCTTTATTTCATTATCCTGATTTTCGTTCGCATGAGAGAGGATTTCAATTGCTAGCACAAGTAAGTGGTAGAGCAGGACGTAAGCAATTTGGAAAAGTGATGATCCAAACTCATAATCCAGAATCTGTAGTATTAAGTTATGTATTGAAGCATGATTTCAGAGGCTTTTACCAACATGAATTAATCGAACGATATAAATTTTCGTATCCGCCTTATTTTCGATTAATTGAGATTCGCTTAAAGCATAAAGACGAAAAAGAAATTGATCGCGCATCCAATGCTTTTGTGCGTGATTTAAAATTGGTTTTTGGAAATAGAGTATTAGGACCAACAATGCCAACAGTAATTCGTGTAAGAAATCTTTTTTTAAGAAACGTATTAGTAAAGTTAGAAAAACAACTAAGTGTTGCAGATGTCAAACGTAATCTCGCAATCGCAATTGATAAGTTTAAATCAAGTCCTGATAATCGTCGATTAATTATTCAAATCGATGTTGATCCTATGTAATTAAATATTTTTTAGTTCAATTCAACGAGTAGTTGAAAGTATAATAATCTTCCTACTTCTGGTCCACCATAAACTTCGAAATGTTTATTGTTTAACAAGTTCGTTACCCCAATTTTTATTGTCGTTTTTGTTTCGGTAAATTTCTTATTTATCTGGGCATCCATTATCCCATAACTAGGAATATCTCCAGTAAACTGTGGAGAACCTTCAAATATAAATCCTTGTACCCATTTATAATTGATATTGAATCCCCAATTTTTTCCGACCTTGTTAATAATATTGTTTCCAGCAAAACCGATATTGTATTTGTTTTTTGGAGTATTAAATGCTGGGATCAATGGATCATCAGAATTATGTCGGTCTAATTCATTCCAAGACCAATTTCCATTTATTGAAAATGATTGTGCAAAGAAATAATTAAAACCAATGGAGGCACCCATCGTTGTTACAACATCGTTAGAGTTAGATGCTATCCTATAAACATTATTAAGTGTAACAGGTAAAGCAGTATTTGGATGAACATTTACATTTGCACCAATTCTGTATCCAATAAAATCATGATAAGTACTGTAATAATAATTCATGTCCATGTAAAGATGTTCGAAAAGTGTTGTGCGGTAACCAGCTTCAATTGTTTTTACTCGCTCAGGACGAACTGGAGATACATTAAAATATACCAACGAATCAGGTGAGAAATTATTAAAACTTTTAAGTAATGATTCAATAGTTACCAAAGAATCATAACCATCTAAATTTCCAAGTAAAGTGGCGCGACCAACTTGATAAAACAAGTATTGATCTTGCAATGTTGGATTTCTAATAGCAGAACTAAACGAAACTCTAAACGTATGATTTTTGTTTGGACTATAAATCCCGGAAAAAGCAGGAGAAACTAAATAGTCGAAATTTTCGTTTTTATCCACACGGACTGTAGCATTCAGTTTAACTTTCTCTTTAAATATTTTTTTATCTATTCCCGCATAAGCACCCCATTCTTCATTCGTTATTTTTCGCTGCATCGTATCACTGAAAATTGTGCCGTTAGAATTTGGTAAGTACTTTCTGTAATTTGCTCCGGTAGTTAAATCGAATACTTTCAAATTAAATTTGTATTCTCCATGTACATGCATTAAAGCCGATTTATCATAAAACCGTGAACCACCTTCTGAAAAGGATTGACGAGTGGTAATACTTTTAAATGCAGTATCAAATGCATAGGTTCCAGGCTCCAAAAATGCTTTATAACCTAGAAGAGGATTGCCAATACCATTGGCATAAGCAGCTGCTAAACTATGATACAATGCCATTGAATCAGGATATGTATTTATTAGAGTAGGGTTGATGGATAAAATGTACTGTTGGTAAAGGGCCGAATAATTTGGTGATCCAGGTGGCGGTGCTTGAGGTAATGCAGGATAGTTTGCTAAAGTGATTTTTGGTTTAATATATTTCGACCAATAAAAAGCATAATCTTGAGCCCATCTATCATCTGGTTTGGTTTCACGTTGCAATAATAAGGATGTAAAAAATGCATCATAAGATTTTCCTGCATCTTCCGTTGTCATATATGCACGAATGAAAAATTTATTTAGTTTTCGGATTTCAATTCGATTTTGAAAAAATAAAATATCTTTCAGGCTATATCTGTTATCACCTTGATAAACCGTAGTCCCACTTCCAAAGTTGGAGGAATAAATTAATTCCGTTTCTTTTCGAATTTTATAATGAAAGGCAGCATTTAATTTTATGTTTTTTGTATTGTAATCTACTAAGTCAGGTTCTGCATATCCAGTACGATAAATAACTCCTAATCCAGGGTAACTAGTTGGTCGACCTGAATACGTAGCACCACCATTAAAATATTCATCACCATAGATATTTACTGCATCATAACCTCCAGGATTGGTAATTGGATCTTTGGTTTGTGGAGTTGCCGAATAATTTTTTGCCTCCCAATCATGAGCTTTAAAAATGCAAGCATTAAATTTCATTCCGAATTTATCTTGACCTCCTTTATTTTTAAATACAACTGCATATCGAATTGCTGTTTCTAATAAATCTCTAGTTCCACTTTTTACCGACATCTCAAAACCAGGTTTTACAAATGGACTTCTTGTAGTCATACTTATAACACCATTAAATGCATTCGGACCATAAAAAGCTGAACTCGCTCCAACAACTAAATCTACTTTCAATAAATCTAATTCCGAGCATCCAAGAAAATTCCCTAATGAAAAATTTAATCCTGGTGCTTGGTTATCTACTCCATCAATAACTTGAAGTGATCGAACGGGTGAAGTACTATTAAAGCCTCTCGTATTAATTACTTTGAACCCTAAACTTGCTGAAGTAAGATCAACACCTTTTAGTGAACCAAGTCCATCATAAAAATTTGCAGCTGGAGTCTGCTTAATGGCAATTATATCCATTGCTTCGACAGTAAGTGCTGATTCTCTTTGTTTTTCGGTTAGTCGTGAGTCTGTAATATGAACTTCTTTTAATTGCATTTCATTATTCTCCAAAATAATATTTAGCTTTTTTGAAGCATCTGTTACAATAATTTCCTGAGTTACATACCCTAAATAACTAACTACTATTGTTATTGGAAACTCACTATTTATTGTAAGCGAAAAATTTCCATCAACATCCGCAGAAACTCCATTCGTTGTCCCTTTAACATTTATTGTTGCACCAACTAAACCCTCATTTGTAATTTTGTCGTGAATTGTTCCTTTAATAATTTGTTGAGCAAAAATATTTGATAATGAACCCGTGAGAATACTGCTTAGCATCATTAAGCGAATTAAGAGATGTTTGAGTTGCATAGGGTTTTGTTGAAAAACAAAAATAATGAATTGAAGATAGGAAAGTATTATTATCGAATAAAGATTAAAATTAATGGTTTTGAACTCACATTTTTATCAACTTTGTGATATGAAGAAAATTTATATGCTTTCTATTCTAAGCCTTTCAGTGTTATTTGTTAATGCACAAAAGGCTCCTTACCAAATCTATAAAGGCGATACGATAAATAGAGTGGATGCGAATGGCTCGAAGCAAGGTGAATGGCGTAAATACTATAGAACCGATACACTATTTTCAAAATCTACTTTTATAAATAATAAACCCGTAGGTATTTCTAAAACTTGGTATGAAAGCGGCAAAATCAAAGGTATTGTAACGTTTGAAAAGTTTGGAGGAAGTTCTCATGCTGTTAGTTATTATGAATCTGGAAAAGTTTTAGCAAAAGGAAATTATGTTGATCAAAAAAAGGATTCTACCTGGCTATTTTATACCGAAAATGATTCTTTAAAATCAGTAGAGAATTATAAAAAGGGATTACCAACAAGCAAGTGGCTAGTTTATTTTGAAGATGGTAAGATAGCGGAAGAAAAGAATTATCTAAATGGAAAAAGAGAAGGAGTTTATCGCCAATTTAATGCGGATGGTACTTTAATTTTTGAAATGAATTATAAAAATGATTTAGAAGATGGTGTGTTAAAACTTTATCATCTTAATGGAAAAGTAAAAGAAACAGGTTCCTATATCAAAGGATTAAAAGAAGGAGCCTGGATGGAATATAATGCTAGTGGTGCAGTCTTGAAAACAGAATTGTATAAGAAGGGCGTATTGATGACAAAATAATATTTTCTGACTATGAAATAGGCATTACTTCTCGATTTTTCCCTTTAATGCCTTTAAAAAATTCTTCGATCACTTTGCGATCTATTTCAAAATCACCACTAGGATAAAACGGCTTTGCCCATAGAATATTTTTGTGTGCATAATCTAAGGCAACCATTACAATGGGAACGTTTGCTTTTACGGATATCTGATAAAATCCTGTCTTCCACTTCGCAACATTTTTTCTCGTTCCTTCTGGTGCAATTGCAATTACAAATTGCTCCTCTTTATTGAATAGAGCAACTACCTGATCCACAAGATTATTATGCTTGTTTCTGTCTACAGGAAATCCCCCTAGTCGTTTAAATAGCCATCCAAATGGTGCTGAGAATAATTCCTTTTTAGCCAAATAATTGGAAGGGAATTTCATAATACTTCTGATTGCTAAACCAATTAAAAAATCCCAGTTACTGCTATGTGGCGCAACAATAATTATATACTTTTTTAGATCTCTCGGAACGTCGCCAATAATCTTCCACCCCAACCTAAAAAAAAAGAATTTATAGAGAAATCGCATTAAATTTATCTTGTAAAATATTCAAACAAATTAGTTTTACTAAAAGCAATGGTGGACTATTTTTTTTTAATACGAATGTAATAAAAAAAAACGCCCCAAATTAATGGAGCGTTTTTTACTGGCAATTATGACAATAATTAATCAGTTACTACAACTAAATATTTCGATGCTTTCCAAAATTTTTCTGGATCCGTAATTTCAATCGACGTTACTTTGTCGTTCTCATGTTGCAGTTTGTAAGTTCCAGATGGATGCGTACTTATTAATTTAACATCCTTTGAATTTAAGGTAATAGTTTTTGTGCTCGTCACATCTATCTGCGTAAAAGCTTCTTGATTGAAATCGGAAACAACCGACTTTTGTTTACCCATTCCTAAGAATCCGCCTTGCTTTGATAACACTTTCTTATCACGCAATTGCTTGTATGTTCCAACTGTATAATATGCAGTATTTAACTTTGAAGTTTTGTCCTTTATCTCACTTAATTTAGTTGCATTATCCATACGGATTGTATCAATTGTACTTTTCATTTCATTGATAGTTCCATTCAAAGCAAGAACATGTTCGTTCATTGCATTGATGCTAGAATCTTTTGCAGCAAGTTGATTGTTTAATGATGCAATCACTTTTTCTAATTCACCAATCTTAATGTTGTTCTTACGAATTCTTGATTGAAGATCGCCTAGTTTCTTTTTGTTTTGATCGATCATCTGACGAATTGCTTCGATGTCGTTCATGATTTTTGTTTTGGAATCTGGTGTAGCTTCCGGGTTGTTTGCTGTAGTACGATTTAACATCTCTTCCTGATGCGTCAATCCATCTATGTTTGTCTGAATTTCACTGATGTCTTGCATATAGCCATTGATCACTGAATCTTTAGCGTCATATTGTGCCATCAAACTATCGCGCTGATGATTCATACGATCAACCTCAGCTTTGTAGTCTGGTCCGCAACTAGTTAATAAAACGCACACTCCTAATATGCTTATTAATTGTTTCATGGTTAATGTTATTATTTATTGTTAGTCAAAGATAAACATAATTTCGCCCACAAAAATTGTATTTTCACCCAATTTTCTTTCAACAGGCTGATTGTTAATATCTATTTCTAAAAGAATTCCATTAAATGATCATTACTTTTTTTTTATTTGACATGTTTTTACATCTATTAAATGATTGATTACTAATAATATAATTTTTTATTTGACTGTTTTATGCTAATACCTCAGCAATATGGCTCATTTTAAAGATCCTAGATTAATTAATTGTTAATCTTTTTAAATGATGATTTAACCGAAATGAGATTCCTTAAATTTGAATAAATCGAAATCCTAATATCATGAAGCATTTTGAAAAAAGTTGGTCGCAGCCATTATCTGGCCATAAAAAGTTTATTGCTGCTATGCTATCTCACAGTCTATCAAAATTGCTTAATCGTAGAATATTTGAAGTAGTTAATGAATCGTTTATTGATTTACAAGATTGGAAAAGTGAACAACCAGATGTGATCGTATATGATATAAAAGACGAATACAAACCTGCAATGTTGATCGAATTTACCGATCATGCAGGACTTGATTCAACAATTCGCACGATGGAAATATTATCAGATTTATACCATGTACCTGAAGCTTTTATCTTCGATTTTGAAACTCAAAAATGGTTTCGTATCAATGGTCATGATGTTCAAGAATCAGCTTCAAGTGAAAAATTTGGATTTAATTTACAAAATATCTTATCACAAAGTCTTCTCCAATATAGCAATTGAAATTACTTCTCTTATTATAAGTGATAGTTGAAAAAAATATTTGTAGAATAAATAAAGATTATTCTACATTCTTTATTCTGCATTCTTAATTTTAAATTGTGCATTCTGAATTCTTAATTTTAAATTCTGAATTCAGTTTTAGTAGCCCAATATTTTCATCATACTCTTCGCAGATTGCTCTTTTGCAAATAGTCGTGTAGTATAATCGCCATCTTCAGTACGATCAATTAAAACATGTTTTGGCGCAGGTATCAAACAATGCTGAATTCCTCCGTATCCTCCAATGCTTTCCTGATATGCACCCGTATGAAAGAAGCCTAAGTATTGTTCGGTCTCTCCATCAGGCTTTGGCAAAAACACACGGTTACGAATGGATTCCATGATGTAATAATCATCACTATCGCATGTGATCCCGCCAAGGTTCACACGTTGATAATCTTTATCCCAATTGTTAATTGCTAGTAAAATGAATTTCTGTTTGATGCCCCAAGTGTCTGGTAAGGTGGTGATAAATGAACTATCAATCATACTCCAAAGCTCATTGTCGTTCTGCTGCTTCTGACCAACAACGCTAAATAATATCGCTCCGCTTTCGCCAACAGTAAAGGATCCGAACTCCGTTACGATGGTTGGTTCTTCTACTTCGCGTTGATCGCATGCCATCTTTATTTGATGAATAATCTCATCAGCCATATATTGATAATCGTAGTTGAAGTCGAGTTTGGTCCGAATAGGAAAGCCTCCACCAATATCCAAATACTCCAACTCCGGACAAATCTTCTTAAGATCACAATATAAATTGATATTCTTTTGCAATTCGCTCCAATAATAGGCTGTGTCCTTTATGCCTGTATTAATGAAAAAATGAAGCAGCTTTAATTCTGCATTCTTATTGTTTTGAATTTGTTGCTTGTAATATTCTACAATACCGTTGTAACGAATTCCTAATCGAGAGGTATAAAATTCTGCATTAGGTTCTTCTTCAGCCGCAATTCTAATTCCAACTTGCAATTTGCCTTTATAGTTTTTCTGCAATTGCGGAAGTTCGTCTTTGTTATCAAGAATAGATATTACATTGGTAAATCCATCGTTCATCATATCAATAATTCCATCCGTATAATTGTCTCGCTTGAATCCATTGCATATCACCATTCTACTTTTATCAACCTTTCCTTGGGCGGCTAACTCTCGAATAATTGGAATGTCAAAGGCTGAACTAGTCTCCAAATGGACATCATTTTTCAGAACTTCTGACAAAACAAATTCAAAGTGGGAGCTTTTTGTACAATAGCAATACAAATAATTACCTTTGTAATCTGCCTTTGCCATAGCTACATTAAATAAACGAGTTGCTTTTTGGATCTGATCGCTTATCTTTGGCAAATAGGTGATTTTTAGTGGAGTGCCATATTGCTCAATAATGTCCATTAGTGGTATTCCATTGAAATGGAGGCAATTATCTTCCACTTTAAATCCTTCTTGAGGGAATTCAAAGGTTTGTTCAATTAGGTCGGTGTATCTATTCTTCATTAATCCGTATGAGTTACTTTGCTATGAATATACAAATGTAAGTAACTTGGAATTATAAAATATAGACAATTTAAAATTTAATAGAGGATTGAAATTGTCTTGATTGAGGATATCAGATAATTCATTCTTTTAAAATATCAGCATTTATGCATAAGAAAATTAAGTTTATTGAAGTGAAGTCGGAAATTGGTGCAGGCACGCGGGGAGCTAGTTTAGGTCCAGATGCAATTAAGGTTGCAGCTTTAGATTATGGAAGTACATTGTTCCATAAAATCAGCTCTGTAGAGATTCCAGTTGAAAATAACTTGCTCTTCGAACCACAAGGAAGCCCTTATGCTAAGCGTCTCCGAGGTATTCTTAATGTATATGAAAAGCTTGTTAAAACCGTAGGCGATACATTAAAAGCAAAGGAGTTTCCTATCGTTTTAGCTGGTGATCATAGCTCTGCCGGAGGTACTATCGCTGGTATTAAAGCCGCATTTCCGAAGAATAGATTAGGTGTAATCTGGATTGATGCACATGCTGATTTACATTCCCCTTATACTAGCCCGACTGGGAATGTTCATGGTATGCCGTTGGCTGCTTCTTTGGGTGAAGATAACAGTACAAGTAGGATGAATAAACCTGATAAGGATACTGCGGATTTATGGAATAAACTCAAAAAAGTAGGAGGGATTACTCCCAAAATCAATTATTCCGACCTAGTATACATTGCAGTTAGAGATGTTGAACCAGAAGAAACATACCTCATCAAGAAAAATAAAATCAAATGTTTCACTACCAACGACGTTCGTAGAGATGGAGTGGAGAAGATCGCTCGTGATGCTTTAGCTTATCTCAATAACTGTCAGATGATCTATGTTTCGTTTGATGTAGACAGTATGGATTCATCTATTTCTAAAGGTACTGGAACTCCAGTTAGAAATGGAATTACAGAAAAGGAAGCAGGATCGTTATGTGTACGATTGATACAAAATGAGAAAGTTTGTTGCTTTGAAATTGCGGAAGTAAATCCAACGCTTGATAAAGAAAATCTAATGGCAGAAAATACATTCGAAATTCTTCAGCGCGTTGTTTCTCAGATAGCTTAATTTTTATTGAACTAAACTAATTAGTATTGTTAATTAAATATGTTATTTGAACTCGAATTACGTGCGGCAACCGAAAAGGCCATGCAAGAATTATATGATATCACGGTGAGTCCAGATGATATTGCAATTAACGAAACACGCAAAGATTTCGAAGGGGATCTAACAGTTGTAGTTTTTAATCTTGCAAAATTAACGCGACAAAGTCCGGATGCTTTAGGAAAAAATGTGGGTGACTGGTTGCAAGAACATTGTGGTGAAGTGTTAAGCTATAATGTGGTGAAAGGATTTTTAAACGTCGTTGTTAAAACTGAAGCGTGGCAAAATGTTTACTCGGAAGCCTCGTTAGATAAAACTTTGGGACGTGTAAGCATTAATGCAAATGTATCCAAACACCCAGTTTTAGTTGAATACAGTTCTCCTAATACCAATAAGCCATTACATCTTGGACATGTAAGAAATAATTTTTTAGGATATGCTATTGCAGAAATATTAAATGCTACAGGAAACCCCGTAAGAAAAGTAAATCTTATCAATGATCGTGGTATTCACATTTGTAAATCGATGTTGGCATGGATGAAAAATGGAAATGGGGAAACTCCAGAATCAACTGGAATAAAAGGTGATCATTTGGTAGGTAAATATTATGTTGAGTTTGATAAATTGTACAAGGCTGAAATTGTTCAGTTAATGGAAAGTGGAATAGCTGAAGATGTTGCAAAAAAAACTGCTCCTTCCATTATTGAAGCACAAGATTTACTTTTAAAATGGGAGTCGCATGATGCGGCGACAGTTCAGTTATGGGAAACCATGAATAGTTGGGTTTATAAAGGTTTTGATGCGACCTATAAAATGATGGGTGTTAGTTTTGATAAATTTTATTACGAATCAGAAACCTATTTATTAGGGAAAGGAATTGTTTTAGAAGGTTTAGAAAAAAGTGTTTTTTATAAAAAGGAGGATGGTTCTGTTTGGATTGATCTAACAGAAGAAGGATTGGATCAAAAATTATTGATTCGTGCGGATGGTACCAGTGTTTATATCACACAAGATTTAGGTACTGCAAAAATGCGGTATGAAGAAACTAAATTCACAAAACTTATTTATGTTGTAGGGAATGAGCAGGAGTATCATTTTAAGGTACTTCGTGCCATTATGAAACGATTAGGATACGATTGGTGGAACGAATTGCAACATCTTTCTTATGCAATGGTGGATCTTCCTTCAGGAAAAATGAAATCCCGCGAAGGCACAGTTGTGGATGCAGATGATTTAATGCAAGAGATGATTGATGATGCGAAAAAAATTACTCAGGAATTGGGTAAGATTGATGATTTCGAAAGTGAAGAGGCAAACGCATTGTATCACATGATAGGCATGGGAGCACTTAAATATTTTATCTTAAAAATTGATCCTGAAAAAAG
This sequence comes from Bacteroidota bacterium, assembly GCA_025352785.1. Classification (GTDB taxonomy): domain Bacteria; phylum Bacteroidota; class Bacteroidia; order AKYH767-A; family OLB10; genus JANXSD01. Next base: position 75,544 of record JANXSD010000149.1, read on the forward strand.
GATGATGTTTAATCCTGCAGATTCGATCGATTTCAATGGTAATACAGGTCCATTTATTCAATATACCTATGCTCGAATTCGTTCGGTGATTCGAAAAGGTGTACAATATAAAAACCTTACAGGATACGAATCATTCAATACTGTAACTTACAAAAGTATTAATAGGAAGGAAAAGGATTTGATGAAAATCATTTTAGATTATCCTTTTCAGTTAGGTGATGCAGCTGAAAAATTATCACCAGCTATCATTGCAAATTATGTGTACGAACTTGCTAAAGCTTTTAATCAATTTTATCATGAAAATGCAATTGTTGACGAATCACAAACAGATACTTCCATGTTTCGAATGCATTTAAGTAATCAATGTGCAAGAATAATAAAAATGGCATTTGCTTTATTGGGAATTCAAGTTCCTGAAAGAATGTAATCCAGATGAAACGCATCTTCCCGGCACTTTTAATGTCAGTAATAATTTTTAATGCTGGAATTTTATTAGCGATTAAATCTCGTCCGGTTGCTTCTGTAAGTATACCAATAACATCTTTAAAGAATGGGGATCTTATTCTACGAAATGGAAAGGGAATTGTAAGCCATTGGTTTAGAGGAATGTCATTACAGGATCAACAATTTTCACATGCAGGATTAATAAATATAGAAGATAATACTGTTTTTGTTCTACATGCTTATCAAGAGTCAAATCCTTCTGGATTAATTAAAGAAACACTCGATCAATTTATAAATCCTGATCTTTGTGATAAATTTGCGATCTATCGTTATGAGTTGAATACTCATCAACGAAATATTGTTCATGGGAATATGTTAAAAGATTTGAATAGCAAAATTCCTTTTGATGATACCTTTGAATTATATAATGGGAAAGAAGTTTATTGTACGGAATGGATTCATGATTGTTTGAATAAATCGATGAACGATTCTAATTATATTCCAAAAACCATCGTGAAAGATTTTAGTTACATTTCTCCTGATAATTTGTATTTAAATTCGCATGCTCACAAACTTCTACAAAAACAATATTAAAAGTATGAAAAAGCATTTCGTTATTTATTTGGGTGTCTTGATATCCTTGTTGGTATCATGTACTAAGGAAGAAGCACCACGTCCAGTTGCTGAAAAGTTTCTTAATGCCATGCAAAAAAGAGATTATGCTGAGGCCTCAAAATACGGAACTAAAGAAACTTTAAAATTGCTAAAGCAATTAGAACGCATTGAGAAATTAAATGAATCTGATTTAACTGAAAAGTCAGGTAAGATAAATATTGTTTCAGAAGATATTCAAGGAACTGTTGCAACCGTTTACTTTACAGAAGAAGGAAATGAACTCCAGCAAAAAATCACTTTAAAGAAAGTTTCTCCAAATGAAGATGCAGAAGGAGAGAAAGAGTGGAAGGTGGCATTGAAGAAAGAGGAGATGCAACTAAATAAACAGCCAAGAACGAAATTCCTAAACGACTCATTGCCAGGAAAAATCTCAGCATAATTTTATTATTTTCTTATAATTTAATACCTTTAATTATGAATTATCCAATCAACGAATTTTCAAACGACTCAAGAATTTGGGTATTTACTTCTTCATCATTAATTGATAATGAAATTGCGAAATTATTATTGGAGGATACTGCTTATTTTTTAGATAATTGGCTTGCACATCAACAAATATTAAAAGCTGCAACAATATTATTGCACCAACAATTTTTGATTATTGCTGTTGATGAAAATCAAACTGGAGCAAGTGGATGCTCAATAGATAAATTGCATCAATTTATTCAGTTGGAAGAAAAGAAATTGAATATAAAATTGTTTGATAGAATGAGAGTGGTTTATAAAGCAGGTGCTGAAATAAAAAATATATCTATTTCTGAATTGCAGCAATTAATTAAATCTGACGAAATATTTGGCAATACAATTGTCTTTAATCCATTGGTAGAATCTCTTTCGTCATTGAATTCTAATTTCGAAGTTGCTTTACAGGATACATGGTTAAATCGTTATCTTGTAAATCAACCTTCATGAAAGTCCGAAAATGGCTTTTCAATATTTTTAAATTAATTTGTGCTTTGGCGCTTATTTATTTTCTTTTTATGCTTCTCATTCATTCTCTTATTTCGCATTTCGAACATCCTATTAAGCCAGAGTGAAAACATTTCAATCTCTTAGGACAAGTTGACAATCATGAATCTTATTTGCCATGAAGCCTTCTGCTTAATGGTTCAAGACTTTTTTTCTATGAAGCATACATACATTAGTAATTTTAACAACACGAATCACTTTGACGAATGTCGTTTTTTAGAACGCAAATTTAACAACTCTACAGAAAGAGAAAATGCCATTGCAAAATAAATATATCCCTTTGGAACATCATAGTGGAATGCTTCAACAGTTAACATGAATCCAATCATCAATAAAAATGCAAGTGCTAACATTTTAATGGTAGGATGATTATTTACAAAATCAGAAACAGATTTGGCGGCGGCTAACATCACCAACATGGAAATGATTACTGCTGCAATCATAATCGACACATGATTTACTAATCCAACAGCAGTTAAAATTGAATCAAAGGAGAATACAATATCAAGACCTATGATTTGCAATATTGCTATATTTAAGGAAAGCTTCTTTGTACTTGTTTCTTTTGTTCCTTCTTCACCTTCAATTTTTGAATGAATCTCTGAGGTGCTTTTAGCCATCAAAAATAAACCTCCAGCAAGTAATACAATATCTCTTCCGCTAAAGCCATGATCCATAATTGTAAACAGGTTTTCCTTCAAACCAACAACCCAGCTAATCCCAAAGAGCAACAAAATGCGTATGAATAAAGCGAGTGTTAGCCCAATTTTCCGAGCTCTAACTTGTTTATTTGCTGGTAATTTTCCAGCTATAATTGATATGAAAATTATGTTATCAATTCCTAATACAATTTCCATTACCACAAGTGTAAATAGACTTATAAATCCTGAAACAGTAAATATTATTGAAATTTCTTCCCACATTGTTCTAAGGTATATTAAAATTCTTGCAAATATAAATTATAGAAACAAATCTACCCCTAATAATTAAATAATGATTGAATTTGAAGCAGTTTACTAATGTGAAAGACCAAATTTGATTATTTCGAATACTAATCATTGCACGCTCAAAATTTTTTACTTTTCAGAATTGATATTTAAACGTTTAATATAAATTTAATGATGTTTAAATGGTTTAGAAATGAGAATGTCAAGAATTGCGCTTAATTCTATTATGAATTACAAGTTTTTGAGTAAAATTTAATCTTTAATAAATTACCATTCTTTAACTTCGTGGCCGATATGAAACAATTCCTAGTACTTTTATTAGTTATCGCTATTTCTATTTCCTCAGCTTATAGCCAAAATTCAAAAGTTAACCGGTATACTTTTAGCGGTTATGTGAAGGATTCCACATCAGGTGAATTTCTTTTGGGTTCTAGCGTATATATTAAAGAAATTCAAAAAGGTACAACCACAAATGCTTATGGCTTTTTTTCGCTAACGCTTGATGAAGGTACTTATACTATCATTACTGCATATATTGGTTATTACGAACAACAATTTGCACTTCGACTTGATAAAGATATTAGCCAAAATATATTGTTGATTCCTAAAGTATTTGTTACAAAGGAAGTTTTGATAACGGCGAAGAAAGCGGATAGAAATGTGCAGAGTACCGATATGGGAAAAGTTGAAGTAGATGTGGATCAAATTAAAAAGTTGCCTGCATTATTAGGTGAAGTCGACATCCTTAAAGCAATTCAATTATTGCCAGGCGTTCAGGCTGCTGGTGAGGGAAATTCTGGCTTCTATGTACGTGGTGGTGGTCCCGATCAAAATCTAATTTTACTCGATGAAGGAACAGTTTACAATGCATCTCATTTATTTGGGTTTTTTTCCATTTTTAATTCCGATGCTGTTAAAAATATTACTCTTACGAAAGGTGGAATACCGGCACAATACGGTGGTCGTTTAGCTTCTGTATTAGATATCACGATGAAGGAAGGAAATAATCAAAAATTTCATGCTCAAGGTGGAATAGGATACATTGCATCACGCTTAACACTTGAAGGACCTCTTGTCAAAAATAAAAGTTCATTCATGATTTCTGCTCGACGTACATTCGTTGATTTGTTTTTACGAGAACCCTTTATTAAGCCTGGTTCGCCAGCTGATGGAAATAGTTATTATTTTTATGATTTGAATGGTAAGCTAAACTATACACTTTCACAACGAGATCGAATTTTTATTAGTGGTTATCTTGGTCGTGATGTGTTTAATTTTAAGAGTAGAGATACAGGATTTAAAGTGAAAATTCCTTGGGGAAATTCCACCGTTTCAACGCGATGGAATCATCTGTTTAGTGATAAATTATTTGTTAATTCTTCTCTGATATTTAGTGATTATAAATTTGAATTCGGTGCTTCACAACAAGATTTTGAATTCAAAATATTTTCAGGAATTCGAGATTATACTGCCAAGGTGGATTTTAATTGGTTCCCCAATATACTTCATAACGTAAAGTTTGGTGTGAATTATATTTATCATCGTTTTACTCCTACAAATGCTTCCGCTCGTTCTGCTGAGGTTGTATTTGATCTAGGAAAAGTAACACGATTTTATGCACATGATGCTGCCGTTTATCTTAATGATGAATGGGATATAACCGAAAAACTTCGTGTGAATGCAGGACTAAGAGGGACTATGTTTGAACACGTAGGCCCATTCACACGTTACGTGCAAGATCCCTCTTTTCAGGGAAAGTTTACTGATACTATTCAATATGCTCAAGGTGAAAAAGTAAAAATGTACATGCATGCTGAACCTCGTTTAAGCGTGCGGTATACTTTAACAACGACATCCTCTGTGAAGGCTGCGTTCACACAAAATTATCAATACATTCATCTCGCTTCATTCGGTTCTGTTTCTTTACCTACGGATGTTTGGGTTCCTAGTACTGATCTGGTTAAACCACAGTTTGGAAGAGAATATTCTATAGGATATTTCAGAAATTTCCACGACAATACGTATGAAACTTCAGTTGAATTGTATTACAAACAAATGGAAAATCAAATTGAGTATCGAGAAGGTGCAACTCCAGATCAAGATGTGAAAAATAATCCTGATAATAACTTTGTTTTTGGAAAAGGATGGAGTTATGGTGCCGAGTTTTTTATCAAGAAATCAAAAGGAAAATTCAATGGTTGGATTGGATACACACTTGCATACACAAAACGTAAATTTCCAGATTTGAATAATGGAGAAACCTATTCAGCAAAATATGACCGACGTCATGATGCTTCGCTTGTTTTAACCTATGATCGCAACGCAAAATGGACCTTCGGTGCTGTATGGGTTTACGCAACAGGTGATGCTCTAACTTTACCTGCTGAGAAATATTTTATCTCTGCTGGTCCACCAGTAACTGTGGATGCAAATGGTAATGCATCATTAAATAATAACTTCAATATTTTAAGTGGCTACGGTAAACGAAATGATTATCGACAAAAGCCATTTCATCGCCTTGATTTATCTGCAACGTTACATGTATTGAAGAAAAAACGTTGGCAAAGTGAATGGGTATTTTCTGTCTATAATTTTTATGGACGACAAAATCCTTATTTTATTTATTTTAATGTAGATGGAAATAGTACAGATGGTACTTTAAAAGTTCAGGCAAAGCAAGTTTCATTGTTTAGTGTTATTCCATCAGTTACTTATAATTTTAAATTTTAAGCGAATGAAAAAAATAATTTTTATCATCCCAGTATTATTTCTTGCCATTGCATGTGAGAAGGATATTAGTGTTGATCTTCCAACTCCAGCAAGTAAAGTTGTTGTTGATGGTTATGTGGAAAATGGATTGCCACCTTATTTGATTTTAAGTCGTAATTCTGGTTATTTTCAACCTGTTGATTCTGGCTCCATAAATAATAATGCAGAAAAGGGTGCTGTTGTGATTGTTAATGATGGTTTCGCTCGTGATACCATGGTGGAAGTGGATACAATAATTAATGGTTATAAAATTAGTGGTATTTATATTGCGACTAAAATGTTTGGGATAGCTGGGAGAAATTATTCGTTAAATATTTCTACAACAAAGGGCGAACTACTTTCAGCGTCTACCAAATTGCAAGTTGCAGTTCCATTAGACAGTTTGTGGTTTAAAATACAAGAGAATAAAGATAGTTTAGGATTTATTTGGGCTAACCTCAACGATCCTGATACACTTGGAAATTGTTATCGATGGTTTGCAAAACGTATTACAAAGGATCCGTTTTTTATTGCTCCCTTTGGTTCTGTTTTTGAAGATAAATTTATCAATGGAAAAAAATTTGATTTTGCATACAATAGAGGAAGTATTCAAAATTCGACTGCTGAAGATGATAATAATTTGGAATCAGGATTTTTTAAAAAGGGTGATACTGTCATTGTTAAATTTTGTGCTATTGATCATTCAACCTTCGAATTCTGGCGTGATGCAGAAAACCAACTAGGAAATAACGGAAGTCCTTTTGCAGTTCCTTCCAATGTCAAATCAAATATTAAAGGTGGATTAGGGATTTGGGCTTCTTATAATGCATCACTTGATACGATTTATATCCCTCGATAATTTGGTATAATTATTCAGACTTATATTTAAACACTAATTATTTTCTTTGAATAATTGAAAAGGATTTACCAATTAATCGATAGGGGAGAAGGCGAGATGCTTGATTTTAAAAAAGAAATCTCAAGTGTTCATCGTATCGCTAAATGTATTGTGTCTTTTGCAAATCATTATGGAGGCACTTTATTGGTTGGAGTAAATGATAATGGCAGTATTAGTGGTGTTAAGCCTTTGGAAGAAATTTTTATGCTAGAAAAAGCAGCAGGATTTTTTTGTTGCCCATCACTTGAATTAGAAATCCATGAATGGAATTTGAATGGAAAAATTATATTGGAAGCGCTCATTCCAATGGGAAAAGATAAGCCTTATTATGCAGTTGATGAAGAGGGGAAAAAATGGGTATACATTCGTCAAAAAGATCAATCGATGTTAGCAAGTAAAATTGTGGTTGATGTGTTGAAACGCCAACATTCTTCACAAAATACATTGATAGTTTATTCAAGCAAAGAAAAAGCGCTACTAGAGTATCTACACGTAAATCCGAAAATTACACTTAAAGAATATTGTAAACTGATAAATGTAAGTCGTTGGAGAGCGATGAAAATATTAGTCAACCTAGTGAGCATTGGCGTACTTCGTTTACATCAAATTGAAAAGCCCGAATATTTTTCTCTTGCATAAAAAAGCGCTGAAGTCTTCTTACTTCAGCGCTTTTTTATTATCGCAACAATGACACATTTCCCCTTAGTAAATCGTGTTTGCCATTGTTGTAAGTGATTTTTATTAAATAATAATAAGCTCCCGAAGGTGAATCCTTACCATTGTGTTTTCCATCCCATCCTGTTGTTAAAGTCGACCACGTATAAACTTCTGCACCCCAACGATTAAATACTCTAGCATCAATTGAATTGATACCAACACCAAGAATATTAAAGACATCATTTTTTTGGTCACCATTCGGCGTAAACACATTGGGTACCCAAGCAGCACTATCGGTTATAACAATTATTGTTTGACTAGCTGTATCAATACAACCATTCGTATCAGTAACAGTAAGAACAACTAAATAATAGCCATCTTTTGAGAAAATATGCGTTGGATTAGTGTCTGTAGAAAATTTGCCGTCACCAAAATCCCAT
>JANXSD010000096.1 GCA_025352785.1 Bacteroidota bacterium
TGAGTGCACGTTATTATAGTTTTATGGAAAATATCGACAAAGTATTTGAAGGTGTAATTTCAGGTGTAAAAACATATAGAGCTGGGCATCGAAGTGGTGACTGGGTATTTGATGCTAATTTAACATTCAAGGCTCGTAAAAATATGCGATTAGGTATCGTTGTGAAAAATGCTTTCAATCATGAATACATGACACGACCTGCAGACATTCAACCACCAAGAAGCTTTGTTGTTCAGTGTATGATTAATCTTTGATAAAAACAATTTGTGAAAGACCGGCTTATTGTTTTGAAAATTTTGCCCGCTTCCGCGATGGCGATATTTCCTTTTATTTTAATTCATCGATCAGCAATTCCTGTGAGTGAGAAATTATTAAATCATGAACGCATACATCTGCAACAGCAACTAGAATTACTAATTATACCATTCTATATTTGGTACGGATTAGAATATTTATTTTACTACATTAAATTCAGAAATCATCATAAAGCATATCGCTCTATTCGATTTGAGAAAGAAGCTTACACCAATGAAATGAATTTAACCTATCTTAAAAATCGTAAACCTTTTAATTATTTACATTTTTCTAAGTAATAATATTTCTGATGGCACTAAGAATTTATGATTTTGTTCTTTTATCATAGTCAGCAATATGTAATACCAACTGCAAATATGTTTTAGTCAAATCTACTTGTCCTTTTTCATCAATACTTCTTAAAAAAATAGTTTCGTAGGCAAAGGCTATGCAACGATTTTTTAAAATCGTCTTGATAAAAAATTACATCGCATCTTTGGACTAAAACAGATTTGTAATTGGTATAACAAATTTTCAAAAAGTAGTTGGTGTGTGATACGAGAATAAACTAAGACATATATCATAAATCTTATTTATTGCTTCTAAAAGCAAGTACTTGATCGAAGAGAGGTGATAAATTCATAGAATCTTTATGAATTCATAGAGATTCTCACTTTGAATACACTTACTTTTGCCCCGTGACTACAAACGCTATCATTTCCGTTAAGGATTTAAAGAAAAATTACGGCGAGTTTCAGGCTGTAAAAGGAATTTCGTTCGATGTATATGAAGGAGAAATTTTCGGATTATTAGGTCCGAATGGAGCGGGAAAAACTACCACGCTCGAAATCATTGAAACATTACGTGAGAAATCTTCTGGCACCGTTCACCTAGCCGGAATGGATATCAGTAAAAATGGAAATGCTATCAAGCAAATGATTGGCGTACAACTTCAAGCCGCTGGTTATTATCCAAGCCTTACACTTGTGGAATTGATAAAATTGTTTTCAGGACTTTATGATATTGAAACGGATGCCATGAAAATGTTGCGGTCGGTGGGATTAGAAGATAAAGCAAAAGCAAAATACAAAGAACTTTCTGGCGGACAGAAACAACGATTTTCTATTGCAACAACATTAATTAACAAACCAACAATAATTTTTCTTGATGAGCCTACAACAGGATTAGATCCACAAGCGAGAAGAAATTTATGGGATTTAATTCGTACTATTCGAGATAACGGAGCAACGGTAGTTATCACTACTCATTACATGGATGAGGCCGAACAATTGTGTGATCGTGTTGCAGTAATGGAAGCAGGAAAAATTATTGCGCTCGACACTCCTGATGCACTTATTGATAATTTAATTGCTACTGGATTTGAGCGAAAAAAAGAAGTGAAGAAAGCAAATCTGGAAGATGTATTTTTAAGTCTTACCGGACAAGAGTGGCGAGACGAATAAATTAATCACTATTCAAAAAAAATCATTTCAGTTAATTATTCTCACAGAGAACAAATAGAATTTTATGCCAAGAGAATACAGTCAGTTTCGTGCAATGATTGCAATTGCAAGAGCTAGTTTCAGATCCATAACACGTAGCCCTTCAGCGGTAGTTTTTACACTTGTATTTCCATTAATATTTATTTTGGTATTTGGATTTTTAGGTGGCAGTTCTATTAAACTCAATGTAGCACTTTCAAAAGATTCGGATAGAAAAAATCCTATCTATGAAGGAATGATTTTCAATCCTGCATTATCAGTACAACATGATTTAACACCGGAAGAACAACAAACACTTTTACAAAAAGGAAAGATTGATGCAATCATAAACATTCGTAAAGTTATTGCTGGTAATTCATGGAAATACAAAGTAGATTTATACACTACGTTATCATCACAAGAAAAAGGGGTAATCGTTAAATCACTTTTAGAACATTTAATCGACAAAGCAAATTTAAAAGCTGCACATGTTGATGAACCGCTTGCAGAACTTGTTCCACAAATTGTTCAGGGTCGTGAGTATAAAACGATTGATTTTATTTTACCAGGGCAATTAGGATTTTCATTGTTAAGCACAGGAGTTTTCGGAACTGCATTTGTATTTTTTAATTTACGACAAACGCTTGTTATCAAAAGA
>JANXSD010000195.1 GCA_025352785.1 Bacteroidota bacterium
CGTTTAAACGCATCTCAAATCAGTTTTTTCTTTTGAATTAATTCATTATAAATTTCTACTAACTGTTGTGAAATAACATTTTCAGAAAAATGTTCAAGAGCATAATTACTTATTTCTAATTGATTATAATCGGAATAATTCGTTATCATATATTCCATTGCGGATGCAAACTCTTCCACCTCAAAGGATTTTAACAAGAAACCAAGTGCTTCATTTTTTATAATATCCCTAGGTCCACCAGAATCAGTTGTAATGATAGGTTTTCCACCTGCCAAAACTTCTATTAAAACTACTCCAAATGTTTCATACGTACTTCCTAATAAAAAACCATGGCAATTATCAATGTTCTCCTTTACTTGATCTCTACTTAATGATCCTGTAAATTCAACATTTTGTTGAAGTCCGTATTCATTAACAAGCGCTCTTAAATCCATTTCCGTTTCACCAAAACCTCCCACAATTAATTTTGCTTTAAATCCCTTCTCGAGAATTTTCTTCAGCGACTTAAATAGTAGTTGATGATTTTTTCGTGGATTCAAAAAAGAATTCGTAAAAAATATAAATTCTTCTCCTTGTTGGTATTTTTTTTCTTTGATATTCGTAAAAAATAAATCAGATACCATATTGAAAACTACCTTAAATGTTGATGAAGGTAAATTTACGGCTTTTGCTAATTCTTCTTTAAATAAAGTGCCAACAACTAAACAACAATCTGTTTCACTAAAAATTTTTTGTGCTAAGGGAATGTCATGATCTAATGATAATTTTCCAGTAATATAATGTGTTAAATGCTCCGTAATAACTAATGGTATATGGTATCTTTTTGAAATATCAATACCAAAAAGTCCTGCATCAAATATTGAATGTGCGTGAATAATGTCTGGCATTCCAAATTGCTTAACATATTTTTTAAATCTACGATTTGAAAAAAAAACTTCATAAATATCATTAAATTTTCTTGTGCGTGGTACTATTCCTTGAATACTATAAATTATTGTCGGAATACCATTGTCATCATAATAACCCGGATATTTTAGCTTCTTCTTAAATATTTCTGAAAAAGGAAAAAATATCTGAAATAATATTCCCACTTGATGTCCATTCTTTTTTAAAGCTCTAGCTTGCTCTTCAAAAAAACTTCCAAGCATATCTCCTGTATATGATTTATACCATGATGGTATTATTAAAATATGCATGCTATTCCGCTTTTACTCTTCTATTTATTTTACGTTTCAAATATGCTTCAAATCAGAATTGTATTTACTCTTTCCAAAAATAGATTATCAACATGAATAAAAAAGACCTCTTTTACGCCGAATTAATTCATTATTTATACTTTTTCTCCCCACTAAATATTGTTAGTACCTATGTTAATAACCTTTTTACCTGTTCATATCTCTATCACAAGTTAATTTGGAATCTCATTTAAAAGCTGGCTTATATTTAAACCAATACGAAGGCACACTTTTTTAACTTTAGTTATCGTTTCTTGTTAACTTATTTATACACCAAAACAACTAATTAGTATATAACAATCGCTAAAAAGTTGAGGTTATAAGCATCTGTTAATAACATTGAACTCTACTACACTATCAGTTACTTAAGGACTAACAACATGTTGGTTACTCTATATGTCACTTCAATAATCGTTAGCAACAAGAATTTCACCACTATTTTATAAACCAAACTAACAGACTATCATTAACATTAATTATTTTAAAATAATTTAAATAAATATAATAGCTGTTAAGATCTAAAACGTTCATTAGTTTAATCGAAAAAAAATATTTTTTACTGTGAAATCTCCGACCTTTGCCTCCGTTGGCCTTCTAACTTCTCCCAGAAACAATGTCAACGAACAAAAAAATGGATATGAACACTTCAGCTGATTTAGACTTCGCCACGACTGGTTTTGTTCATGAAAAAGTAGACCCTAAAATGGATCTTTTCGAGGAAATTAGGAGATTAAAAGTTAAAAAAAATGCTGTTATCCTCGCCCATTTCTACCAAGATTCTGATATTCAAGATGTTGCCGATTATATCGGAGATAGCCTTGGTTTAGCTCAACAAGCTGAAAAAACGAAAGCAGATTTGATCGTATTTGCTGGTGTTCACTTCATGGCGGAGACTGCCCGATTACTGAATCCAAACAAAAAAGTGGTAATGCCCGATTTCAGAGCAGGTTGTTCTTTAGCAGATTCCTGCCCACCAGCTGATTTTAAACGATTCAAAGAAGCACATCCTAATCATTTAGTCATAAGTTACATCAACTGTCAAGCTGCCATAAAAGCACTCAGTGATATTATTTGTACTTCCAGTAACGCAGTTCAAATCGTTAATTCTATACCTAAAGAAACCCCAATAATTTTTGCTCCAGATAAAAATTTGGGAGCTTATGTGGCTAAAAAAACTGGTCGTGATTTAGTATTATGGAATGGGAGCTGTATGGTTCATGAGATTTTTTCACAACAAAAAATTGCGCAATTAAAAATAAGAAATCCAGATGCGGTAATTATTGCTCATCCAGAATGTGAAGAAGCAGTTTTAAAGATGGCCGAATTTATAGGATCAACAACGGCTCTTTTAAAGTTTACAAAGGAAAATAAGGCCCATGCTTTTATCGTTGCAACCGAAAGTGGTATTTTACACCAAATGCAAAAGGATTCTCCTAATAAGACTTTTATACCTGCTCCACCTGATAATAATTGTGCTTGTAATGATTGTCCTCACATGAAATTAAATACGCTTGAAAAATTATATCTCTGTATGAAACATGAAAAACCTGAGGTATTAATTCAAGATGATATTCGTGAAGATGCCTTGCGTCCCTTAAAACGTATGTTAGAAATTTCAAAGCAACTAGGTCTTTAATTTATATTGATTTATTCGTCTTTAAGTTATATTGATTCGCATTGATGATTGATGCTTAACTTCGTCACACCATGATCTATTTATTTTTGATTTATACTTGTCAATTATGCGATTAATTAAGATAAATATCTTCCTTTATATCTGTATGTTATTTTTCTCCAATTCTATTTTTGCTCAGGCAACAGAACTTCCGAAAAATGGACCTACCAAATTTTATTATTCAAATGGTAAGATTTCATCTGAAGGCAATTTTGTAAATAATCAACCTGATGGTTTTTGGAAAGCGTATTACGATAATGGAAAATTAAAATCGGAAGGTAATCGCCTAAATGGTAAGCTTGAAGGTATATGGAAATTTTATGATGAAAAAGAAAATAAAACAGCGGAATATACCTATGTAAATGGAGTGAAAAATGGAATAGAAAGTGAATTTTTTATGGATGGAAAAGTGGCTATAGAACGATGGATAAATAATGGTATTACAGATAGCATTGTAAAATTTTATAGCCCTTCAGGATATCTTGAAAAAATTGCACTTTTTAAAAATGGTGTTGAAGATGGAATCACAAAAGAATTTGCGGAAGATGGTAGAATTATTACATTAACCACTTACAAAAATGGTTTTTTCGTGAAAGAAGAAAAAATAAATCGTTTTGATAAATTTGGTTTTAAACAAGGTACCTGGAAAGAGTTTTTTCCAACAGGAAATATTTCCACGGAGAGTTCATGGAAAGACGACAAAAAAAATGGTGTTTTTAGAACATTTACAGATGATGGTGTAGTGAAACAAATGGAGATTTATAAAAACGGAGAATTAGTAGCTAATGAAGCAGTAAATATTAAGCTTGATATTAAACGCGATTATTTTAATAATGGTCATCCAAAGTCTTCAGTAAATCTTATCAACGGAATAAAAGAAGGTGTATATCGAGAGTATGATAATAAAGGTACCATCACTTCCTCGAAATTGTATGATAACGACAATGTGATTGCTGAAGGTGGAATAATTGATGCAAGCGGACTTCAACAAGGTTCTTGGAAGTATTTTTATCCAAATGGAAAGATAAAATCTGAAGGTACTTTTAAAGATGGAAAACGGGACGGCACGTGGACCTTCTATTATATAAATCAACAAATTCAACAACAAGGATCCTATAAAAATAATTTACCAAATGCAATTTGGAAATGGTATTATCAAGATGGTAAAACGTTAAGAGAAGAAACATATAATCAGGGAAAAGAAGACGGACATAGTAAAGAATTTGATATTAACAATGCCTTAATTGCTGAAGGAAATTATTCGAGTGGCTTACGTGAAGGTCCATGGAAATACCGCAATGGTGAATACAATGCCGAGGGAAATTATGTAGAAGGAAATATGGACGGACCTTGGAAACAATTTTATCTAAATGGTAAACTTGCCTTCGAGGGTGAATATTTTGAAGGTCAGGAAAATGGACTTCATAAATATTATTATGATAATGGAAAAATAAAAGAGGAACGAAATTTTCGTTTGGGTTTAAAAGATGGTGTTTGGAAATCGTATGATGTAGATGGTGAATTAATGCTTTCTTCCACCTACCAAAATGGCGATTTAAAAAAATTGGATGGAGTAAAAGTTGACGTTAAATAGGATGAACATTCTAATAAATACAAACTGATAATTTATGCTTTCCATACTTTTAATTTGGACATATATTTTTATTCTTACAATTGTTGCTGGCTTTTTATTGCAAGTAACAATTAATAGAAATAATTTTAAAGAACAATCCTTTGGAAATCCAATTTTACTAAGTATTGTAGGCTATTGCCTTATCACAGCACTAATAAGTATTTATTCGATTTTTTTAAAAGTAGCATTAGTCGCAAATTTATTTATCTTAATTTCTGAAGCAATTGGGTGTATTATTTTTAGAAAACAATTTATGTTATTTTTACATTTAGGAATTGAAAAAATAAAGGAAGTTAAATTTAAGCAGCTAGCTGTCTTTTTGGTAATTGTATTTAATATACTATTTATGAATATTAAAGGCGTTTACTTTGATAGTGATTCTGGTCTTTATCATGCACAAGCAATTCAATGGATAGAAAAATTCGCCGTTATACCAGGACTTGGAAATTTATATCCTAATTATGCTTTTAATTCTAGCTTCTTTATCTCTAGCGCTTTTTTTAGTTTCACATTTTTAAATAACTTTTCATTCCATGTGTTAAATAGTTATTTACTTTTATTATTAGTAGTTTTTTCAATACAAAATATAAGAGGTAACGATTACTATATTGCAATTTACACAATTCTAATTATACCAACATTTTATTTTTTCAGACTCGATGCCGCTTTACCCTATCCTGATCTAGTAA
The DNA here is from genome assembly GCA_025352785.1 of Bacteroidota bacterium. Taxonomy (GTDB): domain Bacteria; phylum Bacteroidota; class Bacteroidia; order AKYH767-A; family OLB10; genus JANXSD01. The sequence goes on from JANXSD010000195.1 coordinate 5,233, forward strand.
TTTATATTCTTGAAATATTTGTTTTCATGGTGTTTATCGAAAAGATTAAAAATAATTCCTTACAAAAATTTGATTTTGAAAGTTTAGCTATTTGCTTATTAGTTCTTACGTGCATCACAACAAAATTATCAGCATTACTTGTAATTTTTGTTTTACCGTTATTGCTTTTTTATGCGAGAAATAGTATAAAAACAAAACAAGTTTTCACACTCTGTTTTTTTACGATTGTAATATTGGTTCCCTGGTTTATAAGAAATGTGATTCTCTCAGGTTATTTATTATTTCCTTATCCTAATATTGATCTATTTAATTTCGATTGGAAAGTCCCTTATAGCGAAGCATTAATTACCAAAAGTTGGATTTATTCTCATGCTCGAATACTCGATCAATATGATGATTTTAAACTCCCAATTACTCAATGGTTTCCAATTTGGCTTAAAAATCAACAAAGGATAGATGTAGCTTCATTAGTTGGTGCTGTTATGGGAATGTTAGCACTAAGCATAATAATTTTTGCAAAGAAAATGTTAAACCGATTTTCTTCATTGGCTTTATTTTATTTCGGTATCACCTATTTATTATGCATTCTATTTTGGTTTGCCTCAGCTCCTGCTTTTAGATTCGGACAAGCATACATTTTTGTTTGTCTTTCAATAGTGATTTTTTATGGCCTCGAAATTTTGAAGACAAATAAAATGTTTTTGAAAAATAGTATCGTAATCGTTTTGCTTTTTTTTGCAGGATATTCTAGTATCTGGCCAATAAAATTGATAGGTTCTGGAGAAATTAATTTGAAACACTATTTAATTTATCCCGATATTAAATACAAACCTATTGTGGCTGTTGAGAAAAATTTGAATGGTTTAATTATTTCCATGCCAGTGGGAAATAGGCGATGCTGGAATCAACCCATTCCTTGTACACCACGTCTTTACAATTCTATCCAACTTCGCGGTAACGATTTAAGCACAGGTTTTAAAATTGTTCGTGTAGATAGTGTGACAGTTAGTGCGTCATATTTTAAATGAAATGAAACAAGGGAAAATGTTTATTTGGAATTCTGTTGCTATCCTGTTTTATCAGTAATCATAAAACTATCTTTGCAACCCAATAAATTAATGAGTCATAGAAAATGATTGTTAGAACTCGATTTGCTCCTAGTCCTACGGGGCCATTGCATATAGGAGGCGTTCGCACCGCCTTATATGCTTACCTTTTCGCCAAGCAACATAAGGGCCAATTCATACTTCGTATTGAAGATACCGATCAAAATAGATACGTGGAGGGAGCCGAAGAGTATATTATTGAAGCGTTAACTTGGTGCAATATTATCCCTGATGAGGGTGTAAGTTTTGGTGGTTCACATGAACCATATCGTCAGAGTGAACGCAAGACAAAAGGATACTATCAACAATATGCTGAACAGTTAATAGCAAGTGGTCATGCGTATTATGCATTCGATAAAACGGAAGAATTAGATGCGGCACGTAAACAAGCGGAGGCGGAAGGAAATCAAGGATGGCAATACGACTCTAAAACACGTAGCGCTATGCAAAATGCTTTAACGCTTTCTGCTGATGAAGTACAAATTCGAATCACTAAAGATGAGGCATACGTAATACGATTAAAAGTGGATCCGGATCAACACATTACTTTTAATGATATGATTCGTGGAGATGTCTCTTTCGAAAGTAATATTATCGATGATAAAGTTTTAATCAAAGCGGATGGAATGCCTACTTATCACCTTGCACATATTGTAGATGATATTTTGATGGAGATCACACACGCAATACGCGGCGAAGAATGGTTGCCATCTTCACCAGCACATGTTTTAATTTATCAATATTTAGGCTTAGCCGATAAAATGCCACGTTATGCGCATCTGCCATTATTGTTGAAACCAGAGGGTAATGGAAAACTCAGTAAACGTGATGGCGATCGATTAGGTTTTCCTGTTTTTCCACTCGAATGGAAGGATCCTGCAACGGGTGAAGTTTCATCAGGCTACCGAGAAAAAGGATATTATGCACAAGGATTTGTCAATATGCTCGCGTTCTTGGGATGGAATCCAGGAACTGAAAAAGAAATTTTTTCAATGGATGAATTGATCGAGAGTTTCACTTTTGAACGTGTGCATAAAGCTGGTGCACGTTTCGACCCTGAAAAAGCAAAGTGGTTCAATGAACAATATTTGCGAATGCAGGAAGATGCCGATCTTGCTCAACGATTTATTCCTGTTATCAAAGAGCAGTTAAAGATCTCCGATCATCGTTCGTCGGTTGAATATGCCGCAGCAGCAGTAAGTCTTTTAAAAGACCGAGTTCATTTTGAAAATGAATTTTATGAGAAAGGTCGCTATTTATTTGAAGTTCCAACAACGTATGATGAAAAAGTAATTGCAAAAAGATGGAATCCAATCACTGCAAAGTTTTTAAATAAATTAACAGAAGTTTATTCAACGCAAACAACATTTGATGCGTCTACTTGCAAATTATCTTTCGAAAATCTTGCAACGGAAAATCAAATTAAACCTGGCGATGTATTGCAATTGTTTCGCGTTATCCTTTCTGGACAAGCTTCAGGAGTTGATCTCTTTGGCATGGTCGAATTACTAGGAAAAGAAGAAGTGTTAACTAGAATAAAAAATGCAATAAGTGCATTGCCTAAGGATGTAGGTAATTAAAAATTATTTATTGTAGAGTTATCTGTTTAAACAGATTTAAATTTATAAATTATGAGTACTGAAAAGGGTCCCAATTTTCTTGAAGAGATTATTGCCGAAGATATTGCAAACGGAAAAAATAATGGTCGGGTATTAACACGTTTCCCTCCTGAACCAAATGGATATTTACATATTGGTCATTCAAAATCTATAGCCGTAAATTTTGGTTTGGCCGATCAGTTTAATGGAAAAACAAATCTGCGTTTTGATGATACGAATCCCGAAAAGGAAGAAACAGAATATGTGGAAAGTATTAAAAAAGATATTCGTTGGCTAGGATATAATTGGGCAAATGAATTTTATGCTTCTGATTATTTCGATAAGATTTATGAGTTCGCAGTAACCCTTATAAAAAACGGTTTAGCCTATGTTGATGATTCCTCCGCAGAGCAAATTGCTGCGATGAAAGGTACTCCAACAGAAGCTGGAAAAGAAAGCCCATTTCGCAAGCGAAGCATGGAAGAAAATTTAGATTTATTTGCACGTATGCGCAATGCTGAATTTAAAGAAGGCGAAAAAGTTTTGCGTGCAAAAATTGATATGACTTCTCCTAACATGCATTTACGTGATCCGTTAATGTACCGTATCAAACATGTACATCATCATCGTACAGGTGATAAATGGTGTATTTATCCAATGTATGATTTCGCTCATGGACAAAGTGATGCAATTGAAGAAATCACCCATTCAATTTGCACACTAGAATTCGAAGTTCACAAACCTCTTTATGATTGGTTCATTAAACAATTAAATTTATTTCCTAGTCATCAATATGAGTTTGCTCGCCTTAATTTAAATTATACGGTGATGAGTAAACGCAAACTTTTGCAACTCGTAAATGAAAAACATGTTACTGGATGGGATGATCCTCGTATGCCTACAATTTCTGCATTACGTCGACGAGGATATACTCCTGAAAGTATTCGCAATTTTGCAGATAAAGTTGGCGTTGCTCGTCGTGAAAATATGATCGATGTGGGCTTGCTTGAATTTTGTATTCGTGAAGATCTTAACAAAAAGGCAAATCGTGTGATGGCTGTTTTGGATCCAATAAAATTAATCATCACCAACTATCCTGCAGGACAAACAGAACTGTTAGCTGCTGAAAATAATCCAGAAGCAGAAAATCATGGAGGGTCGCGTGAATTGCCATTCTCCAATGAGCTTTGGATCGAGCGCGATGACTTTATGGAAAATGCCCCGAAGAAATTTTTCCGGTTAGGTGTAGGATTATCAGTACGATTAAAGAGTGCTTACATCGTTACGTGTGATGACTTCAAAAAGGATGCAGAAGGAAATATTACAGAAATACATTGTCGATATATTCCTGAAAGTAAAAGTGGTAGTGATACTTCTGGAATGACTGTAAAAGGAACTATTCATTGGGTAAATGTTGCTCAGGCAATAACTGCTGAAGTACGTTTGTATGATCGTCTTTTTAAAGTGGAAGACCCATCATCCGAAGAAGGTGATTTTAAAAAATACATCAATCCTGATAGTTTACACATCATCAAAAATGCAATGGTAGAACCTTCGCTCAAAGAAGCAAAGGAAGGACAGTTTTTTCAGTTTATGCGTAAAGGATATTTCTGTATTGATAAAGATACCACAGAAAATAATTTAGTATTTAATAGAACCGTTACCTTAAAAGATGCTTGGTCGAAAGAGCAGAAGAAAGATTAATGAAACACGAGTTACAAATTCATAACATCGAATGCCATTCGTATCATGGTTGCATTGAAGAGGAGGGACTTATTGGTAGTCGCTTTTCCGTTGATCTCGATCTCACATTAGACTTTTCAAAAGCGGTTGAAACGGATGATTTACAATTCACCGCCGACTATGTCGTTTTACATAACATGGTTCGTGAAGAGATGGCTATCCGAAGTAAACTAATCGAACATGTAGCAGGTCGAATTTTAAAACGTCTTCAACAAATCTACCCTGATTGTTCACAGGTTCGCGTTGCCGTTGCCAAATTTAATCCTCCTGTAAATGGGCAGTTAGGAAAGGCAGTGGTAGTTATTACTAGTTAACCGTTATAAATAGGCTTTTTAATCTCCATTTGTTAACACTCCACCGAGGATTTCTTTATAGCAAAAACGCTTTTCAACATTTTATTAACCTTACTTTCGTAGTGTACTCCCGACAGCTTCCAATAATGCATTCGCACTCCTCCACGGTATTCGAATTTTTAACTTAGTCACCTAACACAATGAAAAAAAACAAATTAAATACAACTGATTTTTCTAAGGATATCAAACGCATCAGCATCGATGTTTTTAAAGAGCATCCGTACAAATCATACAACTACAAACAAATTATCAAGAAGTTTCAACAAGAGCCATTTTTCGAAGAAGCTGCTGTTTTTCTAGCTGCTCTCGAAGAGGAACAACTTCGAAAACTTACGATCAATTGCATCGAAGAACTCGCTATTGCTGGCGACCTTGAAGAAACCGACCGAGGTAAATACCGCCTTTTTCCTACCGAACATTTTATTAATGGAAAAATTGATATTGTTTCCAATGGCAATGCGTATGTGATCAATGAAGAATTTGAAGAGGATATTTTCATTGCTAAAACGCATACATTAAATGCTATGAATGGCGATCTTGTAAAGGTGAGCCTCTATGCTCGTAAAAAAGGAAGCCGTTCAGAAGGTGAAGTTGTGGAGGTGCTTGAGCGCTCTAAAACAGAATTCGTAGGTACGATACAAATTTCAGATCGTTTTGCATTTCTGACCTCTGATAATCCACGCAATAAAGTAGATATTTTTATTCCACTCAATAAACTTAATGGTGCAACGCAAGGAGCAAAAGCTGTTGCTAAAATTATCGAATGGAATCCAGAAGCTAAAAACCCTTCGGGAGAAATCATAAAGGTGCTTGGTTTTCCAGGTGAGAATAATGCAGAGATGGATGCAATACTTATTGAATACGGCTTCCCTCTTTCGTTCCCTACGGATGTTGAAAAAGAAGCGGAAGAGATTCCCTATAAAATCCCTAAGAAAGAGCTTTTATCACGCAGAGATTTTAAAAAGATTCCAACATTCACGATCGATCCTGTTGATGCGAAGGATTTTGATGATGCACTTTCTGTTCAGAAATTACCAAACGGAAATTATGAAGTAGGAATCCATATCGCTGATGTATCTTTCTATGTACAACCCGGAACTCCGCTCGACATCGAAGGATTTAATCGCGCTACATCAATTTACCTCGTTGATCGTGTGATCCCAATGTTGCCCGAAAAATTAAGTAACATGGTTTGCTCTTTACGTCCTGGTGAAGATAAATTATGCTACTCCGCTGTTTTTGAGATTGCCGAAGATGCGGAAATCATCAACGAATGGTTTGGAAGAACGGTGATTCATTCTCAACGAAGATTCTCCTATGAAGAAGCACAATTAGTGATCGAAACGGGGGAAGGTGATATGCTCGAAGAAATTCAAACACTTCAGAAGTTAGCGCTTCTGCTTCGCAAAAAACGTTTTCAAAATGGTGCAATAACTTTTGATAAAGTAGAAGTGAAGTTTAAACTCGATGAAGCAGGGATGCCTATCGGTGTTTATCTCAAAGAAAGCAAAGACAGCAACAAACTTATCGAAGATTTTATGCTTCTCGCCAATCGTCGCGTTGCAGAATTTGTTGGAAAAAAATTGGCACAAGAAAAAGGTAAAGAGTATCCTTTTGTTTATCGGGTACATGATTCGCCATCATCTGAAAAACTTGCTAACTTCTCTGTCTTCGCTGGTCGTTTTGGACATACCATCAATACAAAATCTGATAAAGACATTGCACATTCTCTCAATAAATTGATGAAGGAAATTAAAGGTACGAAGGAGCAAAATGTTCTCGAGCAATTAGCAATTCGTACCATGGCAAAAGCAATTTATACAACTAATAATATTGGACATTACGGATTAGCATTTGATTACTACACCCATTTCACTTCTCCAATTCGTCGTTATCCAGATGTGATGGTGCATCGTTTACTCGATCATTATTTGCACAATGGAAAACCCGTTAAAGCGGATGAGATTCAGGCACAATGCAAGCACAGTACAGATATGGAAATACGTGCTTCCGAAGCAGAACGTGCATCTATTAAATTCAAACAAGTGCAATATATGATAGGTCATGAGGGTGAAGTATTCGATGGCTTAATTTCTGGTGTTACCGAGTGGGGATTGTATGTTGAATTGATTGACAATAAATGCGAAGGATTAATTCGTGTGCGGGATCTCGATGATGATTTTTATGAACTTGATGAAAAAAATTACTGTTTAATAGGAAGAAAGAATCATCGTAAATTTCAGCTCGGCGATACGGTTAAAGTTCAGCTAAAAACTGCTGACCTTGCACGTAAACAAATCGACTTTATCCTTGATGATCCTAATCGTTTGCCAGATTCTTTTTCAAGAGAACCATCGAATTCCAACTTTAAACATTTTGGAGAATCTTCTTTCAAACCAAATCACGGAAGTAAACCAGAGAAGAAACACAAAGGCAAATCAAAAGGTAAACCCAAAAAAAGTAGATGGTAAGAGACTGATGGTGGATTAATTCAATTGATCCACCATTTCGATTCTGCCTTACTACCAATTGTCTTTATCTTCGCCTAAATGCTACTTCTCTCTCCTCAAAAATTTACAGACTACGAACTAATCGACTGCGGTGATTTCGAAAAACTGGAAAGATTTGGAAACTATATTACCATACGCCCTGAGCCACAGGCTGTTTGGCAAAAAAAAACGTCAACGGCCGAATGGAATAAAATTGCGCACGTAAAGTTTCAGTCCAAGTCAAGCTCCTCTGGCATTTGGGTGAAGCTCAAGAAAGAGATGCCCGATCAGTGGAAGATAAAATATGCTGTTGGCGGACGACAAAATGTAGAAATCGTTTTTCGTCTTGGACTAACGTCCTTCAAGCATGTGGGAATTTTCCCCGAACAAGCGGTCAATTGGGATTTTATCTATGACCAGATTACAACGATAAAAAAGGAAGTTCCTGTTCCACGCGTACTCAACCTCTTCGCATATACTGGTGGAGCATCGTTAGCAGCAAAGGCAGCTGGTGCCGATGTAATTCACCTCGATTCCATTAAGCAAGTTGTTTCATGGTCGAAGGAAAACATGGATTATTCCAACTTAAAAGACATTCGTTGGCTCGTAGAAGACGCTACCACATTTGTGAAGCGGGAACAAAAACGCGGCAAAAAGTACAACGGTATCATTCTCGATCCCCCAGCTTTCGGCCACGGGCCAAACGGCGAAAATTGGAAGCTCGAAGAAATGATCAATGACATGATTCATACGGTTGCCGATTTACTCGAGCCAGAAAATTCTTTTCTTGTGTTAAATACCTATTCACTCGGTTTCTCAGCAATGATTATCAGAAACCTCCTCGCTGAAGCATTTCCTAAACGTATGAATAATGCGCAATATGGTGAGATTTACCTCGATGCAACATCAAAAGTGCAGCTACCACTAGGTGTATTTGGAAGATTAGCTGTTTAACCTAACATTTACCCTCCATCAACGTAAGAAAATAGTGTAATTACCGTTATGTTATTTAACGAATCCTTCTCCGTAACTTTGTTATGATGCAATCAACCGATTCCAACTACCGTGAACTCTTAGTTAAGCTAGATGCGTTCATCCGGAAATATTATATCAACCAATTAATTCGTGGAGGAATATATGCCTTTACGTTACTGTTAGGATTTTATCTCGCCGTAGCACTCCTCGAATCTTTTGCTTGGTTTAACACTTCTGTTCGCTCTGTTTTATTTTATTGTTACCTCACAGCAACAGCTCTTGTTTTGTGGAAATTAGTTTTTATTCCTTTATCAAAACTCTACCGTCTCGGACCAGTGATCAGTCATACCACTGCAGCAAATATTATTGGTGAACATTTTGCTCACATAAAAGACAAGCTTCTTAATACTTTACAGTTGCATGATCTTGCGGATCAACATCAAGATCAGATTTCATTGATTCATGCAAGTATCAATCAAAAAAGTGAAGAACTACGTCCAATCCCTTTTACCTCTGCAATCGACTTACGTAGTAATCGAAAATATTTAAAGTTTGCAGCAATTCCAGCAGTGATATTTATTGTTGTTCTCGTTGCTGCTCCTAGTTTAATTACCGATCCAACAAAACGTTTGTTGCAACACAATACCACCTTCAGCAAACCTGCACCATTCGATTTCACTATTCGCAACAAAAAATTACAAGTTGTACAATTCGATGATTTTACACTTGATGTAAAGCTTAGCGGAAAAGAAATTCCTCAAGAAGTTTTCATTCAGATTGGAGAAAATCAATTTCGTTTGGAGAAAGAAAATATTGTGAATTTCCATTATGCTTTTAGAAATGTACAATCGGATACGGAATTCAAGTTATTGGCTGATGGATACAGTTCTTCCGAATTCACGATACACGCTGTTCCCAATCCGGTTTTGGTAAATTTTACTATCCAATTAGATTACCCAGCTTACCTCGGAAAGAAGAACGAAGAACTCAAAAATACTGGCGACTTAATTATCCCTGCAGGGACACGTATCACCTGGAACTTTGGCACACAAAATACGAGTTCGCTGCGATTACGTTTTACAGATACTACGTATGCATTAGCCAATTTGGAAGAGAATAAATATGAGTTTCAAAAGAGATTTTTACAAGGCTCTCAATACAGTATTCGTACTGCTAATAAGTTCATGGATTCGAAAGATTCTATGCAATACAGTATCATCGTAATTCCTGATCAATTTCCAACGATTCAGGTAGAGCAGCAACAAGACTCTGCTTCTTACCAACGCATGTATTTCCGCGGCCTTGCACATGATGATTATGGCTTGAGCAAACTGCTGTTCCGTTATCGTTTCATTAAGCGTGATGGACAAGAGGTAAGCGAGCAACCTTTATCAACACCAATCACGATCAATAGAAATGCGACGTCGGAACAGTTTTATCACTATTGGGATTTAAGTGCACTAGAAATTAAACCTGGTGATGAGTTAGAATATTATTTTGAAGTATGGGATAATGATGGAGTTCAAGGTCCGAAATCAGCACGTTCGCAATCCAACGTTTTTAAAGCTCCATCAACAAATGAATTAGCGAAAGATGCGGATGATAAAAACAAAGCGTTGAAGGATGATTTGGAGGCTAGCATGAACAAGGCTAAAGAACTTCAAAAAAGATTAAACGACCTCAATAAGGATCTGCTCAATAAAAAAAGTTTAGATTTCGATGATCGTAAAAAGATGAGTGATGTTTTGAAGGAGCAAAAAGAGCTAGAGAAAAAGATTGAAGGCATCAAAAAGCAAAATCAACAAAATACAAAGCAACAAAATGAGTTCAAGAAAACCGATCCAGATATTGCCGAGAAACAACGACAATTAGAAGAGCTCTTCGAAAAGTTAATGTCGCCAGAAATGAAAAAGATGATGGCGGAGATGGAGAAGATGATGGCAGAAGTTGACAAGCAGAAGCTTCAGGAGATGATGGATAAGATGAAGCTCGACAATAAAGATTTAGAAAAACAACTTGACCGTACGCTTGAACTTTTCAAACAGATGGAGCTTGATAAAAAGGTGAAAGAGACTGCAGATAATTTGGACGAGCTTTCAAAGAAACAAGATAAGCTTGCTGATAAAAGTGATGAAAAAAATGCCGATACGGATAAGCTAAAGGATCAGCAAGATTCATTGAACAAGGAATTTGACGATGTTAAAAAGGACCTCGACGATATTGAGAAGAAAAACGAAGAACTTGATTTTTCGGAAGATCTCAAAAGTTTTGATAAAGAAGAGGAAGCTATCGACAAGGACATGAAAGATAGCAAGGAAGAGTTGAAGCAAGGAAAGAGTGGCAAGGCCTCTAAACCACAAAAGAGCGCCGCGAAGAAGATGAAGGAGCTCTCAGATAAAATGAATGCGCAACAGCAAGCAGCTAAAGAAGAACAGGCAGAAGAAGATGAACAAGCCTTAAGAGCATTGTTAGAAAACTTAATCCATTTTTCTTTCGATCAGGAAGCATTAATGGAAGACGTTAAAAATGTAGACATTAATAATCCTCGTTACCTAAAAATGGCGCAAGTTCAACGTAAGTTGAAAGACGATGCAAAGGTTTTAGAAGACTCCTTGTTAGCACTGAGTAAACGCGTGGCACAGATTTCCTCTACAGTAAATGAACAGATTACCGATATTAATGACAATACCGAAAAGGCTCTTGATAATTTGCAAGATCGGATAGTACCCCAGGCGCGTGCCAACCAGCAGTTTGTGATGACAGCAGTAAATAACTTAGCTTTGATGTTAAGTGAATCGTTGGATCAAATGCAACAGCAGCAGAATATGCCCGGTAGTGGATCTTGTAAAAAGCCTGGTAAGAAAGGTAAGCCGTCACCCGGTCCTAGTGCTGGTGATGTTAAAAAGATGCAAGAAAAGTTGAGCCAGCAGCTGAAGGACATGAAAGAAAAGCTCGACAAACAAGGTAAAATGCCGAATGGCAAAAAACCTGGAGAAGGTCAGGGTGCAGGGATGAGTGAACAATTGGCTAGATTAGCTGCTCAGCAGGGTGCGTTAAGAAATGCGATTCAACAGATGAATCAAAACGACAACAAAGACGGTCAAGGAAAGCTCGGGGATCTCAATAAAATCGCTCAACAAATGGAAGAAACCGAAAAGGACATTGTGAATAAACGCATTTCTGACATGACATTGAACCGGCAGCAAGAGATTTTGACAAGATTGTTAGAATCAGAAAAAGCAGAGCGTGAACGAGAGAAAGAAGAGCGTAGAGAGTCAAGTGAGGCGAAAGATATCACTAGGACTCCACCTCAATTTGAAGAGTACAAGCGATTAAAAATGAGGGAAACGGAGTTGTTGAAAACCATCCCGCCATCCTTCACAACATTCTATAAAAACTTAGTTAATTCGTACTTCCAAAGTATTGAAGATTGACACGATGAATACAGAGAAGCAAACATTCAACCTACAGATTGTATCACAGCCTGAAAGTATCAATTTAGTGGAAAAGCTAATTGATGAAATAAAGGCCGAATACAATATCCAAGAGGAATGCTATGGCAATATGCTTGTAGCGGTTACAGAAGCAGTAAACAATGCTATTCAGCATGGAAATAAATATGATGCCGATCGTAAGGTGAATATTGCCTACGAGGTAGATACCGATCAAATTTCATTTACGGTGAGCGATGAAGGTGCTGGTTTTGATTATTTAAATATTCCCGATCCTACTGATCCCGACAATTTGGAAAAGCCAACAGGTAGAGGAGTATTTTTAATGAAGCATCTTGCTGATCAAATTATCTTTTCAGATAATGGTAAAGTTGTGGAACTTTACTTCAAGACTACGGGTCATATTGAAGGTTAGTATTTGAGAACCAATTGATACGGCTCTTTTGTTGATGAATATCGAATTTTTTAGGGCAGAGGCTCGATATGCGGTTAATAGAAAAGCACAGCTAGTCTTATGGCTTAGTGCTACCGCAAAAAAAGAAGGATTTAAGATTGATTCCTTGAATATTATTCTTTGTTCGGATCAATATCTTTATAAGTTGAACATGCAATTTTTAAAGCATGACACTTATACCGATATTATGACCTTCGACCAATCGACAGCCGCAGGATTAATTAATGCTGAAATGTATATCAGCATCGATCGAATTCGGGAAAATGCTAGAACTTTAAAGTCAACTGTCGCCAATGAGTTGCACCGTGTGATGGTGCATGGGCTTTTACATGTTTGCGGGTACAAGGATAAAAAGCCATCAGATAAGGTGGTAATGTCGAGCAAAGAAGATTTCTATTTATCTTTGCGCAAGTTTTTATAAATCAAGTTAATAGCATGAATGTACGAAGAGAACTTTTCACAATAGAGCGAGGTTAAACTCTTAGTAATTGCGGTGTATGTAGGCGATTAGTGGCCAATCAACTTGGTTGGTACTATACAATCCACCTTGTGCTTATTATTGATATATAGATTTGATAATCAAATAATTAATGTATATTTATCCATTATTTAATACTAAATGTTTCACGTGGAACAAATGAAATATCCAGATTACGATGTTATAGTGGTTGGAGCTGGTCACGCTGGTTGTGAAGCTGCCGCCGCAGCTGCTAACATGGGTTCTAAGGTGCTTTTGATCACCATGAACATGCAAAATATTGCGCAAATGAGTTGTAACCCAGCAATGGGGGGCATCGCAAAAGGACAGATTGTACGTGAAATTGATGCCTTAGGGGGCTATTCGGGCATTGTAAGTGATCGAAGTTCTATACAGTTCCGAATGCTTAATCGTTCAAAGGGCCCCGCTATGTGGAGCCCTAGAGCGCAAAACGACCGTATGCTATTTGCTGCGGAGTGGAGAAAGATGCTTGAGCAAACGCCTAATGTCGATTTTATACAGGATACGGTAAGCAGTTTGAGCCATGCAAATGGTAAAATTACTGGCGTTCATACATCCATGGGTTTATCCTACAAGGCGAAGGCAGTGGTACTTACTAACGGAACATTTTTAAACGGTATTATTCATATTGGTGAGAAGCAATTTGGTGGAGGACGATCAGGAGAGAAGGCATCTACCGGTATAACCGAGCAATTGGTTGCGTTAGGCTTCGAAAGTGGTCGTATGAAAACAGGTACTCCTCCCAGATTAGACGGAAGATCGCTCGATTACAGTAAAATGGAAGAGCAACTTGGCGATGAAAATCCAAGTAAGTTTTCGTATACCAATACGCCTAAATTGGTTAATCAAAAGAGTTGTTTTATGGCGTATACCAATGAAAAGGTTCACGAAATATTGAGGACAGGCTTCGAGCAATCTCCCATGTTTAACGGTAGAATTCAAGGTTTAGGACCACGTTATTGCCCATCAATTGAAGATAAAATTACCCGTTTTTCTGAGCGTGATCGTCACCAACTTTTTGTGGAGCCTGAAGGATGGGATACCGTTGAAATTTATTTAAACGGGTTTTCTTCTTCTCTACCAGAAGATGTTCAATATAGAGCTTTGCGAAGTATTGAAGGTTTTGAAAACGTGAAAATGTTTCGTCCAGGTTACGCTATCGAGTATGATTATTTTCCGCCCATACAATTGAATCATACACTTGAAACGAAACTTATAGAAGGTTTATATTTCGCTGGTCAAATTAACGGGACTACCGGATATGAAGAAGCGGCCTGTCAAGGATTAATAGCTGGTATCAATGCACATCAAAAAATTAATGATTTAAAGCCAGTTATTCTAGGTCGATCTGAAGCATATATCGGAGTTTTAATTGATGACTTAATTACGAAGGGTACAGATGAACCGTATCGTATGTTTACGAGTAGAGCCGAATTCAGGACATTATTACGTCAGGATAATGCAGATATTCGTTTAACGCCATTGGGATATGAAATTGGTTTAGCCAGTAAAGAACGAATGGATAATGTAAATGCAAAAGTAATTGGAAATCAATTAGTTATAGATTTGCTAAAGAAAACTAGTGTTACTCCTGAAGAGGCCAATCCATGGCTTGAAACTGTAGGTACAGATCCTATTCGACAGAAAGCGCGATTTCATAATTTATTAGGTCGGCCGCAAATAACTTTGAAAGCCATGATTTTGGCTTTTACAAATCTCGCCAATAAACTTACAGAGATGGGGGCTACCGATGAGTTTTTAGAACAAGCCGAGATTAACATTAAGTACGAAGGCTACATTGAAAAGGAATCTGAACTGGCGGAAAAAGTTAATCGTTTGGAATATATTAGTATTACAGATGATCTTGATTTCACCATTATTAATTCACTTTCTTCAGAAGCAATTCAGAAATTAACCAAAATCCGACCTCGAACGCTTGGTCAAGCTTCTCGTATTTCTGGCGTTACCCCTTCAGATTTATCAGTACTTATGGTGTATTTAGGTCGCTAGATGTTTCACGTGGAACTACCACTAGGGTTATTTCTTCCTCTAAAAAACGTATTAATCGCGCTGTAAAGCATCAGTAATCATTTTAAAACTCGTTTAAATTGTCTGTTTATTATGCCGGAATTACTTGTATCGTGCCCCATCTGCTCCTCAAAGCAATTAAATAAGGTCTTCGAATGCATCGACTTTACCGTTTCACATGAAACATTTACTATCGTGAGCTGTGCCGATTGTGACTTTCACTTTACAAATCCTCGTCCGGCCGCTGATGAAATCTATAAGTATTATAAATCAGATACTTACATCTCGCATACCAATTCTCAAAAAGGTATTTTAAATGCTATTTATCAGCGTATTCGACAGCGTGCAATCAGCAAAAAACTAGCAATTGTAGAGTCTTACGGTCCACTTCCCAAGACCATACTTGATTACGGGTGTGGCACAGGAGAGTTTTTATCGAAAGCGAAGGCTGCTGGGTGGGTAGCGGCTGGTTTAGAGCCTGATCCTGATGCTAGAAAACTTGCTATTACCAATCACCACTTAAATATTGGTCAACTTGCTGATTTACAATCTTTTGAAATCGGACAATTTGGAGTAATCACCTTATGGCATGTTCTGGAACATGTGCATCAACTACAAGAAACATTGGCACAATTTCACAAGATTTTGAGCGCTACAGGAATATTAATCATTGCTGTTCCTAACCGCAAAGCATTCGATGCACTGCATTATAAATCCTTTTGGGCAGCTTATGATGTTCCACGTCATTTATATCACTTCAGCAGCGATGCTATCGCGAAATTAATGGACATGAATGGTTTTCAAATCCATTCCATCAATCCTTTGTTTTTTGATCCCTTTTATATCTCCTTATTGAGTGAAAAATATAAAAGTGGTTGGATGAATCCAATTAAGGCATTTTTTATTGGGTTACAAACTACACTAAGGGGAAGAAAAAATACTGATGCCAATTCCAGCTTGTTGTATGTACTGAAGAAGAAATAATATTTGCCAGGAAAAAAAACTTTTCGAGATAGACGATTAAGTCTATAAATTATTTATCTGAAAATGGAAATTCGCTTTTCCATCTATTTTTCTTTTATTGGAAATTCGCTTTTCACCATCTACTTTTCCTTTATTGAAAATTAAACCAGATGCTTTTTGGGTATCTACACTTCGATTATTAGAATGCTGTAAATACCAAATTCCCGTAGATTTAGGACATTCCAACAAATTAATTTATATTTGATAAAGGAAACGAGATGGTAAGGAGACATACTGTTTGTAAGGGTTAAGCGATAGTGTAGTTAGAAAAAATAGTTAAGTGCAAGCTTTAAAAGAAACACAAAGCCAACAAAAAAACTAAAATAATTTTAGAAATATGAACGAAATTAAATGCCCTAAATGCAAAGAAGTCTTTAAAGTAGACGAGGCCGGGTTTGCCGATATTCTCAAACAAGTTAGAGACTATAAATTTGAAGAAGAATTAAAGAATAGATTAGTCATTGCAGCAAATGAAAAGACAGAAGCTGTTAAACTTGCAGAAGCCAATCTGAGAAATTTACAACAAACTGAACTTGCCAACAAGGAGAAAGAAATTTTACAACTGAAAGCCAACAGTGATCAATTATTATCTGAACAACTTTCTGAAAAAGATAGTTTGTTGATAAAATTGAAATCAAAACTTGAAAATGCAGAGAATGAAAAGAAACTTTTAGTTTCAGAAGCAATTCAAAAGTTAGAAAAAGAAAAAGACGAAAAGGATAAAGAGCTAATGCAGCTAAAAGCAAATAGCGAACTTAATTTATCTAAACAATTAGCTGTTAAAGACACTTTATTAATTCAAATAAATGCAAAACTTGAAAATGCAGAAAACGCAAAAAAATTGGCAGTTAATGAAGCTTTAAATTCAGTAGAAAAGGAAAGAGATAAACTCAAAAATAGTTTGCAAAATAAAGATTTTGAATATAAGATAACAGAAAGTTCATTAAAAGAAAAGTATGAAAATGAGTTGAAATCAAAAGATGAAATTATAGAACGTTATAAAGATATGAAGTTGAAATTATCAACTAAAATGTTAGGCGAAACTCTTGAACAACATTGTGAAATTGAATTTAATAAAATTCGTGCAACAGCTTTTCAGAAAGCATATTTTGAAAAAGACAACAACTCAAAATCAGGAAGCAAGGGTGATTATATTTACAAAGAAACAGACGATTTAGGAAACGAAATCATTTCTATAATGTTTGAAATGAAAAATGAGGGTGACGAAACCGCAACAAAAAAGAGAAATGAAGATTTTTTTAAAGAATTAGATAAAGATAGAACAGAAAAGAAATGTGAATACGCTGTTCTCGTTACTCTATTAGAAGTTGACAACGAATTATATAATGCAGGGATTGTTGATTTTTCTTACAAATATGAAAAGATGTATGTAGTTCGACCTCAATTTTTCATTCCAATTATTACGATTTTGCGAAATGCCGCTATGAATTCGATGAAAGCTAAAGCAGAACTGGCTATAGTAAAAAGTCAAAATGTTGATATTACAAGTTTCGAAGAAAATATTAACTCATTTAAAGCTGGATTTGCAAAAAACTATGATCTAGCTAGTAGACAATTTAAAACCGCAATTGAAGAAATAGATAAGACAATGGACCACCTTCAAAAAACAAAAGATTCTCTGTTGGCATCAGTAAACAACTTGCGTCTTGCAAACAATAAAGCTGAGGATTTAACAATTAAAAAATTAACAAGAGGAAATCCAACAATGACAGCAAAGTTTGAAGAACTCAAATAAATTAAATAATTCATGCAAGAACAATCTACTCTCATATTACACAAGCAGACACTGCCATTTTTAAACATCTCTTTGTATCTGAACGATATTAAGCCCGTTCAGTCATTGACGATTGAAAACACTTCTGAAGCAGATTCTGCTCAACTTGTAATAAAGATAACTGCCGACCTTCCTTGCATTGAGCCATTTAATTACAGCGTTCCATTCGTTCCTGCCAAAAAGGATGTAAAAATTCCGTTAGAGAATTTGAAAGTAAACCGTGGTTTTCTCACACAGCAGTGCAAAATGGCAAAGTGAAAAGAGAAAGCGACAGAATAAAATTGGCTGACAAATGAACTATTATATTGGACGACCGAAAAGAAAAACGACCGATAACAGGTAAGGCTTCGTTTCTTCCTCCGTACGTACAATAAAAATAATGTTGCACAGCCTGCCCCGTTTTTTTCCCAGAGGAAACATGATGCGAAAAATGATTTTTTATATGTGGGCTCGGCTTGATTAATTGAATTGATAGCCCATTTGATACCTTACCAGAAATTAATGATTTAACAAGTTTACCAAACCAAGACAAAAAGGATTATATTTGAAACGAAACAACCTTCGCCA
>JANXSD010000010.1 GCA_025352785.1 Bacteroidota bacterium
CTTTTTATTTTTGGAATTACTGATCAAAGTAAAAGCATTGCGATTACTTCTAACAAACCCTGGTTTTTGGTTATCTAAAGTTAAAACAAATCAACTGCCTACCTCTTATCCTCTTAATATCAGTTATATTTGTTGATGAACGCGAGTTTTTAGACGAACTGACGTTAGCGGTTCGTTCTTCTTTTCGTCCGAAGAGCTGTCGTGTCAAATATGCATGAATGTCTGCACTGTCGGGTGCGTTAGTTTGCAAGCTCTTTTTATTTTTTTGAGCTATGAATTTGGGACGAAAGAAAAAAATAAAATGTGCTTGCAAATGTGTTGGCGTTTTAGTTGAGCAAATTTAGAATTTTTACTTTCAGGATTTTCTTTTCTGATTCGGACTGTGTTAACGAAATTGCTGTTTCAAAATGCTTGGTTGCGTTGGTAGCTTGTTGAAGTCGGGAATAAATTTCTCCAAGTAAAGCATGATACAAATAGAAAGATTCAAGCTTCTTTCTGTCGCTGAACTGCTGAATAGCTTGCAATGCTTTGTCTGCTCCGTGAACCTGCATCACTGCAACTGCTTTGTTCAACTCTGTAATTGGTGATGGAGAAGTTTTGCAAAGCCAATCATATAAATTCAAAATCTGTTTCCAGTTTGTCTGTTCAAATGTTTTTGCGATACAATGTTCAAAGGCAATGGCGGCTTCAATGTGATATGAACTGACTTCATTTCCGAACGAGGCAATATCCATGTATCGGTTACCTTCAGCAATCAAATCAAAATTCCATTTGTTTCTGTCCTGGTCGGGGAGCAAAATAATTTCTCCTTCTTCTGTCATGCGGCTTTCACTTCGTGCTGAATGAAAACACATCAACGCCATCATTGCATAAACTTCTGGAAGTTGTGTGTGCTTGTTTTCAGAAAGCAATTTGCAAAGCATCATGGCTTCGTCAATTAATTCCTGACGAATGTGCTTGTCTGAATTAGTTGAACTATAACCCTCATTGAATAAAAGATAAATTGAGTTAAGAACGGAATTGGTTCTTGTTTTTAATTCATCAACAGAAGGAATTTGCAGTTTGATTTTCTGTTCTCTGAAAAATTCTTTGGTTCGGTAAAGCCGTTTTGAAACCGTGTCTTCGCCTGTAAGAAATGCTTTTGCAATTTCTGTAGTGCTAAATCCGCAAAGCGTTTTCAGAATAATTGTGATTTGATTCTCCTGCGAAATTTGAGGATGACAACAGGCAAACATCATCCTTAGTAAATCATCTTTCACTAATTCTTCTTTGAATAAATTTTCCATTGTTGTTGCCAATGTGTATTCCGAAGTGAGTAGAATTCTTTCATCATCTGTAAAATCATATTGAACGGAATGTTTGTTTCTGCGGATGACATCAATGGCTTTGTTCTTTGCAACACGAAACAGCCATGCAGAAGGATTGTCGGGGACACCTTTTATTTTCCAAACATTTATCGCATCAATAAAAGTTTGTTGCACCACATCTTCGGCAGTTTCTAAATTTTGTGTGCCGAAGATTTTTGTTAAAATAGAAACCATCTTTCCTGCTTCGTGGCGGAAAAGATGGTCTGTGAGTTTGTTGATGTTACTATTGTTCTGCAAATAAATTTATCTCAATGCGTTTGCTATGTTATTGCTATCTAAAAATGTTTGGTGTTGCTTTATTTTTCCCTCTGCAAAAGTCCAAATCATTATCCAGTCGGTTGCAAAATTTTTACCTGATGGCTTTGCTATTCCCGCGAAGTTTCCTTGCACAATTACCTTATCGCCATCGGTTGTAAAATGATTGATGTCAAACGAAGTATATTGCAAAGTGTCATTTAATTTTTTGTAAAAACCACCAACTTCCTGTTTCCCATTAAATTTTCCTGCATAAGGAATATCGGGGCTGCCGGGAATAAGATACAAAACATTGTCAGTAAGCATTTCAAAAACTGCCGGAATGTTGCCGGTGCTAAAGTGTCCATAGACCTCTTGCACTAATTGAAGATTTGTTTTGTTCATATAAATTTATTTTATCTTGCTTACTCTATTTGGTTTCAGCTTCCCCATGGTATGTATAAATTTTGGATTGCTCAATTACATTTTTATTTCTTGAATTTCACGAACCTCAACTTTGCCATCATCAAATTCAAGAATAGGGCAACCCTTAGAAAGTTCAGTAGCTTCGTTCAAGTCGGTTGCTTTAATCATTAAGTAACCGCAAACATATTCTTTACCTTCCATAAAAGGTCCGTCTGTCACCACTTTTTTGTTGCCTGTAATTTGTTTACCAGCTTGAGTTAAAGGCTGTCCGCTAACGAACTTTCCTTCTTGTTGCAAACCACCCATCCACTGCATCCATTTTTGCATGTGGGCTTGCATTGCTTCGGGTGATTGTTGCATTGTTGCTACATCACCCCGTCTAAATAATAATAAGAATTCTGCCATTTTATTTAATTTTTAATTCGTTAATAATAATAATTTTTTACATACCGGGTATTGGCATTGTTTCATGCACTTCAATTGTGCAAGCCCCGCCCATTCCTATATGCGGATGTCCTTGAAGTAAGGAGATAGCTTCTTTCATGTCATTTGCATGAAGTACAGAATAGCCAGTTACTTCCTTGCTGCTGTTAGTGTTCGCTCCGTTTGCATCAAGTGATTGACCGCCCATTAATGGAGCTCCCATGTCAACCAATTTGTCTCCACATTTTTGAGCCCACTTCATCCAGCCTTCCATGCCGGCTTTTTGTTGTTCAGGCGTTGCACCTGCCATTTGTTGCATGGCTTCGTTGTTTGCATGATATATTACGATAAATTTTTTCATTTTACTTTTTGTTTTTAATTGTTTGTGAATTAATATTTCATTGCAGGCATACCGAATGTTCTGCGTAGAATGGAGATTTGTCCAATAGTGTATGCTTCATGTTGTGCAATAAAAGCAAAAACACCACCCATCGTGCCATCACTCATTGGGTGCTCAAATGCCTCTGGAGCATTCCAATAATTGTCATCCATTTTTTTCATGGCACCAACTATTTTTTCGGAAATCGCATCCCAATCTTTTGTCAACTCGGCCATAGTAGGGTAAGTGGCATCAGCCTGAATTCCTTTCCGATTTTCGTAAAGTGCGGGAAACGGTTCTGCTTCAGTTAATCCCAGCATTTTTGCCATCGTAAATCTTGAAGATGTGCAATGGCCAACTAACCATTTTACATGAGTGGCTTCGCCTTGACGCTTACCGGCATTGGCTTCGCTAAATCCTTCAGTTGTGTTTTTGAATAAACGAGTATGTAACTCGAATTGTGCAATAATCTGTTTCATTTTTTTGAATTTTTAATTGTTATTAATTTTTGTTTGTTGATATAATGACGAATTCACTTTTCGGATTTGGACAAGACTAGGAAAAATTATTTTCTATATCCCTCACTTCCGAATGCTTCTCCCTTTCCTGTCTGACAAAGCTGACGCAAGCTCTCCATGTATCTACCCCAACTGAAATTGCAGATTGCATAAAATTCATCCTGCTCATTCCATCCATTGTGTGAAAAACGAACTCGGATCTTACCGTCATGCTTATCAAGTAAAAAAGTAAAAGTGTGTCCGACCCATCCATGCGGACTTGCAATGCATTCCCATGAAACTTTTTCATTTGGAACTAATTCTGTTACTTTAAAATCAGGACCTTTCATTTCACCGAAACTGAATTGAATGATGCCACCCACTTTTGGTTCGCCTGATGTTTTCACCGTCCACCAATTACCAATACCTTTAATTGTAGAAATCGCTTCATATACTTTTTCTCTCGAAGCATTGATGTGAAAGAGATGTTTGATTGAGTAACTCATTATAAATTAATTTTTGTTTATACTCTAATGACGAACTCGCTTTCAGGATTATGACATGATTCAGAAAAATACTTTCAAATAGTTGTTTTTGAGAGCGTTTGTGCAAAAGCAAATGTGAAGCAACTGAAGCGTTGGCTTGGGGGTGGCGTTGCTTCTCTTTTGCTTTTGCTGAAGCGATAGCCAAACGGCTTTGCCCAAAATTGTTTTGTTATCCATTTTTGCACTGTCTGTTAATGTTTGTAATGTCGCCATAGAATGACCGCTAACTTCTGCTTCACGAGCTCCATCAACAATAAAGTTTTCATTAAATACAACAATGACCGTATGCATATTTGCTTCCGTAGATTTTTTTATATCCAGCAATATGATATAAATAATTACCTCTGAAATTTGCTCCTGAAATTGCAGCAAAAGAAGTTCCCTCTAAATTAAATAAGATGGAACCATAAGATGATGACCTATAATTTAACAATCAATTATGATAAAAATCATTATATTGATAATCAATTAAATAAATATTTTATTTGGAATGATTAAAAATAATGATCTTTCTTTGTAACGTTGCAAAAAACAACTTAAGTAAAACCATTTATAAAAATAATATGCCAATAAATCATACAACATTTAGAATAATAGCCATCATTTTTTTGTTACTATCTATCAAAGTGCAAGGACAAAAGGCTAACTCCGACAGCAGTAATTCTGTTAGAAATGTTCCAATAATTTCTGGTTATGGTGAGGCTAGTTTTACCTATTTGGATAAGCAACAAAAGGCATCTTTTAATTTCGACAGAGCGGTTATTTTAATGAGTTATCGTTTCAACAAAAACATTCAACTGGTTACGGAATTTGAATTAGAAAGTGCAGGTGTAGAAGCAGGTGGCAAATCAGGCGAATTTAGCATAGAGCAAGCTTATCTTGAATTCAAATTGAACAAAAATAATCGCATTGTTGCAGGATTATTCATCCCACGTATTGGCTATACGAATGAATATCATTTACCGGGGGATCATCTTGGTGTTGCGCGACCTTATGTTGAAACAGTCATCATTCCAACTACTTGGAGAGAAATGGGGATTTCATTAAAAGGAAATTTTGAAAATCTTGGTGGCTTGGAATATCAACTGAGTTTAATGAATGGTTTTAATGCAGAAAACTTGGAATATGGAAGTGGACTTCGAGGAGCAAGTCAGGAAGGAAGAGCGACTTTGGGAAATAGCTTAGCCTTACAAGGAGCGATCAATGGATATACGGGTCCTATTCGTTTACAATTATCCGGTTATGTTGGAGGAAGTGCTCCTTATGAGCCAAAGCTCGCTGATAGTTTGGGATTAGAATCAGGACCATTGGGTAGTCCTGTATTTTTAGTGGAAGGAAATGCAATGTATAATAGTGGTCCTTGGCAAATACGTGCATTGGCAACGATGATCAATATATCAAAAGCAAAAGACATCAACAAAGCATTTGCATCGAATGTTCCACAAGAACTATGGGGTGGATATTTAGAGTTAGGCTATGATTTTTTGCATAAAAATGAAAATAGAAAATTAATTGGATTTACTCGATTTGAAATGCTCGATATGAATTCTAAAGTTCCTGAAAATGGCATTCAAAATGATGCATTCAAGCAAACATATTTAATAGCAGGATTTCTCTATCAGCCCACAGCTGGAGTGAGCATAAAAGCAGATTACACTTTCAAAAGTACAGGCGATTATAATAAAGATCTTTTAATTGCTCCTTTCCCAACTCAGAATCGTTATTACACTCAGCAAGGAATTTGGTCCTTAGGAATTGGATATAGTTTTTAATAATTAATCAGATGAAAAGAATATTTAACACCATAAATTTGTCGGTTACTTTCATATTTTTACTGATTACTTCTTGCCGAAAGGTAGATACTCCAAACAAAGAAGGAATAGTTTCTACTAGAGAGATATTGTCTAATTTTTCTCAAAATATTGCATTCACAACGTATAATGATTTACATCAACAAGCAACAATTTTAACATTAAAGATTCAATTGTTTAACCAATCGAATTCGCAAATTGATTTATAGGTGCTTGTAATTTGCTATTAGGGAAAATCAGCTGAAACTACCCATAGAAATACTATCGATTAACTAACATAAAGTAGTACCTCATTCAAATAATTACTATACTATTTTTATCAATAGTTTAAACCCTTTAAAAAATTCTATCAAACAGCGATTGGAATTGAAATATGTTTAATTGGAATAAAAGGGAGGACAAAACCCCATTTGCCAATGCATGCATTTGCATTTCTAGCATATTTAAATCATAGTACTTTTTGAATCATGATATCACTTTGTAATCTTATCAGTAGAAGTAATAATTATTGATTTAAAAAAATATCTTTGGTCGTGAATTTAAATTAATTATGAAAACAGAACTTAAATACAGTATTTTCATAAGTGCAATTATCCTATTTTTTTTAGCAATTGAATTTTACAGTGGTTTCCAAACTAAATACATAGAATACCATCCTCTTGTTATTAATTTTATTTGTATTCCACTCATCGCGATTGCTATGCGTGGGATGAGTGAGAAAAAAAGAGAATTTGGTGGAAAATTAACTTATCGGAGAGCTTTTCGTTCAGGGATGACTATCGGTATTATTACAGCTATTTTATCACCAATTGTCGTATTCCTTTTTATTAGATTCATCAATCCTAACTTCTTTGCCGACTCGATCGATTTTGCAGTAAGCACCAAAAAATCAACACAACGCCAAGCAGAAGATTATTTTAATTTAAAAAATTATTTGTTTAAAAGTGCTATTGGATCCTTAATTATTGGATTAATTATATCGATTGTTGCAAGTATTTTTCTAGGAAAGAAAGAATAAATTTAGTGGAACAATTACAATAAGTTCGAAATATTATTTTTTTATCCGTTTACCTCAACAATAGTATTGTTCCATCTTTATCATACGATTTTCCATCAAACAAAGTATAGTGTAATGTATAACTATATATTCCTTCTTGAGCCGGTTTCTCGAGGTAAGTACCGTCCCAACCAAGTGCAATATTTTCTGTTGCAAAAACAGTTTGTCCCCAACGATTAAGGATGGTCATTTTGAATTTTTCAATCGCAACACCAAAAGCATACACAACATCATTTTTTGCATCGTTGTTAGGAGAAAAAGCTGTTGGCATCCAAACATTGTCACCGCAACCTTCTTTAATAATTACCGAATCTATTGCGGTACATCCCGCTTGATTTGATACTTCAACAGAAAAAATTCCTACAGTTTCAACATTTTTATCTGGTAAAATAGAGCCATCATTCCATAGATATGTTTTAAATGTTCCAGGGTTTAATAAAATCATTGTTCCTGGGCAAAGTCGTTTATCCACCCCTAGGTTGGGTCGTACAAAAGCATCCGGACCATACGCTACAGAAACAGTTTTGGTAATACTACAACCATTAGGATCAACAACAGTAGCAATGTAAGTTCCAACTTTAATATTGCTTATGGAATCTGCCGATTGTGGTGGATTAACATTCCACCTAATCACGGCATTTAAAGAACCACTAATAGTAATTGCAGCAGCGCCATCAGTACCATCTTTACACGTTACGGGATACGTTGCCACAGTTGCGTTAATGATGGTAACATCTTTTGGAATTAGAACATCGGGCGCGCAATCAA
Organism: Bacteroidota bacterium; assembly: GCA_025352785.1. Classification (GTDB taxonomy): domain Bacteria; phylum Bacteroidota; class Bacteroidia; order AKYH767-A; family OLB10; genus JANXSD01. The sequence continues at coordinate 7,508 of JANXSD010000010.1, forward strand.
AGGTCACTCGTAAACGAATAGTATAAGTTCCTGATGTGTTATATTGATGCGATTCAGATTGAAGTGTTCCAGTATTGCCTTGGCTTCCAGCATCACCAAAATCCCAATCGTAAAGACTAACACATGCGCTAGATGTAGCGTTAGTAGAGATTATATTTCCTTGATTGCAAGTAAAATTAAAATCCGCAGTTTGTGTTGGAGCTTCTCCTATAAAAAGTGAATCAAAAGCAATTCCATCGTAGGTATTACAGGAAGTTCCACTGCAAAAAGTAAATCGAAAAAGCACATTAGGTTCGCCAGCCAAATTTTGCATGCAATTATTAGCAACCTGCCATTGTCCTAATCCTCCACCTTCTCTACATCCACTACCTCCACCAGTATGAATATTCCCTGACCACCCTTCAGGTGGAGAAGCAATACCAGAAAGATTATAAATACCAGGATCATTAAACCAATTATTACTCGAACAAGAAGAGGAAGCATTGTATATCCCTACGTTTTGCCAACTAATTCCACCATCAATAGAGCTTTGAAAATTTCCTCCATCATAATATTTCTCTGTATCCCAGAAAATTTTAAAACTGATGTAGGGAGACGACAATGATGTAAAATCGAAACATGGACTTATTAAAAATGATTTTTCGCCACCATTATAAACAGGATTAGACAAACCACCTGTGATCCAACAATTTTGTCCACTTCCAGCAGCATTGATAAGCAATTTAGAGGGGTGTCCCCACGTCCAATCGGAATTACTACCACTAGGAACCCAATTACCGTTATTCGTTTCGAAATCTTCTGTAAATGGAAATGCAGTAACGCATTGAGCTGTGGAAAATTTTTCTCCAAGCAACAACATTAAAACAGTAAACAAGAGATAATTAAGCCTCATTATGTAGAATTGCAAAGTTGACAATTTTCTGCATTAAAAAAATGTATTTTATCATAAAATGACTGGATATAGATTTTGTATCTTTACCCTATCAACCAAAAAACAAGCGTATGAAAAAATCATTACTCACCATCGCATCGCTATGCATTAGTTTAGGATCATTTATGACTGCCAATGCTCAACGATATATTACAGAAGTTTTTCCAAGTTTCACTAAAACCGCAAATGTAATTTACGGAAGAAATGTAACAATTCTCGGAGGAGCTCATTTGGACACTTTAAGAATGGATGTATATCAACCAGCTGGTTCCTAATCCAGATCCTGTTACTGCCCGACCGTTGGTACTTGTATTTCACACTGGAAGTTTCCTTCCTCCTATTTACAATGGTCAACCAACAGGATCTAAATCCGACAGTACAATAGCTGAAACATGTCGTCAATTTGCTCGTCGTGGATATGTTGCTGCAGCGGTAAATTATCGTTTAGGATGGAATCCTCAAGCTAGTGGTCCTGCAGGTCAAGATATCCGTACAGGAACATTGTTAACTGCTGTTTATCGATCTATACAGGATGCTAAAGCATGTGTTCGTTATTTCCGTCATGATGTGGCTGTTAACGGTAACACGTTCGGTATTGACTCTGGAAAAATAATTTTAGGGGGTTATGGCTCGGGAGGATATGTAGCCATGGCAGTTGCTACGCTTAACGATCCTGCTGAAATTGCATTGCCAAAATTTTTAGCGCAAGCTACCAATACAACTTATGGTTTTGTTGCAGGATCACCTTATGTAAATCAGGTTGTTGTAGGCGGTTTTGAAGGTGAAGGTGGCGTTTCATCATACAACGATACGGTGATGAACAATCTGGGTTATAATTCACATGTTCAATTTATTTTCAATGCGGGTGGTGCTTTGGGGGATAGTTCATGGATGGCTGCTGGCGATCCTCCAACCGTTTGCTTTCATGTACCAGGTGATCCATTTGCACCGTATGATGTAGGCGTTGTAATTGTTCCAACTACTAGCGACCTTGTTGTAGATAATGTAAGTGGCGGGAAAAATATTATTGAAAGAACTAATTTTTATGGTAATAATTCATGTTTCGCAAGTGCAGGGTTTAGTGATGTTTATACGCAACATGCGAATACAGTAAATGGCGGACAAGAGGGATTATATCCTTTTTATACTATACCTCCAACACAAGCAGGACCTTGGGAATGGTATGATTCTACTGGAACAGTGTTAACAGCCCAGTTCTTAGGATTACCAGCATCAGTAGGAACTAAAGCATATACCGATGCTCTTCAAACAAATCCAAATATGTCGAAAGCAAAGGCTTTAGCATACATTGATACGGTGATGAATTATTTAAATCCGCGTATTGATTTTTGTTTGGGATTACGAACTGGAATTGATGAAAATGCTGCTATCTCAAATAGTATAACTATTCAACCTAATCCAGCTAACGAGTCGACTGAAATAAGCACTACAAAAAGTAGTAACTTGATTAAGAGTGTTAAAGTTTACGATATTCTTGGTAAGGAAGTTTATACTACTGAAGCTTTAAATAATTCGAAATTTATTATTAATAGAAATGGTTTGAAATCAGGAGTTTACTTAGTAAAAGTAGGCTTTAAGCAAGGAGAAGTTACTCAGAAGCTGATTTTCAAATAAATCGGTTCATAAGTTCACAAAAGCCGTTGCCGGAATATGGCAACGGCTTTTTAATTTTCCATCATGTTAAAAAGGAAATTATTCATAAGTATACTTCTCGCATTATTTGTGGTTCAAGCCGATTCACAATCGCTTTCTCTGAAATATAATATTCAGTTGAAGGATGAATTAATTGGTGTACTGAATGTAAAGCGAATGATACAAGGAACAAAAACATCTTATTTGCTTGACAGTAAAATCCAAATACTACGTGTAATGACATTTGACATTAGCTATAACTTGATAAGCAGTTATGAAAATGGCAAATTAATACATTCCAATAATCGTCAAACAACCAACGCACGGATTAATGTGAATACAACCACGCAATGGGACGGCAGCAAGTACCTTGTTACGAAAGAAAATGATCGAAAGATTTTGAAAGAGAAAGTGATTGATTATAGTTTGGCGATGCTTTATTTTAATGAACCTATTGGCAAAACAAAAGTATGGTCGGATAGTTTTGGAAAATTCTTAAACATAAAGGCGGATGGCATTCATCGTTATGAACTTCAGTTGCCAGAAGGAAAAAAGAACTATTACAACTATGTTCATGGAATATGTTCGATGGTTGAAACGGAGCAAGTATTTACAAAAGTGACTTTTTTACTTACCAAATAAATCTTAAACATTACTAACAATTCTCTACGCTGAATTACGTTTCTTTGCAGCTTATGTACCGAAAAATTCTACTTATTTTAATTTTATTTGTGTTTACGATTTCTTCGTACGCACAGGAAAGCAAAACAACATTTGGATTTTGCATTAAGCCCATATTTCCGAGTTCATTTTTTCGTACAGGTGCTATAAATTTTTCTAATAACACAATTCAATATGGCATTAAACAATTTTCCGGTTTTAGTGGTGGTGGTTTGATTAGAAGAACTATCAACAGCAGATTGACGTTAGAGACAGGATTGCTATTCGTAAAACGAAATTATAAAATGAGTATTCAAGACAGTTCGTTTGTTGGTGAGACTAATTTTAAAATTGTAGGATATGAAATTCCACTATCTGCAAATATTTTTATTCAATTAGGGAAGCAATTTTACATGACCACAGCATTAGGAGCATCGGTAGATATTTTTCCTTCTGACATTTCCACCTACAATGCGAATGATAAATATTTTTTGATGTATTCAGCAAGGACACACAAGGTAAATACTGGTGTTATTGCAAATATTGGTACGGAATATCGCACTAAAAAAAGTGGGATTCTTTATTTTGGATTTAATTACCATCGTTCTTTCTCGAGTGTTTATACAACATTTATCGAATATTATCCAGAGAGAAATTATGCGATTCCTCCAACATCAAAAGCAAAGGCAACTTTACAAGGTGATTACATTGCAATTGATATTCGTTATTATTTTCATGATGACGCCAAGAAAAAAACGAAGTTGCAAGAATAAAAAATTAAAAGTAAAATCCATGAATTAGTGAACGTCCACTACTTCGGTATTCAAAAGTTGGTGATGGGAATTTTACAAAATTAAAAAGTTGAAATAGTGTTTTTAATCTTGGTGATTTAGTTTTAATTTTTGTTAGGTCAATATCAGCGGCAACATAAAACTGACGAATTCGACTGTAAGGAGGTACGGCAATTCCCTTATAAGACACGTCATTACTTTCTGCTCCAATCATTCCGTCAGCTCCATAACCAACTGCGATGTTAAACCACTTTGGAAATTTAGATTCCTTTGGCAAAAAAGAATAAATATTTGCGGAGAGCCAATAAGTTTGTCCGTTGTAATCTTTTAAAATTCTTTCTGGTAAAGTCGAACCTAAAGTATTCGGACGATATTTAGCAAGGCCGCTTTCATGATAAGAGAATTTATAAGTGATACGTTGTTCGCTCCAAATTAATTCTTGTGAAAGAAACAATGCAGAGCCAGCCGTATTTGCAATGATATCACCTGCGGAAAATCCCCATTGAGAAGAAAATCCATCTAGCACTTCAATAGTAGTTTGAAAAAGATATCCCATTCCAGTGCCAATCACCGCTGATTTGCGTTGATTGATACCTGTCCAACGAACAATTTCAGTACTCCATCGCCCAAGATAATATGCGGAACCGACATGACCGAATTTATCCATTTGATTCCATTCTTTTTCATCGTTAAAAAAATGAAATTTCGACTGTGGATAATCTTTGTACCAAACGGAATATAGGGCACTCATGGAGGCCACATAAGCACCTCCTACTCCTATTGCAATTACTCTTCCTCGTTTAGGTTGATAATGATTTGCAGGTTGCCAAAAGGTTGTGCTGTCATGTAGTTGTGCATTGACTGAGGCGTATAAAAACATCATCACCGCCATAAAGGCGGTGATGAATCTATTTTTGTTTTGATCGAACTTCATTCATCCGAATGATTTCTAATAGAAATCATTCACAAAAATTAATTTAGTAATGCAGCTTTACTTTCTGTTAAGATATCGTTAGCAGCAGCTTTCGAATTTGATTCCGCATACATACGTAAAACGGGTTCTGTTCCTGATGCACGAATCATCAACCAATCGCCATTTTCGAAAAAATATTTGTAGCCATCGAGATCTTCCTCTTTCACTACTTTGTATTTTCCAAATGATGTATATTTTCCCGATTTGCAATTTGCAAGCACCTTTTGTTTCACTTCTTCTTTCAGTGTAAGATCATTTCTTTCGAAAGAAAATTCGCCTACAATTTCATACACTTCATTGATCAGATCATTTAATGTTTTTCCGCTCTTCGCCATGAATTCCCAGAGGGTAAGTCCCATCCATATTCCATCACGTTCTGGAATATGTCCTTTTATTGCGATACCTCCTGATTCTTCACCACCAAGAAGTATATCCTCTTTCACCATTATTTCTGCGATGTATTTGAAGCCAATTTTTACAGTTTCAATTTCGATACCGTAGAACTTACAAAGCTTCGCAACTTTAGGAGTTGTGGAGAAGGCTGTACATACTTTCCCTCTCATACCTTTGTATTTATAAAGATAATGGATTAGCAATAAAATTAAGTGGTGTGAATCAACAAAATTTCCTTTCGAATCATAAAATCCTAATCGATCAGCATCACCATCGGTCACTAAACCACTTGCGATATTTCCAGCATTCTTAATGAGGTTGGAAAATTCCGTTAAGTTTTTATGAATAGGTTCTGGAGCCTGACCCATGAAAGAAGGATTATAATCGCAGTGTAAGAACGTTAGTCCTGGAAGGATGCGTTTCATTACATTTTGCCCTGCGCCATACATGGCATCATAAGCCAAATTTAATCCTGAATTTTTTATTACATCCAGATCAAAATGAGCTTTCACATGATCAACATACATATCTTCAAGATTTACGTAGGTTAGCATTCCCGAGGAAATTAACTGATCGAGTGCTATGGATTCAAGGTTAACGGTACAATTTTCAGGAATCAAATTTTCGATTTCTGCTACATATTGTGGCTGCAAAGGACCTCCGAAAGAACCTTTGAGTTTGAATCCATTGTATTCAGGAGGATTATGACTAGCAGTGATAATAATTCCTAAATCCTTTTTCAATTTCACTGTTCCTAACGAAATCATTGGAGTAGATACAAAATCTTTTGCGAGATGTACTTTCACCCCAAGTGAGCACATTACCTTCGTTACTGTTTCACAAAATAACTGGCCTGCAAAACGACAATCATGACCGAGCATAATTTCAGGACTATTATTGTCTTTTAGTAACCATTTCGCGGTTCCTTCAGCTACACGAGCTACGTTATCAACAGTGAATTCTTGGGCGATGATTGCTCTCCAGCCATCTGTTCCGAATTTAATTTTGGTCATTGTAATAATTTGATTGGTTGAGATTACCTTGAACGTAAATTAATGTAATTAGGTACGGTTATATTTTTATTCATTGATTCACGGTAAAAATATTAAAGATTTACGAAATCATATCACTATTAATGAATTAATCTGAAATCGTAATTATTAAGCGAACACTAGTTGAACTAGTAATACTTAACGAATTCCGTGATTTTGTTCCAGTCATAAGTTAGTAGGCCTTTTTGATATTGGAAACCTTCACGGCGAAGAATCTGTTGACTATTTATTTGGGTGATATAATATTGAAATGGCTTTTCACGAAGTATATCAATCCAAGATTTATCACCAAATTTAATATCCATCTTTAATAGATCACGGTATTGTATTTCTGTCATGGCAGAATCATTAATAAAAATAATTACAGAAATAGGATCAAACAAAACTTTATTATCAATTTTTTTCCATAATTCATGAACTTCAATTTTACTGATTTTCCAATTCTTAGATTGCGTTTGTGTGAGAATATGATCACCGCCAAGATTTAAAAAAACTTCTTCGTTAGATCTCAAAAAGGAGTCAATGCCTTGAATTAATTCTATACTAGCTTCTCTTTTACTTGCTACTAAATCATTATTAGAATCAAGAATCCATGTCACCATTTTTTGCGGAATTTCGTTTGTCGAAAATGCAGACGTATTGAAACGATTTGTTCCTATAAAATTATCTTTTATTAATTGTGATGCATTCACATTATCAATCACTTTTCCCGCAAATTGTAGGATTTTATAATTGTAATTTTTGTTGTAGATATAATAAGCTAAGGTAGTGTTGTAATTTCCATTCGCATTGGTTTGCAATCGAGAGCGCATAAAAGATTCCTGAAGGTCGTTGAATTCAACATAACCATAGGCTACTTCCTCACCAGTTTTAGTTTTATTTGAAAACAATAATCCCGTTGTTGTACTTCTTAAATCGCGGTTAGAATTTGTCCAATATTCATAGATAAAAATTATTTCTTGATCGATGAACGTGGTGTTGGTACTTTTTTCAATGTCCGCTAATCCTGATGGATAAATTTGAATATCTTTTGATGGAGAGTCCCACAATTTTGCCTTTCCTGATAGGATTGCATCATACGTAATGCGACATACTTCTTTCACAAAGTTACAACCCGTTGAGTCGCTTTGCTCACTCGACGTTGCACGTAAGATAACGGGAATTTGTGCTTCCAATGAAGTGGACACAAACAAGATAAATATAAAGATCAGATAGCGAATTCGCATAGTATTTAATCTTGACGAAGATACATGATAGAGAGAAATAAATTACGTCATGATAGTTATCGCATACAAATTCGATAAATCCTGTTAAACACTTAAATCCTATCTAAACTATTCAAGACAAATAAATCTTGCAAATCAAATTAATCTCGTTAAAGAATCTAATCGGTGAAATTAACAAATCAACTATCAGGTTATTTATTTCTGTATACTAGTTTAAGCGCCGACCATTTTTCATCCACATAACAAACTTTTACATCTACTAGTCCAAGTTTTAGTGCTTCTTTACGGATAAGATCTTCGGTGAATCCTTTTTTATTGGAAGAAGATTTTTTGGGCCAGCTAATCCATATCATTCCCCACGGAGTGATGGAGAACATGGCTTCCATAATAGAAAAATTAATCTTTGTTTTATCCTCCACAAAATAATGAATCACATCAAATCGACCTTTATGCAATCCTTCTAACACTTTTTGCTGTTCGATATTTCCTTGCAATAATTCAAAATAATTATCAGGAGGATTTACAACAGCTGCGTAATGATCCGCTTCTATTCCTAATTTTTGATAGAGTGGTTTATTGGATACTTCTTGAGACATCGGATTAATTTTCAAAATTTTATTACTTACTACTCATAATTATTATTACTTTTTTGTTTGCATCCACGATTTATATACCTCTTGTTGCATAGATCTTTCTATTGGCAATTCGCGCAGTGGTTCGCAAGGTTTTAAGGTTGCATATAATTCAGCAGGCAATTCTTGATAAAGTGCTGTCCCTCGTGATTTCCATGCGATCATTTCATCCGTCATTTCTTTGATAATTTTTGCAGGATTACCGACAGCAATAACACGTTCCGGAATTTGCATCCCTTCTGGAACAAAACACAATGCACCAATGATAGAATTATCGCCAACAACCACTTTATCCATGATCACCGCATTCATTCCTACCATTACATTTTTGCCAATATGAGCACCATGAATTATTGCTCCATGTCCTATATGAGCTGCTTCTTCGAGGAGAACTGTTTGTCCAGGAAACATGTGTAACGTACAATTCTCTTGAACATTACAACCATCTTCAATAATTATTTCACCCCAATCGCCACGCAATGCAACTCCAGGACCGATGTAAACATTTTTGCCAATAATTACATTACCCGTTACCGTAGCATTTGGATGTACGAAAGAAGATTCATGGATTACTGGTTTATAGCCGTTGAACTCGAACACATTTGGCATAAGAAATTATTTAAAGTGATAAAAACAATTCAAGCAACGAGAGTAGTTTCTATTGTGAATAGTAAAACAAGTTTACAATTACGTTTGAATAATACCTACATTAAATTGCTTTTCAATAGGTGCATGATTGGCCATTTCGATACCCATTGAAACCCATTTGCGTGTATCAAGTGGATCAATAATAGCATCCACCCATAACCGAGAAGCAGCATAGTAAGGAGAAGTTTGACTGGAATACCTGTCGATAATTGTTTTGAGCAATTCTTGTTCTTCTTCGGGAGTAATTTCTTTGCCTTGCGCCTTCATCGTACCTGTTTGAATCTGCAATAGCGTTTTAGCAGCAGCTGCGCCACCCATTACAGCAATTTGAGCACTAGGCCAAGCAACAATTAAACGGGGGTCGTATGCCTTACCGCACATAGCATAATTACCAGCACCAAAAGAGTTGCCTACCATAATCGTAAATTTAGGTACTACAGAATTAGCAACAGCGCTAACGAGTTTTGCACCATCTTTAATGATACCACCTTGTTCAGAGCGTGAGCCAACCATAAAGCCAGTTACATCCTGTAAAAACAATAAAGGAATTTTTCGTTGATTACAATTCATCACAAAACGAGCGGCTTTATCAGCGCTGTCGCTATAGATGACACCACCAAATTGCATCTCACCTTTTTTGCTCTTCACAACTTTTCGCTGATTCGCAACGATGCCAACAGCCCATCCATCGATACGGGCATAACCGCATAAAATAGTTTGACCATACTTCTCTTTGTATTCATCAAATTCAGAATCATCCACGAGGCGATTGATAAGTTCGTGCATGTCGTATTGTTTATCACGACCTTCGGGAAGAACGCCATAAATTTCTTTCTCATCAGATTTAGGTGATGATGGAACGGCGCGATCAAAACCAGCATCAGGCAAACGGCCAATTTTATCCATAGCGCTACGGATATAATCGAGGCAAGATTTATCATCAGGAAATTTATTATCAGTAACGCCAGAAATCTCACATTGAGTAGTTGCGCCACCCAATGTTTCATTATCAATCTCTTCACCGATAGCAGATTTCACGAGGTAAGAACCAGCAAGAAATACAGATCCAGTTTTATCTACGATCATTGCTTCATCGCTCATAATCGGAAGATATGCACCACCTGCAACACAAGAACCCATAATAGCAGAAATTTGAATAATGCCCATGCTACTCATTACTGCGTTATTGCGGAAGATTCGTCCGAAATGTTCTTTATCAGGAAAGATTTCATCTTGCATAGGCAGAAAAACACCAGCACTATCTACGAGGTAAATGATGGGTAATTTATTTTCCATGGAAATTTCCTGCGCACGAAGATTCTTTTTAGCAGTCATCGGAAACCAGGCACCAGCTTTCACCGTTGCATCATTTGCGACAACGATACATTGTCGACCGGAAACATAACCGATTACCACCACTACACCAGCTGCTGGACAACCACCTTGCTCTTGATACATTCCATCGGCAACGAGCGCCCCTACTTCTATTCGAGGGGTATCCTTATCCAGGAGATACTCAATTCGCTCACGAGCTAAGAGCTTACCTTTTTCGTGTTGTTTTTCGGCATTTTTTTTCCCTCCGCCGATCGAAACTTGAATAAGCTTTTGTTTTAAACCACTTAACAAGGTTTTATTATGATCCTCGTTTCTATTAAATTCAATATTTTCCGACATAAATTTTATAACCGATTAAAGGTTCAAAGATAACCTGTTCTTCCATTCATGAATGTATTTTCATTCTACTAAATAATAGTTAGTTCAAACGATACCACCATTTTTTTTAATTTTCGCCGAATTCATATTCAAGTAGTACTTTGGATTAATGAATAAATGAAGGTTTAATACCTACTGCCAATATGTTTTAGTCCAATCTATTTGTCCTTTTTCATCAATACTTCTTAAAAAAATAGTTTCGTAGGCAAAGGCTATGCAACGATTTTTTTAAATCGTCTTGATAAAAAAATTACATCGCATCTTTAGACTAAAACATATCTACAATTGGTATAAGACGTAAACCAAGTTCATTTATCTTTCAAAAAAAAAGCGACAATTAAAAACTTTATTTTTTCTTAGAATATGGATGATTCAATATTTTTTGTACATTTGTTTCACACACAAACAATTTTTTCTCTTATGAAAGTATCCAAGGAATTCGAGCAAAACCTGCTTAGGAAGAGAGTACCTTTACCTCTATTTCTTATTGCAACCATTTTATTGATGATAGTTTCTTACATGAAGTTTTTCTCAAACGAGGCTTCTGCAAATGAGTTATCGACTATCCAAAGTGATAATAGGTCACCTAGTCGAGTCATCCATCAGATTCGGTTGAACATGTATGAATTTACTAAGCCGCTTATTTTAACTGATATTAAGGAGGATGCTACTGAATTTAGCGATTTACGCGTTCAGATTCTAGAGTATATCAACGACAAAACTGTTTCAGGAGACATTCAATCGGCAGGAATTTACATTCGTAAGTTGAACGGAAGTAGCCCTATTTCCATAAACGCAGATCAATCGTTTAATCCTGGCAGTGTAGCAAAGATTAGCATTTTGATGGCCTATCTTAAGATGGCGGAGAAGCAACCTCAACTTTTGAATCAATCATTGACTTTAAGTCCTAGTGATTATGCTCCAATCCATCAAGAATTTCCTTCACAAGAGATAGAATTTGGTAAGAAGTATACCATTCGTGAACTACTTTATTTCATGATTGACAAATCTGCTAACAGTGCGACCGCATTATTAACAAAGAATATCGATAAAGAAATTTTTGAGAATTTATTTGTTGATCTTGGATTACCGGAAGTTTCTGCTTCCAATGCAAACTATCAAATGTCGGCTAGTGCGGTATCACGATTTTTAAGAGTACTGTACAATTCGAGTTATTTAACTGCTGAAAATTCTGAGTTTGCACTCTCCTTGCTTTCTAAATCCGACTTTCAAGATGGATTAGCAAAAGGTTTACCTAAGAGCATTAAAATGGCACATAAATTTGGTGAGCAAGGTGATGCACAATTCAAACAACTCCATGAAACTGGTATCGTTTATTTGAACGATAATGCATACGTGATAACTGTCATGACGAGAGGTAAAGACATGAAAAACCTAAGTAACTTTATCGCTGATATTTCAAAGACGGTTTACAATAGATTTAATACGAATATTTAAATTTGTTTTTATAAGTTATAGTATTTGTGAAAAGGTTGGTAATTAATACCGACCTTTTTTAATTTTAATCAATCGTGCAAGTATATCATGACAATTTATACCAACAGCCAATATATTTTAGTCCAATCTACTTGTCCTTTTTCATCAATACTTCTTAAAAAAATAGTTCCGTAGGCAAAGGCTATGCAACGATTTTTTAAATCGTCTGGATAAAAAAATTACATCGCATCTTTGGACTAAAATATATTTGCAATTGGTATTAATTAACTATTTAATGAAATAAAAAATAGTACAATTAATTTTTTTTGCGTTAAATGTAAATTCAAACTAGGTGGAATCGGTTGTATCGGCTGTATTTTTTGTTAATTTAGCCGCCACATTATGGTGAAGTTCATGCGATCTTAAAATACATAAAATGTAAAAGTTTAAGAACATTTTTTCAACTTAAAACATTTTAGAAAAATAAATAATCAAGATAAAATCTTATTCCAACCATGAAATTTACAGCGACACAAATTGCAGGCATTTTAAACGGACAGATAGAAGGAAATGCTGATGTTAGCGTAAGTAAGTTATCGAAAATAGAAGAAGGTGATAATGGATCGATTTCGTTTTTGGCAAATCCGAAATACACGCAATACATTTATGGTACGAAAGCAAGTATTGTAATTGTAAACAAAGATTTAATGCTAACGGCTCCCGTCTCAGCAACACTTATTAGAGTAGAAAGTGCGGAGACGGCATTTGCCCAACTACTTGAAATGTACAATCAAGTTAAGTTGAATAAAGTGGGTATTTCAAAACAGGCTTTTATTTCGGATACTGCGAAAATTGGTGATCACATTTATGCTGGTGAATTTGCTGTAATAGGCGAGAATGCAGTGATTGGAAATAATGTAAAAATTTATCCTCAAGTTTATGTTGGTGACAATGTGGTAATTGGTGACAATACCACGCTCTTTGCAGGAGTTAAAATTTATTCGGAAACTATTATTGGGAAAGATTGTATCATTCATTCGGGTACCGTGATTGGCAGTGATGGCTTCCGTTTTAATCCACAAAATGACAACCAAAAAATACCACAAATTGGCAATGTTATCATTGAAGACAATGTGGAGATAGGTGCTAACTGTGCGATTGATAGAGCAACATTGGGAAGCACGATTCTTCGTAAGGGAGTTAAGTTTGACAACCTTATTCATATTGCTCATAATGTTGAGATTGGAGAAAACAGTTATTTAGCTGCATGTAATGTTGTTGCTGGCTCTACAAAAATTGGCAAGAACTGTATGTTTAGCGGTCAGGTGGGTATTGTGGGGCATTTAGAAATTGCAGATAACACTACCATAACGGCGCAATCGGGCATCTCGAAAAGCATCTTAAAAAAGGGAGAGGTTCAGATGGGATCACCTGCATTTGATGCAAATAAATACAGGAAGGCATACATTCACTTTCGTAATTTAGATAGTATTGTTACGCGATTAAACACTTTGGAAAAGCTGAATGATTTGAAAAAGATAGACTAAAGGTATCATAATAATGTCACCCCTATATTAATTTCACCCCTATAATAATATCACCCCTTTGGGGTTAGTAAAAATTAGGTTTTTTTATAATAAATTAATCTCTTTGGGATTAATTTGCTCCTAAAGAAAATATTATGGAGATGGAATTTGATGTAAAAATCTTATGTTAAGCCTTCCATTTCGTGGAAACCGATCATTTTATTTTGTTCGGGATCCCAAACTTTTAAGCGAAGGCATTTGATAATATCGGATGGTCGTAAGGTAGTTTTTGAAACTTTTTGTAGTTCTGGAATACTTGCCATTGCTTCGGGCAATCTGTAAAATGGAATTCGTGAATTTAAGTGATGAATGTGGTGATAACCGATATTGGCCGTGATCCAATTACCAATTTTATTCATCGACATATAGCTCGAAGACTCTAGCGCTGCATTCGCATAATTCCAATCTACATTATTACGATAAACGGCTTCTGGAAAATTATGCTGTGCATAAAAAAGGTAAGATCCTAACATGTGTGAAACGAAGAAAGGCAAAAAGAAAGCGAGTAACCAAGTTGTCCATCCAAAGAAAATAATTAGTAGAACTGCTATTGTGTAGTGCACAATTAAAACCACCAATGAATCCCAATGGCGGCGCGGACTACTTAAAAAAGACTGCATACACATACCAAATTGAAACGTTGTAAAATAGGCGAAAAACATATTTAGTGGATGACGAACAGCAAGATACTGAAAGCGATCACTTTTATTTGCTTCCATAAACTTTTGCTTTGTCATTAATGGAAAAGAGCCAATACTTGCGCTGAATAACTTAGCATTGTTGTTATGATGATGATCGTGAGAGCGTTTCCAGATACTTGGAGGCGTGATCATATAAAATCCAAAAATGGTAAATAGCACATTTGCAACCTTCGACTTCTGTAAGATAGAGTGATGTTGATAATCGTGAAAGATGATAAACACTCGCGAAAGCATCATACCTGCGAAGAGGCTTGAGAGAATCTTTAGCCAAATATTTGGCAAGAAAAAAGTGCCAGCGATTGCTGCGATAAGCCAAATGAAACTACTTATTGTATATAACCAACTTTTCCATCGAATTTCTTTCGCAAATGGCTTTGTTGCTAGAATGAGATCTTTACCTGATAGCATAGTGCAAAGATAACAATTACTTAGCAAAAAGGTTTGAAACGTTTAAGTCGAATACAAATAGTTAAAACCGGCTAGTTGCAATTACTTTTATGAATTTTGGCGGATGGAAACTGCACCAATAAAGGTTAGAGTAGAAAAAGGAATTTATAAAGGTGAATATGCTGTTTTATTATATTTTGAATACAGCAAACAACTGACTCAAAGGCTAAAGCAAATTGATGGAGTTAAATGGAGTTCTTCCTTAAGATGTTGGAGAGCGCCCTATACGAAAGCATTTTTTGCGAATTTGAGATTAATTGAGGGTATCACTTTGGAGATTATTAAGCCAGCATTTACCTCGAATGTCACTACTTTAGAAAGTTTACCATCTTCTTCGGATGAGTTTAGAAATGATGGCGTAAAAATTCCGATTTCGGTAAACACTAATATACAGCCTCCAAATATAAAAGATGATCATCATCAACATACGGAAATAGGAAATCCTTCAAAAAATTTATTAGCAGATATTGAGCGATGGGCAGATTATTTAAGGAGTAAACAATATGCTGAAAGTTCCATAAAAACATACCAAGCTGCATTAATAGTTTTTGGTTCATGGCTAAGAGAACGCAACCATAAAGAAGTGAAGAAAGTGGACATCATAGAATTCATGAAATACATGGTAATTCATCGAAAAATTTCTCGTTCGTATCAGAATCAAATCATAAATGCTTTAAAGTCATTTTACAAACACACCTTTTCTATCCATTTTAGTTCGGAAATGATTGAACGACCACGAAAAGAATACAAGCTTCCCAAGTATTTGACACGTGAAGAAGTGACAAAGGTATTTGGCGCACTTAAATATTTGAAGCATCGATGCATTGTTAGTTTGCTTTATGCATGCGGATTACGAAATGGTGAATTGATACGTATTGAATTGAGAGATATAGATGCTTCCCAAAGGTTACTTCATGTAAGGCAATCGAAGGGAAATAAAGATAGAACAGTACCACTTCCGTTAAGTATTTTAAAAATGTTAAATGATTATGCGGAGGCCTATCGTCCTGAAAAATATTTATTTGAGGGGCAAGTAAAAGGACAGCCGTATACGAAGAGGTCGGTTCAACAATTTTTTAAAGATGCGGTCATACGAAGTGGCATACGAAATACCGATGCTAGTCCGCATTGGTTGAGGCATAGTTATGCGACGCATATTATGGAGATGGGAACTAACTTACGCGATTTGCAGCAACTTTTGGGTCATAAGAGTTTGCGCACTACAGAGATTTATACGCATATCAGTTCTACCAACTTTAATCGGATTGTTAGCCCATTTGATACCTTACCAGAAATTAATGATTTAACAAGTTTACCAAACCAAGACAAAAAGGATTATATTTGAAACGAAACAACCTTCGCCAAGCCAGCAACTAATTTATAGATACACGCAATGGTTGATCGCCAATAAGACGTTTATAAGAAATAGGGCTAAGTAAATCAACATGAAAAATTGTAAATTTTGTGCAGAGCAAATACAAGACGATGCAGTAAAATGCAAACATTGCGGCGAATGGCTTGATAAGCCTTCAGACGAAAAAGTAGAAAAACTAAAAAATGGTATAAGTGCAGGGGTACACTTAATGACTGCCAAGTTTCTAAAATTAAAAGACGATGTTTTGGGAAGTTCCGACTTTGCGGAACCCACCGACGCTGCACCGCTGTGTATCGAC
>JANXSD010000019.1 GCA_025352785.1 Bacteroidota bacterium
CTTCGCTGTCGGCGTTCTGGTTGATATCTATGCATTTCACCGCTACACCATCCATTCCGCCCGCCCAGAGATAACCCAAGCCATACAGTATCAATGGCAGTTCTACAGTTAAGCTGTAGGCTTTCACCACTGACTTAAAAATCCGCCTACGCACCCTTTAAACCCAATAAATCCGGATAACGCTTGGATCCTCCGTATTACCGCGGCTGCTGGCACGGAGTTAGCCGATCCTTATTCTGCGGGTACCATCAACCTCCGACACGTCGGAGGGTTTTTTCCCCGCTAAAAGCAGTTTACAACCCATAGGGCCGTCATCCTGCACGCGGCATGGCTGGATCAGGGTTGCCCCCATTGTCCAATATTCCTTACTGCTGCCTCCCGTAGGAGTCTGGTCCGTGTCTCAGTACCAGTGTGGGGGATCATCCTCTCAGACCCCCTATCGATCGTAGCCTTGGTGAGCCGTTACCTCACCAACTAGCTAATCGAACGCATGCCCATCTCTGTCCCCCGGAGGTTTGGTATTAATGTAATGCTACATCAATACTTTATGCGGTATTAATCTTCCTTTCGGAAGGCTATCCCCCAGACAAAGGTAGGTTGCATACGCGTTACGCACCCGTGCGCTACTCTCATTCAGATATTGCTACCCGAAATCCCGTTCAACTTGCATGTATTAGGCCTGCCGCTAGCGTTAATCCTGAGCCAGGATCAAACTCTCCATTGTAAAATTTGTTTATCTGCCGAAGCAAATATGATGTGCTCAGATTACCTAACATCTTAATTTAATTAAGATGGCTTATTATTTCCTACCAATCCTTCAAAGAACGTTTTAACAACTGACGCTTACTCCGCGCCTATAAACTTAATGTTGTAATAATCTATTTAGAACAATTTCCCGTTGTTGTTATTGGGGGTGCAAAAGTACAATCTCTTTTTCATCCTGCCAAATTTATTTGCAACTATTTTTAAGAACTTTTCACTGTGTGTTGCTTATATCCGTGAACGGGAGGGCAAAATTAGTACGACTTTCCGCATTGTCAAATAAATATGAAAGAAATATTCTAATTATTATCTAAGTTGTTGTTATTCATAGAGCTAAGTTTTAATCATACTCCAACTAACAACCTATTATATACCCAATACAGGCTTTTTTCTCTGTTATCTACCTTATACTTTCCCCAATTATTACCCTAAAACGTCATTTATTTCTTCAGTGAAGTCAAAAAAATTTGAAGAAATCAATAAGAAATCGCTAAACAAAGCCCGAAATCGACTGAATATTTAATCTCCAGCCTACAAATTCCATCAACTATACCTAAGAAATTGACTTTGCATACCATCAAACTCAACTTTAAAAATTCACAAGTCACCTTCTTTGCCGAATATTTATTTCTTTACCGCCATGCCAAATGGGGACATAAAACAGTTTTAAGACCAATCATGTTATCATTTAAATTTGCATTTCAACTTTTTATGTCGCGCCGTAATCTATTTTAGTGCCCGTTTACAATTTGTACCGATACTATATATAATATGTATGAATGCAATAATTGAAGTAAAAGATGTGACTAAAGCTTATGCAAGTCATATTGCACTTAAAAATGTTAGCCTTGTAATTCCTCAAAGTTCTGTTTTTGGATTGCTCGGACCCAATGGAGCAGGGAAAACCTCTCTTATCCGAATTATAAATCAGATCACTGCTCCAGATTCTGGAGAAATACTCCTTAATGGACATCGGTTACATAACGATCACACTAAAGAAATTGGATATTTACCTGAGGAAAGGGGACTATATAAGAAGATGGAAGTTGGAGAGCAGGCGCTATATCTAGCTAGACTCAAAGGTTTAAGTAGACCAGATGCTATCAAAAGGCTCAAGTATTGGTTTGAAAAATTTGAAATTACGGAATGGTGGAGCAAGAAAATCGAAGAGTTAAGCAAAGGAATGCAGCAAAAAGTTCAATTTATTGTGACTGTTGTACATGAGCCCAAGCTTTTAATTCTTGATGAACCTTTTACTGGATTTGATCCTTTGAATGCGAATCTTGTTAAGGATGAACTTCTAGACTTAAAACGAAAAGGAACTTCTATCATCTTATCGACTCACAGGATGGAATCGGTAGAAGAATTATGTACCCATATCGCGTTAATTCATAAGTCGCATAAATTATTGGATGGTGAGGTCGCAAGCATTCGAAAATCCTATCGTACTAATACCTATGAAATCGAATATGAAGGAAATAATATAAGCTTGGCGAATAGTCTTTGGGGTGATTTTGAATTAATGGAAAATGAACATCAAGGAGAATATAAAAAAGCAAGAGTTAAATTTACTGGACAAGTGGCTACGAACCAACTTCTTCAATCACTCATTAATAATGTAAATGTAATTAGCTTTAAAGAGGTGGTTCCTAGTATGAGTGATATCTTCATTAAAACAGTTAGTCCTTTAGAAGCATAAAAAGATTATGAATAAAATATTATTAATAGTTCAAAGAGAATATCTCACTAGAGTGAAGAAAAAGTCATTCATTATAATGACTATCCTTGGACCACTTTTGATGGCTACCATTTTTATTGCTCCAGTAGTGATTTCTAAGTATTCAAAAGATGATGGTTATAAAGTACATATTATTGACCAAGCCCCTAAAATTTTCACGACAATTCTACCGTCTTCCACGACTGTACAGTTTGTCAATGATACTATAAATCTAGAAGCGGCGAAAAAGGCTTTTGATACGGATAAGGAATACGGGATTCTATATATACCTGCCGACATCATTAAAAATCCTGGTGGAGTGGTTCTTTACACAGAAAAGCAGGCGAATATTAAAGTCACTAGTTATATAGAACGTGTTTTAAAAGAAGATATCGAAAAGGCCAAACTAAAGTATGAAGGAATATCTGCCCAAACCCTTGAATCGATCAAGACAGAAATAGATTTAAAAACACTTACTCTTAAAGGAGAAGAAAATGATTCCTCACTAAACACGATTGTTGGATTTGCCGCAGGGATTATGATTTATATGTTTATTTTTCTTTATGGTGTTCAAGTGATGCGAGGAGTTATTGAAGAGAAAACAAATAGAATTGTTGAGGTTATTATTTCTTCTGTAAAGCCATTTCAATTGATGATGGGCAAAATTATTGGGATTGCTTTAGTAGGATTCACTCAATTTCTACTATGGATTGTATTAACATTCACTATTTCATCAATAGTAAATACCATCGTTTACAATAAAAAAAACGATCCAAAAGAAATTGTACAAGCCCTTCAGCACCAATCAACGAGTGGAAGTGTAGCACCTACTACAGGAGAATCGCCAACACAAAGCAAGGATCTACTTAAAATGATGGGGAATCTTTCGTCGATCAATTTTCCTCGGATTCTTGTTTGTTTTATAATTTACTTTTTGGGTGGATACCTCTTATATTCGGCATTATTTGCAGCAATTGGGGCTGCGGTAGACAATGAAACAGAGACACAACAATTTATGTTACCTGTTACAATTCCTTTGATTTTATCATTTATGGTTGCACAAACGGTAGTTACTAATCCAGATAGTCAACTAGGATTTTGGTTTTCAATGATTCCACTTACTTCTCCTGTTGTGATGATGGTTCGAATTCCATTTGGGGTTCCTGATTGGCAAATAGCCTTATCCATGTCATTATTAATTCTTGGTTTTATCGGAACAACGTGGTTAGCTGGAAAAATTTACCGTACTGGCATCCTTCTTTACGGAAAAAAAATTAGTTATCGTGAAATTTCGAAATGGCTATTTTACAAAGATTGATTTAATGAAAGTTGCTATAATTGATTGTGGAACAAATACATTTAACTTATTGATTGCTGAAAATCACGACGATCAATGGAAGCATCTTTATCGAAATAAACGAGTTGTAAAATTAGGATCTGGAGGTATTATTGGGAGAGTCATTGCAGAAGAGCCTGTTAATAAAGCTGTTGAAGCGCTTAAGGCCTACAAGAAAATTATCGTAAAACATAAAGTAGCCAAAACACTTATTGTTGGTACCTCTGCAATAAGAGATGCGAAAAACAGATATGCATTTCTAGAGAAAGTAAAAAAAGAAACTGGATTTTCGATTCAACTTATTACCGGAGCCACGGAAGCAAAACTTATCTACAAAGGCGTTTGTGAAGCGATTATAATAGGTGAAGAAACTTCTCTCATTTTAGATATTGGAGGGGGAAGTGTTGAATTTATTATTTGCAATGACAAAAAAATTTATTGGAAGAAGAGTTTTAGATTGGGCGCAGCAAGATTAATAGAGAAGATTCAGCCCTCTGATCCTATTCAATTATCAGAAATCAAAAAATTGAATACTTATTTAAATGAAAATCTAATTGGATTTGGTGAGGCTGTAGCCAAGTTTAAACCTAAAAAATTGATAGGATCTAGTGGTTCATTTGGCACATTCGCTGCTTTAATCTTAAATAAGACTGAGGACCTTAATTTGATTCGAAGTAAAACGCAATATCAGTTTAATTTAAAGGAATATAAAACACTTCATAAAGAATTAGTAAAATCGACTTATCGAGAACGGTTGATCATGAAAGGAATGCTTCGTATGAGAGCTGATATGATTGTTGTGTCTTCTCTATTACTTACATTTGCGCTCTCAAAAACAGGAATACGTAAATTACATCTTTCTACTTATGCATTGAAAGAAGGATTATTAATGAGTATTCAATAGTTAACCATAATTAAATTATTAATCAATTGCGATATGGCTAAGATTTTAGTGATCGATGATGAAAAAAGCATTCGAAATACTTTAAAAGAAATTCTAGAATACGAAGGCCACGATATTAAAGATGCCCCTGATGGTATTGCAGGATTAGACTTAGCGTTCGCTGAGAAATTTGATATTATTTTATGTGATATTAAAATGCCAAAAATGGATGGCATTGAGGTTCTTGAGAAACTACTTGATCGCATTCCTGATATTCCCATTATCATGATCTCAGGACATGGCACTATTGAAACTGCAGTTGAAGCAATAAAAAAAGGAGCTTATGATTTTATATCAAAGCCTCTTGATTTAAATAGAATGTTGATTACACTGCGTAATGCAATGGAAAAAACATCATTAGTCACTGAAACGAAATCGTTGAAACGTAAGATCAATCGGTCAACGGAAATGGTTGGGGCTTCGGAGCCGATTCAAAAAATTAAAGATATGATTAGTAGGGTTGCTCCTACTGATGCTCGAGTTTTAATTACTGGTGAAAATGGAACAGGAAAAGAATTAGTTGCTCGGTGGATTCATGAACAAAGTAATAGAAATCAACTCCCGTTAATTGAGGTAAATTGTGCTGCGATTCCTTCTGAGCTTATCGAAAGTGAATTATTCGGTCATGAAAAAGGGGCTTTCACCTCTGCCATTAAACAACGTATTGGTAAATTCGAACAAGCGAATGGTGGCACTTTATTTTTAGATGAAATTGGTGATATGAGTTTATCTGCACAAGCGAAAGTTTTACGTGCACTTCAAGAAAATAAGATTACACGTGTTGGTGGTGAAAAAGAAATCACTGTAAATGTTCGTGTAATTGCGGCTACTAATAAAGATTTGAAAAAAGAAATTGAGTACAATAATTTTCGAGAAGATTTATATCATCGCTTGAGTGTAATTTTTATACAAGTACCTTCATTAAATGAACGTAAGGATGATATTCCTTTAATTGCAAATCATTTCTTACAACAAATTTGCGAAGATTATGCTATACCCATTAAAAATTTCACTGAGGATGCAATTACCGAGCTAAAAAAGATTAATTGGACTGGAAATATTCGTGAACTAAGGAACGTTGTTGAACGACTTATTATTTTGTGCGACAAAACAATTACAGGAAGCGATGTTCAAAATTTTGCTTCAAAAGCGATTACATAATTTTCATTAAAGTATGCTTAGAAAAAAAAGCCATGACAGTAAATTTCATGGCTTTTTTCTTAAAAAATTTTATTTATTTTTCTTGGGTGCATCCTTTAAACAACAAGACTTTAGTTTTTTGTATGCTTTTAGATCCGCAGGAATTGAATCCGCATCGTAGCCTATTGATGCAATGGATTTACGTAAAATATCAGGATTTGTTTTTTCTGCGTTGTAAAAAATGGTTACTATTTTTGTATCATTATCAAGCTCCGCAGATTTAACTCCTTTCTCATAATTTAATTGTCTCTCAATAGCTTCTTTACATTCGCCACATCGAGCGGAAGTTTGAATTTTTATATTTGATGTTTGTGCATTAACATGAATTGTAAGGAATGCAAATAAGAACAAGAGGATTGTATTTTTCATAATTAGTTTGTTATTTTATTGATAAACGAATGCCAAGATAAATTTTTCTTCCCATAATCGGACCCCAAACTCTTGTAGCATCGAAGTCATTGCTGAAAGGATTTTGTGAGGAGATGATTGGATTTTGTTGTGTAAAGTTTAATAAATTTTCACCTCCCAAATAAAGATCCCATTTTTTAAAGGCACGTGTTATTTGTGCTTGCAGCATAAAATAATCAGGTGATTCTTCAGAGGCAAAGTCTAATTGCGAACTTGTAGCAGGAAGAGGCTTTGCTCCTTCCCATTGCAATGTAGCATCAAAAATCCAGAACTTTTTATTTGTTTTGTATGAAACATTTAAGAGTGCCTTATCTCTCGCAACCAACGGTTTTGCTTTATTTTTAATTGATAAATAATCGGTGTGTACATCATCCATTTTGTAGGCAAGTTTTATATCCAAATGTTCCACAAGTTCGTAAGTAAAAGTTGTTTGAAAACTATTTGCATACGATTTACCTTTCAAATTATAATACAGTACGGCATCATTTCTTGAATATTGATCGAGTATCAATTGATGGCGGAATTCCGTTCTGTAATAATCGAGTGCTAAACTACCTTCATGATCAAAAATCTTAAATCGAGAAGTGATGTTTACACCTCCATTCCAAGCATCTTCCAATTCTGGATTTTCCACTATTATTAATTTTTTCGCACTCACCATTACACCGATATTATCTGCAAATGGATTTGCGGATCGATAACCTCTTCCTCCAGAGACACGCACAATAAATTCGGGGGCAAAATTATATTTTAGGTGCAATCGAGGTGTGAAGAGCCATCCATATTTATTATGATAATCGATTCGTGCACCTAAAATGGCCCCAAACTTTTTGGAATCGCCACCAAAAGTATATTCACCAAAAACTCCAGGCACTAACTCCGTACGATTAAAAGCTGAATCATTGTAACTCTCCACATAATCATCTAATTTATAATCTGCTCCTGCTTTTATGTGGTGATCAGTAGTTGAAATTATATTAATGAAACTGTAATTCAAATAAAGAGATCGTTGCGTTCCAGAATATTTTTTCAACCCAAAAAAACCATCTTGTTGGTGATATGTCCAAGATGTTTGTAGGCCCATTGATTTGAATGGTGTTTTGGGATAGATCAAACCAGTTTTCGTATAAAGCTCTAATCGTTTTGTTAGGATCCCAAAGCCATAAGAATTTGTTGTGCCCTTATCTATTTCTTTATCAAAAGAAATCTGACCACCTAAACGATCTTCGTACAAACTCTTTAATCCAATTTGTCCCTCTAGTTTTTTTCCATCGTGGTAAAAAAAGCGATTGTAAACATGGAACTGTTTGGTGAGCGGTTGATCTAAAAATCCATCATTATTATGATCACTCTTCACACCAACATAATCGGCATGTGTCATCAACATATATTTCCATTTTTTACTGAGCGAAATAGTATTGATATTATTAAATTCAATCTTCCCCTCGTTGTCGGTATAAATATTTATTAAAAAAGGAACTGTTTTCTCTGGCTTTTTAAATTCAACATTTATTTGTCCGGTGATTGCTTCGTATCCATTTGCTACTGACCCTGCACCTTTACTTATTTGAATGGATTCCATCCATGGACCAGGAACATAGCTTAATCCGTAAGGCACTGCTAATCCTTTAAGTGTTGGAATGTTTTCGGCTAAAGTTTGCGTATAAATTCCAGATAAACCGAGCAATTGGATTTCTTTGGAACCTGTTACTGCATCATTATAATTTACATCTACAGATGGGTTTGTTTCGAAACTTTCGGATAAATTACAACATGCTGCTTTTAACAATTCTCCCTCTGTGATTAATTCAGAATTAATAGGTTTTAATGTAGAGATTTCAGTATTTTGACGCCTTGCTTTTATCTCGACAGTTTTTAATTCAAGCGACTTCAATTGCACCTTTATATTTTGCTGTGCATCGGAAACTTGAATAGTGTCAGTGAGATATCCCACATAACTTATTATTAAATTATGTGGAAGAGAAACTTTCACATCTAGTTTGAATTCCCCTATTTCATTTGTAACCGAACCAATTGTGGTACTCTCCCAAAACACATTTGCAAATGGCAACGAATATTGCGTTCCACTTCTTTCTGTTCCGAATACTTTTCCAGTAATTTGTAAATCTTGAGCTTGTGCAATAATAATCTGCAATAGAAAGATCATTATCAATAAAATTTTATCAATTATTTTGAATGATTTCATTAGGTTTTCTTATAATAATTAAACAGTGTTAGATCATCCACAGCTTTAATTTCTGTAGATTTAAAAAATCTAATTTGTTTCAAATTAAAAAAACACAATGACGAATAATAATTTCATTGCTACAACTCTCTTGTTGAATATCTAGAGGTAAAAAAAACTTATCTTCATTAAAGTAGGAAACAGATAATTGTTGATCGACGAAAGTAAAATTATTGACCAGAGATTGATCCAAAAATAATTTGTAATCAAGATTTGATGAATGATAAAGCGGAATATTAAAATATGCATTAATATTGAGGCAACAGGATGATTTGTTGGAAGTAAAAGATTCAGCACTCAAATCCTTTTTCATATTATATGTTTCGCCTGCATTCGTGGATTTTGAACAACAGCACCTTTTAGAAGCATCCTTAATTTCTTTCGTTTCGCAAGATATATTCGACATATTTGCCTTTTCAACACATAAATGAACAGAATAAACTGATCCCAAGCCACCTAAAAAAAGGATAGTGATAAGGAGATAAGATAAGAGAATATGCTGCAAATATTTCATACTATACAAAGATAAGGTTAATCTGTGCGATAACGGTGTGACGGACCCTTGTGGTGATTAATTTTAGATGGTTAATTCAAGTGGACAAAAATAATAGTGTTTATTTTATCCATTATTGGACGAGGTATTTAAATATATGATTGCTTTGAAAATTTCTTGCTTAAAATATTGCTTATAAAATATTTTTCAACTGTGGTTGTCTTTATACACCATCACACCAAATTTTCGTCCCAAATAAGTGGTATCCTTCAGCACATTTGAGACCCTTGGAAAGGAGCTCTTTTTCGGTGGTAGTACAGTATCTAGTTTTCTTTGAATAGTTTTTATAGAACAACCATATTTCATGACAATTTGCCAATACGTTTATTGGACTTCATGATAATCAGCCCAAATTAAAAAACTATTTAGCCGTTTGCCACCAATAAAGTATTTTCGACAGTTCCCACATTTATAGCGTTGTTCCCCTTTCTCAAAACCATCTTTTGGAACTATTTTGCTCGAGCAATAAAAACAGTTTTTTCCTTCATAACCTTTCATTTCTGCAAAGCTATATTCTTCAAGAATTCCAGAACTTTTTATCACCACAAATGTAATTTAGCTCGAAATATTTCGCAAAGCAATTCGGCTACTTTTCAATTTTTATTAAATGAATTTTCCAATGCTAATCCCGATAAATTTAAAATTCTCCTCCTTGATAATGGTGTTTTTCAAAAAGCTAAATCAATGCAAATTCCAGAAAATATTGCTTTGCATTTTATACCACCTTATTCCCCAGAACTAAATCTGGCTGAAAAAATATGGTGGAAAATGAAAAGAGCCTTTTCTGGTAAGCTACACAAAACTCTAGATTACGCTAGTGAATTTATAAAAAGACAAGTGTCTATTCTAACTCATCGCCAAGTGAAAAGTATCTGTTTGTTTGCGTATATCGCAAATTGTAAATATTGGATTATTACTTATAAAGTAACAGTATTAGTACAGATTTATTTTATTTCTTCTCCACTAAATCCATTCCACACTTTGGACATTTACCAGGCTTGTCGCTTGTAAATTCAGGATGCATGGTGCATGTATAAGTCATAGCCACATCCTTTTTATCGCTTTTCTTTTCTGTTGAGCTTTTGGTGTCCTTATTCATCATTGAGCACTTATCCATCTTGCCACTCATATCCATACAATCTCCTTCTTTCATCATCATTTTTTTTCCGTCCTTCATCATACATTCGCCATTGGTCATACACTTAGTTCCATTTTTCATCGTCATTTCTTTTTCCATAGGCATCATTTTCCCATCTATCATTTGCATCATTTTACCTTCTTTCATCATGCAACAATCTTTCATCGGTGTGGATTTTTTGGGAGTTTGTCCGAAATTGTTACTAGCATTAAAACACATTACCAACATGAGCATTGAAGCAAACATAGTAGCAATCAATTTTTGATTTTTCATATCTATTTTTCTTTATTTTTTTTCAGTTGCGCTGTTACCCGTTCTTCAGTATTGCTGTTACCCAATTTTTTAATTTTATATTTGCTGAACTAAATCGGCAAACGTGATATCGTAGAGAAATAAAATAGTATTCAATATTAATAAATACTTCAATCATACATTCTAATTTTCAAAATTTAATTTTAATCTGAAAAGAAACGATGAATTTGATAGAGTAATGCAATAAGATAGGCAATGAAGGGTTGGTTTTGTGTTGCATAGTAACCGCCAACGTTTTATTTTACTGAGGTAATAGCGTACTGGCTTTGATTTATATCGTGATGCAAGTTACAGTCATATTATTGCCTATAAAAAATCATTCCTGCAATCACTAAACGACCCACTGCATACTAACAATTGTTTCAGCCTATTTAAGTGAGACTCATTCTACTCTATTCGGTTCTTACAATTGGTCATAGTTCGATCTCCCATTCATCTATCATCTTAATAAAATTGTTAGTGTTAATGATCGGCTCTAACTAACCACTCATGTTTCATCCTTGGGTGCATTGTAAAAATATCTAAATTCAAATATAACTAAGTTTGCAGTTCTGAATACCAAGATTATTATCATTTACTCATTTTCATTCGTCTCAAATTAAACTCCACAATAAGTGGTGAATGATCACTGTGTGCAATCCAATTTTCATAGGTTCCCACTTCAAAATTTTTAATAATAGAAAGTAAATCGTCAGACACAAAAAAATAATCAAGATGATAGGTTTTGTTTTTATCACGATGTAGATAAAAAGTAGCATGCTTTTCGTCCCCTTGATTCTGCAAAAAATACTTGTGATAAATACTATGTATTTTTTTACCCGCTAAAGCTTCAACAACTGTCGAATGATTCCCTTCCCTACTTGGCCTATCCCAAATTGTATTGCTATTAAAATCTCCAGTAAGTATTGTTGGTCCGACATTAAGAAT
The DNA here is from genome assembly GCA_025352785.1 of Bacteroidota bacterium. Lineage (GTDB taxonomy): Bacteria > Bacteroidota > Bacteroidia > AKYH767-A > OLB10 > JANXSD01. The sequence continues at coordinate 11,542 of JANXSD010000019.1, forward strand.
AGCGTCATAATGCTTAATTGCTTTCCATACCTGACCGACATACTGATTTTTTTTGTCTTGTGGATTATTAGCCCAAACAGCAAAGAGCGTAAAGTCGATTGCACCCCCTGAAACTGAAATTGGTGCTATGATTTTGAATTCAGGATTATAATCGTCTAGCAACTTAAATCTATATTTGCTATAAGAGAAAACACCAATTCCTTTATGTTCATTTTCTCCAAACCATAATAGATCTTTCGGTTGTTGAATACTCGAATTAAAAATTAATTTACTAGGATGTTCACATTCCTGAACCACCAAAATATCAGGGTTATGTTTAAGAATCTCATTAGCCTTTTTCCTAAAAGCACCTTGACAATTCCAGGTTATTAATTTCATTAAACGGTTAGGTGATTTACATTAGCATGCTAAATGTACAAAAGATCACGAAAATTCTTGATTGAGTTCCTTTAAACATTTTATTGAAATAATTATTATGTTTTTAATACTAGATCGCAAATTTAACTTCATTCATTTAAATCTAAATTATCTTTTTTTTGCGTTTAAAAGAAATAGTAAAATTCTCCTGTTTTGCCAAAAGAAAAAACACATTTGACTTCCAGAAATATTTAGTGATGGATACAAATAAAAATAAGGTTAGATTTGAATTTGAGCATACTCCAAAGGTTTCAGTGAGGGGATTAATGTAACTCCAAAAAAAAATGGCCACCCTTTCAGGCAGCCATTGCTTTAATACTTTATCAAGAATTAATATTCCCAAAGATCAATTTCGAAGTTGATCATATCTTGTTTTATTCTTTCCGATTCTAACAATGCATCCAGTGGATTCGTTTTGTAATCATCAACGCGACGATTGTAAACGTTATCTTCTTTTGTGATGTAGCTATTAAACATTCGTTTCATAAAAATATCTTCGAAGGTTAGTCGCATAGAACTGTTATAACGATTTGCTACTTCTGCGTTAGCAAATATTCTACGAGCTTCCGGATAGTAGATCCAGAATAATAATTTCTTCTGTCCACCTTCAATAAGGTTTCCATCCTGATCACGAGCCAAAACCATAGGGCAAATTCCTATAATTCTGCAATCCATCACCGAACGTTGCTTATCAAAGAACCACTCTTCCTTCAAACGATATTGAACTACGTCATCTGGGTTGAACTTACGAAATACAGTAGAGTCATATTCATCATACGGAGGATCTGGACGCGTTACTTTGATGGCAACAGAATCGGCTCCTCCAACTTTAGAAAACTCACCAGCAGTCATCGGAAGAGTGAACTCGTCATCTTGTGGATCATAAGCTGTTAAACTTCCTTCATTCACAGCGTCCATCATTACGCTGATTAAATTTTTGCGGTCTTTCGTCTCACCCGACTTAGGGTATCTTAAAGGAGCATTAATTTTTTCGTTCAAATCAATATGTCTCCAGATTTTCTTTGACCACATTACGTCAGCTTCCCTGAGATATGGATAAGGGATCACGCGGCGAGCCGGATTGTTCTCTCTTACATATATCCCATCAAGTACATTTTGTGCACTCGCTATGGCAGTAAAACCAATAACTGTCACTAATAACAGGATGAACTTTTTCATGGGATGAATTTGTGTTAATTGCACCGTTTCAAGTAAACGCAAAATTATGAATTAATGTTGCGGATTTATTTTTTTATTGAACTGTCAATGGAATGGCATTTACCTGGCGTTTTGTACCATCAGGCATCGATACATTAATGTATTCAAATAGAATTTTATCACCAGGACGGGATTGATCAATAATCGTTTTCATGTCGCCAGTTAAGGTTCCACTTTCGGCCGTTTTCTCTATTGGATCACGACCTTTTCCATAACGACTCATCTTAAAGGAAACTACTCGAGGATAAAGATCAAAATCAAATCCTTCCATCGTTGGGATAATACCTTGCTGAGCCGCTAACTGTGCTTTCGGAATGTTACCATCTTTCTTACCACCTATCTTAGCTACTGGATCAGGAATTCTCTTTAAACGAAACTTGAATTCACCCATTTTGGTAGGCTTATCGTTAAAGTCAGCATTTACGGTGATCGTAGCTTCTCCTGGTTGTCCTTTCGCTTCAGCAATAAAATGGCCTTTCGGTAATTTAGGATCTTGCGTTAACGTTAATGATCCAGCAACTGAATATTTCACTTTCTCATCAGGAACTCCTGGTACCGATATCGTCATTGGATTCGGAACACCAATGTAAATTACATTCATCTTATCCGCAGATACTGTTGAACTTGGCTTAGCCACGATGTATTTTATCGGACCAAAAGGAATTGGCTTTACAACACCATCCGGACCCTTTACTTTAATAATACCTGCATACGTTTTCTCACCAACTCCTGATGCAGATAAAGTATACGTACCAACACCACCATCTACTTTCAATGGGCTACCATTAACAGTAATTTCTGGATCACTCGTAGAACTCATTGCGGCTAAAAAGATATCTGCAGTATACTGTTGTCCTTCGATAAGATAACTCGATGGTGCAATAACTTTTGCTGTAAGAGTATCAAATTTAAAATCGGCAGCATTGATAGACGATAATAAATGCGTTATCAGTTCTGACTCAGCATTCTTAACATCTGATTTAGTTTTTGTAATTAATGCTACTGTAGCAACAACTGGATTATGGTAGAAATTAGCCATTTCCCATGTACGCTTTCCGTCTTCTGGAACTTTTGGATCATCCGTATTAAATAATGCATTCAATCGTTTTTCAAACTTAGGACGATCACCCGCATCAAGGGTAATTAAAATACCCTTTTTGTAGTCAATAATCTTCTTTTTCATTTCTGATGCTTTGTGCCCCAAACCATCGTTCTTATCACCACACATGTAATTAGTCGGGATATCATAGTTATCCGTTCCTTTCATGTCATGTAAACTTATTGATTTTGCTGATGGCTCCAGTTTATCAGTTTTACGGATAAGTTCGTCTGTCAAACTTGTCAAATACTTATCCATATCATCAGACAATTTTTTTATCTGTTGCGCTTTTTCAAATAGCGGCTTTGTCTTTTTGGGATCTACTTCCATTTGTTTTTGGAAAGCAGCATATGCTTGAGCATTTTTTCCTGTAAGGTTACTTACAGTAGTCTCAAGACTATCGTTAATTGTAATGAAAGCATTGATAATTTCTTTGGACACGTTCAATGCTAACAATGCTGTTAACACCAGATACATCATCCCAATCATCTTCTGCCTCGGGGAGAGGTTATTTCCAGCCATTTCTCGTTTCTAGGTTTTGGGTTAGTAAAATATTATTAAGAAACGGAATGTTATTTACCAGAATTCGTGTTCATGGCTGATAACATATTGCCATAAACTGTATTAAGAGCGCCAAGGTTTTTAGCTAACTTACCAACTTCCTCTTTGTACTTTTTAGTATCTTCAACTGTATTATTTAAATTGGATAGTAATTGACCAATTCCATCATAAAACTTAGTTGTCTCTTTCATGCGTGTACTAGCCTCCTGTAATTGAAGCTCATAAACCGCATTCAAAGCAGCCATATTTTTACCTGCTGATTTCATTTGGTCACCATAAATCTTTACTTCCTCTTGTGAAGAACTCATCGCGTTCATCGCTTGAGCTGCCTTATCATAAGATGCAGATAATGAAGAAACCTTTTGTGATGCTGCAGTCACGTTTTTTGCATATTCGTCTGTTGCTACTGCCGCATTCGAAATGTTTGCCAACTTAGAAGTATTCTCACTTAATGCTTTTAATCCTGTTCCTAAACTTTGAATTAAATCAGGTCCGATCTTAGCTTCAGATAATAACTTATCCAATTCTTGTGCTACTGGATCTCCAGCTTTCTTATGCTTCTTTTTGTCTGTACCATCATGCATTCCCGCTAATTCAGGATACACTAATGACCAATCCACATCTTCATGTGGTGGTTCAAATGCAGAAAAGAAGAAGATTACTGCCTCTGTCAAAAGTCCTACTGTTAACATTAATCCAGCACCTTCCCAGTGTTGAATTTTAAAGAGGGCTCCTACGATTACGATTGCTGCACCGAAACCATAAAGCTTAGCCATGAATTGTTTAAACGCTTTCCCTTGCGTTATTTGAGCTATCCCCATTGTTGTCCCGTTTTTTTAGATGTTTTGGTTAATTGAATAAATTATTTAAGCGAATTGTGGTATTTCGCTTTTTTAGAATGTAATAGTAAATAAAATTTTAGAAATCAGACTTGTCGCGTCCCATGAAATCCATTACGCAACGAAATCCAATGTACGATTTACAAGAATCCTGAAATTCATAGCTACGTGTCCCTGTTTGAAGGAAATAACCAATGTCCTTCCAAGATCCGCCACGAATCACCTTACGTTTTAACGCAGAAGGATCATTATCTTTTGCTTCATACGTATAATCAGGATTCAAATCGTGCATAAAATTATAAGCTGATTCATCAAAGGCGTTGCTTGTCCATTCCGCAACGTTTCCTGCCATACAATACAAACCATAATCGTTTGGCCAATAAGAAGTTGCTTTTACAGTATAGAAACCTCCATCATCGATATAATTACCACGTAATGGCTTGAAATTCGCTAAGAAACATCCTCTACTATTACGGATGTAAGGACCTCCCCAAGGATATGGATTGTTTTGTAATCCTCCACGTGATGCATATTCCCACTCACTTTCTGATGGAAGACGGAAATCTTGTACTATCTCTTCCCCATCTTCTTCAAGATAACTATTTAATAGGCGAGTACGCCAAACGCAAAATGCTTTTGCTTGTTTCCAATTTACTCCCACAACAGGGTAATCATCATAAGCTGGATGCCAAAAATATGCTTTAGTAATTGGATCATTAAATGAATACGTGAAATCATGAATCCAAGCCAACGTGTCTGGATAAATGTTGATAATTTCCTTTTTTATGTATACTGATCTATCTGTTCTACCTTGTGGTCTGTTGGCTAAAGAACCAGCAGCTCCATCACGATCCTTGCTATAATCCTTTTGGGCCGCAGCTTGAAGATCTAGCCAGTAAAATTCAAAGTTTAATTTGCGTGAGTCGATTTCTTTACGACGATAAAAACGTTCACTTTCTGGCAAATAAAGCTCTGATAATGTTTCTACATTGGCTTCATCGTCCCATTTAATTCTTTGATCCCAGTCAATATGTTCTCCATATTCTCCTTCATCAACAATGTGATCGCCTCCAATTAGTCGGTGAGCAAGAGAATCCCTCACCCAATAAACAAATTGGCGATACTCATTGTTCGTTATTTCTGTATTGTCCATATAAAAAGCATGTACTGTTACGCTTTTTGTTTGAGCAATTTGAGAATAAGGAACATCTTGGTCACCAGGACCCATGTTGAATGAGCCTTGTGGAATAAATACCATCCCGTATGGGTCTGCTTGGTACCATTTTTGCCTTCCCTGGACTCCTACTAGTTGTCCGCGGTTACCGCCTCCACAACTACTGAGCAACAGCACTGTTAAAGAAGCAATAATCAGGTTTTTCATGCTTTGTTTGCTTTTGGGTTCTGGATACACTAAAAACGTAAACATCGAACGTTGAAAATCCAGCTTTAGTATATGCGACATTTTCAGTTTGATGATACGTTTAGGCTCCAATTTAAGTTGCTTTCCGGGTGAAATAATTCCTATTACTATAGAAACCTTACATTTCTGATTACAGGGGTAATTTTCTTTTTCACTTTGAAACAATAGCCAAGCATAATCTCATGACTACCATCACTATATTTCTTAAGATTTGATGTTGTGAAATCGTAAGAGTATCCAATGCGTAAATTGTCTGTAATATTTAATCCTATTAATGCTACGATAGCATCATCATTGCGATAAGAAGCACCTAACCAAAAACGATTATTAACATAAGCGTTCAAATTAATATCAGCTGTTGTGTTTCCTGCAATTGTCTTTACAAATATCGAAGGCTTTAAAGTGATCATCGGCGTTACTTCTGCCGAATATCCAATCATTGCATAATAATGACGCTCGAATTTAATCGAAGAATTGTCTAAGGTTACACTTGGCTCCGATAAATGTGATGCCGAAACTCCAACATATAATTTTTCAGAATTGTAATATAATCCTGCTCCAACATCAAATGCTGAACCACTAGAATTAGCTGGAATAGAAGCATCATTAGGATCAACGGGCTTAAATCCTGAAGCATCAACCTTATCTTGCAATAAGCCTAAATCAACTCCAATTCCTAATTTGCCATTGCCTACATCAAATTTATATGCGCCAGCGAGTTTTGCATTAAAGGTTTGGAATGCTCCGTTCTTATCTGAGGCAATGCTTAACCCTAAGCCTACTTTGTTGTTTGCAAATGGAGCTTCAACACCAAGAACTCCTGTCTTTGGGGCTCCGTCTCCAAAGCCAACCCATTGTGAACGGTAAAGCAGGTGTGCGCAAATCGCTTCGTTACTTCCAGCATAAGCTGGATTCACGTATAAACGGTTAAACATATTCTGGCTGAACTGGGGGTCTTGTTGTGCTAGGGCTAAGGTGGATATACAACCAGCTACTAAAACAGCTAAAATTTTCTTCATACAGTGCGATCGATTTTTCGGATGATTCTGGGGGATAAAGTAAGTAAATATTATTCTAAATTTCAAAACCATATCATGCGAACATTGCCTTTATTAATTTATTCACAAGATCAATAATTACCATTTTTTTGTCATTTTGAGAGGCAAAACGCGATATTTTAACATCTCGAAATTACTCTAAAACCTGCATAAATTATTTTCAAAAGAAATTTATTTGAACGTCTCAATAAGCCATTATGCTAGTTTTTGAAGCGCATTCCATAGCCGATCAGGTACTTCATTGTTACATGCTTGTTGATAATCTTTATAAGAACATGGCAGTAAATGTTGACTTAAATACCGATTTCTGCTCCCTTCCATCGGAAGTTTCATCCACCATCGGTCACTCTTAGTACTCTTTATAAAGGTAATTTCATGCTCTACATTCGCAATAGCTACTATATAAGTAATGTAATTATTGGCATTTAATAGAGGTAAATCTTGCTTTCTGCTAGATACTCCTTCTATAAAATACCAAAGCATTTGTGCCACTAAACTAGCTGTTTGACCATTAACATCAAATTTAGGATTGTATTCGTAAATCCCAAGCCCGCTCAACTTATCACTCACTCCAGCATACATCATTATTTGACAAGCTTCTTCACCAAAAAAACCATTAGGCGAGGCTTGTGAATTCCCAGGAGCATCACTTTGTCGAATTGCCGATAAATCAACTGTCACCAAGTCAGCATTACGAACGATGGGCTCTGTTTCTTGAATATCATCACGCACTTGACCTAACCTAAAGGTGTCGAAAAATAATTTTTTCATGAGCTCAACACTTTCTGTACCTACATAATAAGTTTGGTATCCAATGTTGCTAAAATTAAAAAGGTAATTTGGTTGCTCAAGTATTATTTTACCAAGAAATGTCTCTGCATTTACTGGGTCTTCGGGTTGCCCCAAGTCAAATTGCGAATCAACACTTACGATGTTTATGATTTGCTCTAGCATTTTATAACCAGCATAATGCCCATAAGTTAAATCTTGACTTCCTCCTAGAATCACCGGTATAATTTTCAATGGGATCAATTCATAAATTACCGTAGCTATTGCGGCATATGTATCTTCAAGTGTTGCTCCACGACGGATATTTCCTAAATCAATAATGCGTTGTGGATGTTGATGAACCTTCAAACTATAAAATTTTTCACGAATGAGGTCCATCCCATCGGCAGCTCCTATGTTTAGTTGGTTCCCTCTATCCTCCCCTACTCCAATGATGGCTAAACGAACACCCTCAAAATCAGGAAACTTTCCTTCTTGATAATAGGATTGGATAGTAGTGCCCAAAGCATCCGAAGGGAGTGCTTGACCATTGTGCCATAATAGGCCAGCATCGAGTGGTTGGAAATAAGCTTCCAGCATAAAGCCTAATTTTTTTTAAAACTATTTCGTCTTTTTTCTTGCAGTAGCTGTTTTCGAGGCTGCTGCCTTTACTGGAGCTTTCGCTACAGTTTTGGTAGCCTTTTTCTTTGCAGGGACTTTTGAAATCGTTTTCGCAACAGAAGTTTTCGCACCTGTTGTTGCAGGAGTTTTCTTTGCTACCGTTTTCTTTGCAGGAACTTTCTTCGCTGCAAAAGGAGCAGCCTTTCTGCCAAACGAACGCTTTGGCTTGCCTCCATTTTCACCAGCAGCTATAATAATGTCCAAACAATCCTGTAAGGTTAAGGCATTGGGATCTTTGTCTTTTGGCAGCTTATAATTAAGTTCATTAGCAACCAAATAAGGTCCCCAGCGTCCATTCAATAACTTCACATCCGGACGCTCCTCAAAAATTCGAATAATACGCTCTCGATCTGTCTTACGTTTGCCCTCTATAAGTTCAATGGCACGATCAATTTCAATGGTATAGGGATCATCCGCTTTTGCTAATGAAACAAAAATTCCATTATGACGAGCATACGGCCCAAATCTTCCAATGCTGATGGTCACATCTTCTTCTTCGTAATTACCAATATTGCGCGGCATCTTAAAAAGATCTAAAGCCTCTTCAAGAGTAATTGTTTCAAGGCGCTGACCGGGTCGTAATTTGGCAAATTGAGGCTTCTCATCTTCTGTCTCTCCAGTAATCTGAACCAATGGTCCGAATCGTCCAATACGAGCGGATATTTTTTTACCATTCTCTGGATGAACACCAAGGATTCGCTCACCGGTAGCACGCTCACTATTTTTCTCCGTGTCTTCTACCAATTTATGAAAAGGTCCGTAGAATTTCTTTATCATTTTCGCCCATTGCAAATTACCTTGAGCGATCTCATCAAATTCTCTTTCCACATTCGCAGTGAAATTATAATCAAGAATTTCAGGGAAGTTTAAAACCAGGAAATCAGTTACCACAGTTCCGATGTCTGTAGGAAACATTTTCGATTTTTCTGCAGCATAATTCTCCGTTCGGTCTTCTGTACTAACCTTACCATTTCTCAAAGTAAGAACAGTAAAAATTCGCTCTTTGCCAGGACGATCTTCTTTAATCACATAACCTCTCTTTTGAACAGTAGAGATCGTCGGCGCATACGTTGAAGGTCGACCAATTCCCAACTCTTCCAATTTCTTTACCAAACTAGCTTCTGTATAGCGAGCAGGAGGTGATGAGAATCGTTGTGTTCCCGTGATCGTATCTAAATCCAACATTTGACCGATCGTTAAAGGAGGTAATAATCCATCTTTTTCTTTCTCAGTATCATTCTCCTCATTTTCATCATCAGTAGATTCAAGATACACACGAAGAAAACCATCGAAACGAATTACTTCGCCAGTAGCAATAAATAATTCTTTCGATTTATTGTTTTCAATATTTACAACGGTACGCTCTAATTGGGCATCTGCCATTTGTGATGCAATTGTTCGTTTCCAGATCAGTTCATATAAACGACGATCCGCATTTTCACCGTCAATAGTTGACAAATCTAAATATGCAGGTCGGATCGCCTCATGAGCCTCTTGTGCATTTGCTGATTTGGTCTTGAATTGTCGTGTGAAAGAATATTCCTTCCCATACATTTTACTGATGGCAACTTTTGCCTCGTCCAAAGCAAGTTGTGATAAATTCACTGAATCCGTTCTCATATAAGTGATCTTTCCACTCTCATAAAGACGTTGTGCAACAACCATTGTTTGAGCAACTGAAAAGCCTAATTTACGACTAGCTTCTTGTTGTAATGTAGAAGTAGTAAAAGGTGCGGCCGGCGATTTTTTTCCTGGCTTCACTTCAAGGTTAGATATCTTGAAATTTGCATTTGCTAATTTATTCAATAATGCCTCTGCATCTTCTTTAACTGGGAATCGTTGAGAAAGCTCTGCCTTAAGCAACGTGCTATTTCCCTTTTTATCTTTAACAATAAAATGAGCTACTAACTTATATGCCGATTGTGATTTATGACCTTCTACATCACGCTCACGCTCTACAATTAATCTCACCGAAACAGACTGCACTCTGCCAGCAGAAAGTGATGGCTTAATTTTTTTCCAAAGTATTGGTGACAATTCGAAACCCACCAATCGATCAAGAATACGACGAGCCTGTTGCGCATCTACCAAATGCATATCTATAAAACGTGGTTTACTAATCGCCTCCTGAATGGCTTTTTTTGTGATCTCATGAAAAACGATACGTTTCGTATTACTTTCTTTAAGATTAAGTGTTTCAAATAAATGCCATGAAATAGCTTCTCCTTCGCGATCCTCGTCAGTTGCTAACCAAACCGTTTTTGCTTTTTTACTCAACGACTTTAATTCGTTCACCACCTTTTCCTTGTCAGGGGATACTTCATATAAAGGAGAAAAACCATTGCCAATGTCAATGCCTTTGTCATTTTTCACAAGGTCACGTACATGGCCATAACTGGACTTCACCTGAAAATCTTTTCCAAGAAATCCTTCAATTGTCTTCGCTTTTGCGGGGGACTCCACTATCACAAGATTATCAGCCATGCAGATTTAATAGAAATTATTTATAGATTTTTAACAATAATTGACAGGGTTCCAATGGATGATAATGTACTTCATCAGTTTATTATTCCTTAAACCCATTGGGGCGCAAAGTAACAAAATTTAAATTTTCAAAATTTTCCGAATTCAAATGTAATACCATTTAATTGGGATTATATTGTTTATCAATATATTAACATTTTAATAGAATTGATTTAATCTTTAAAAATGTCTAAAAACCATCCTTTCTGCAAATTTTAGGAAGCTTTAATTCTAATTAAAAATGAAAAATGGAAGAATTATATTAATCTTTATTAGTTGCATATAAAATGATCTGACATTTTGACACCAGCGCTCCTTTTTGCTACCTTTGTGCAAATATTTTTAGAATGATTGAGGGTGAGTTAAAAGTAATAGATGAGTCGAGGCAAGGAGAATCCATTACGATGGAATCAAAGGGAAAATCTTCTAGCAAGAAATTATTTTTAGAAAGTTATGGCTGTTCCATGAACTTCGCAGATAGTGAAGTGGTTGCTGCTATATTAATTGGTCAGGGTTTTGAAACTACCAAAGACATGAACGATGCTGACGTAATATTTGTAAATACTTGTGCGATTCGAGACAATGCGGAGCAAAAAATTCGATCTCGTCTTTTCGAATTTAAAAAAGCAAAGAAAAACAAGCCTGGAATGATCATCGGGATTTTGGGATGTATGGCAGAGCGTTTGAAATCCAAATTATTAGAAGAAGAAAAATTAGTTGATATTGTTGCTGGGCCAGATTCCTATCGTGACTTACCCAATTTATTAGTTCAAGTAGAAAATGGACATCGTGCAGTAAATGTACTTCTATCACGGGAAGAAACTTATGCAGATATTAGTCCTGTTCGTTTAGATAAAAATGGCGTAACAGCATTTGTTTCAATTATGCGTGGTTGCGATAATATGTGTTCGTTTTGTGTAGTACCATTTACTCGAGGAAGAGAAAGAAGTAGAGATCCCGAAAGTATCATAAATGAAGCAAAACAATTGTTTGAGGATGGTTATCGTGAAGTAACACTTTTAGGACAAAATGTAGATTCATATCTATGGTGGGGAGGTGGACAAAAGAAAGAATTAGCAGTTGAAACTGTTCACGCTGCATTGAACCACTTATTGAAACCAGAAGAACAATCCAAATACACAACCTTCGCCGACTTATTAGAATTAGTTGCTCAAGTTAATCCTGAACTACGTGTTCGTTTTTCTACAAGTAACCCTCGCGACATGACAGATGCCGTTCTTCATAGCATGACGAAGTATGAAAATATTTGTAAATACATTCATCTTCCGGTACAATCTGGTAATTCGAGAGTATTAGCAAAAATGAACCGTGGTTATTCGCGTGAGGATTATATTAAACGTATCGAATCCATTAGAGTAATTATGCCTGAATGCAGTATTTCAACCGATATTATTACAGGCTTTTGTAGTGAAACTGAAGAAGAACATCAAGATACACTTTCATTGATGAAATGGTCGAAGTATTTTTATGCATATATGTTTAGTTATTCGGAACGGCCTGGAACTGCAGCGGAGAAAAAATTCGAAGATGATATTTCTACAGAGGTAAAAGCAAGACGATTGCAAGAAATTGTAGACTTACAACGATTACTTTCAGAAGAGCAAACGAAATTAGGATTAGGGAAAATTCATCGTGTTTTGATTGAATCCATTTCAAAAAAATCGACCGATATGTTTTGTGGACGAAATACACAAAATACGGTAGTCGTTTTCCCGAAAGGAAATCACAAGCGTGGTGATTATGTTAATGTTCTCGCAACTAATTGTACATCTGCAACCTTAATTGGTGAAGTGATTTCATAAAATAAATTTCAATAATTCACAATAAATTTTAAGGTGAAGATTCAAGATTTAAAACAACGTTTTGGCATCATAGGAAATTCTCCTACACTTGATCATGCAATTGATATTGCCCGACAAGTTGCACCTACTGATTTATCAGTTTTGATTACGGGAGAAAGTGGAACTGGAAAGGAAATATTTCCGCAAATCATTCACTTTTTGAGTTCTAGAAAGCATGGACCTTACATTGCAGTTAATTGCGGAGCTATACCAGAAGGAACAATCGACTCTGAATTATTCGGACATGAGAAAGGTTCTTTTACTGGAGCACATGATGCGCGTAAGGGATATTTTGAGGCTGGCAACGGCGGAACAATATTCTTAGATGAAGTGGCGGAATTACCAATCCTTACTCAAGTACGATTACTTCGTGTTTTAGAGACCGGAGAATTTTTACGCGTAGGATCAAGTAAAGTGCAAAAAACAAATGTGCGCGTAGTTGCTGCAACAAACGTAAATGTTACTGATGCAATTGAGCGAGGAAAATTTAGAGAAGATTTATATTATCGATTAAATACAGTTCCAATTCATGTTTCATCGTTGCGTGATCGTAGCGAAGATATATTTCTATTGTTTAGAAAATTTGCTGCTGATTTTGCAGATCGTTACAAGATGCCTATCATTCATTTGCAACCGGAAGCGCAACGATTACTTATCGAATACCGTTGGCCAGGAAATGTTCGTCAGCTAAAAAACGTAACCGAACAATTATCAATTCTTGAGCAAAACAAAATAGTAACAGCAGAAGTATTGCTAAAATATTTACCAAAAGACAGCAACTCTACCTTACCTATGGTACTTCGAGAAGAAGCAAAGAATTCAGGTGAGTTTTCGGAACGTGAATTATTGTACAAAGTTCTTTTCGAGATGAAGAAAGATCTTTCAGAACTTAAAAAAGTAGTAGGTACAATTGTATCTGGTGGAGGTATCAATTTAGCTGTTGACGAAACCCCACTCAATTACAATGCTTCAGTTTATAATGATTCGAATACAAATTCAAATCAACATTCGAATATCATTCAATCACAACCAGGAGTTACTATTCAATCCGCACCAATGAAAATTCATGCGCATGAAGAGATGATTGATGAGTCATTATCTTTATCAGATAAAGAAAAAGAGATGATTATTAAAGCGATTGAAAAACATAAAGGTAAACGCAAATATGCAGCTCAAGAATTAGGAATTTCGGAGCGTACGCTTTACCGTAAAATTAATGAGTACAATATCAAATAAAGCATGCGCCAACCTTTAGCTTGTATTTTATTACTATATCTAATTTCCATTTATGGATGTGGTGTGTATTCATTTACGGGAGCTTCAATTGCACCTGACGTGAAGACAGTTACTATTCAATATTTTCAAAATAGAGCAAGTATCATTGAACCAACATTGAGTCAGAAATTTACGGAGAAATTAAAAGATAAATTTGTTTCACAAACAAGTTTAAGAGTGGTTGAATCGAATGCTGATTTATTATTTGAAGGTCAGATTTCAGATTACCGAACACAACCAATTGCGATTCAAGGTGACCAAACTGCTGCTCAAAATAGATTAACAATAACAGTAAATGTGAAGTTCAGCAACACAAAAGATAATAAACAAAATTTTGAGACATCTTTCTCACGTTTTGCGGATTATCCCAGCGATAAAAGTTTAAATGAAGTAGAGCAAAATTTAATTGAAGAAATAAACAAGCAATTGGTAGACGATATTTTTAATAAAGCTGTTAGTAACTGGTAATGACACGCGAACAATTCCTCGAATTAGTACGAGAGCCTGCAACGGTATCTCAGTTAACGGGCTCCTCGCTTAATGGTTTGCTCGAGCAATTTCCTTATTGCCAACCTTTACGAATGTTACAATTACGACAACTTCGTGATCAAAATTCTGTACGTTATTCGCAACAGTTAAAGATTGCATCTGCTTATGCACCTGATCGTACACGCTTGTTTAATCTCATGCATGAGAAAGCAGAAGTTGTTCGTCAGAAAAATGAATATACAGCAATAGATACGGTAAGTGATTTACTATTAAATACCGATTCAGAATCGATCTATCAGGAAGTAATTGTTTCTGCAGTTGAAACAATTGATATTTCTGAAAATCCCTTAGTTGATTTATCTCTTGAAGAGAAAGCATATATCATTCCTCCTATCGTTCACGAAGAAGAAAAAGGTATTGATAGTATAGATGAATCAGAATTAAGTCCGCAACAAATTGTTGATTTACGCCTTAAGGAACTTAATATATGGAGGGAAGAAATACGTGAGATTCCAGTAATTAAAATAAGGAATAGTGAAGAAGAAATTGTTACTGAAGTTGCACAAGAATTCGTTGGGCAAGAAGAGGAAATTAGTGCAATGAATGAAGAAGAATTTCTTTCGCAGGAATCAACGGTTGAAAATTTTGCTCCGGTAGTTGTTGTAGAAATTGAGACTCCGATTGAAAACAATTTTGATCCACTTGAAGCACTAATTTTAGAAGGCCTTCAGAAAACAAAAAACAACAATACTGATTATTTTTCTTCGCAAGAAGTTTTTGTTCCAGAAGAAATATCTGAAGATAGAATTGAGGCGAATGAAAATTTAGCTAAAGAAGAAAAAATAATAACACTGGAATCTTCATTAGAACTTGATGATGAAAGATTTGAAGCTGTAATGGCAAGTGATGTTCCTAAGCCATTAATTGTTGCCGATATTCCTTCTCTAAAAATTATTGAAAGTAACATTAAAGAAATTCCACTTGAAAATAAATTTATAGCTGAAGAAGGAATTATTTCTCGCAATGAAAGTAACACTCCTATAGGTACTGAAGTACATTCTTTTTCTGAGTGGTTACATGCTAAAAAGGATCAGGATGAACAGAAAGCAATAGAAAATGCAACTCCTGTACATATTGAGGAAATAAAAGTTGCGCAACCCATCATTGTTGATATTAAAGTTAATGAAGTTGTTGCTCCACAAAATAGTATTTCGAAATCTGTGATTGTTGAAGAGGTAAAACATGTTTCGCAGGAAGTTGAGAAAGGAATTAGTCCTGTTGTTATTGATTCTTATGTAAAAAAGAAAGAAGAAATTATTGAGCCTTTTAAGTCGCGGTTGATTTATGTAAAAAGTCAAACTACTCCATCCGTTGAAACGAAGGAAGAACCGATAAAAACTGAAAGAGGAATCAAGCCAGCTATTGTTTTTGTACAGGAAGAAGTACAAATGGATCTTGTTACGAAACCATCTCCACACTTAGAGAATCCAATTCAAGAAACTGAACAGGAAAGCTCGCCAAATATGGTGAGGATGATTTTAAAGGAAGAAAACATTTCTGCTGAAGACCTTGAAAACAGGAAGCTTATTTCTGAGCGCATTGCCTCATCACCTATCCCTGATATTCCGCAGACAAAAACGGATAAAGTGGAGCTCATTGAAAGGTTTATCAAGGAAGATCCGCGAATCACACCGGCGAAAAGCACGTTTTATTCACCCATCAACATGGCTAGGAAGAGTATTGAAGAGCCAGAAGATATTGTTTCTGAGACACTTGCAAAAATTTATGCGCAACAGGGAAACACCAATAAAGCAATTTCATTCTATGAAAAGCTATCCTTGAAATTTCCAGAAAAAAGCCGTTACTTTGCAGCCCTTATTGAAGATTTGAAAAATAAAACTTAATTCCTGACAGATAAATGTACACCTTCGTTGTAGTTCTCATAGTAATCGTTAGTATCCTTTTAGGATTAATTGTTTTAGTACAAAATTCTAAAGGTGGTGGTCTTGCTTCTGGGCTTTCTGCCTCTAACCAAGTGATGGGAGTTCGCAAAACAACAGATTTCCTAGAGAAATTAACGTGGGGTTTTGCAATCAGTTTGATTGTTCTTGCAATCGTTGGAAACCTTGTTCTTCCCAAAGGTGGAAAGAACGCAGAAAACCAATCGTTGATTCAACAACAAATCGATAATACTGCAGCTCCAACGACAACCGGTGCTCCTGCTCCTGGTGCGGCACAAGGACAAAAACCTGCACAACCTGCTGGTAAAGGACAACCACAACCTGCTGCTCCAACTCCAGGGAAATAATCTAATGACAGATTGACTATCAATCTGTCAATAAAGATGCTGTCATAACTCTCTACAGGGGAAATTTTGACAGCATTTTTCATTTATTTCCTATTGGCACAATTGCTGAATAGTCATTAAAGATAATTTTTATCATAAAAATCTAAACCCAATTATTAAATATTTAAACCATGAGCTCAGTAAGTATTAAACCATTGGCTGACCGTGTGATCGTTGAAGTATCACCGGCTGAAGAAAAAACTGCTAGCGGAATCATCATTCCCGATACAGCAAAAGAAAAACCACAAAAAGGCAAAGTAGTAGCCGTTGGAGATGGTAAAAAAGACGAACCAATGTCGGTAAAAGTTGGTGACACTGTACTTTACGGAAAATATTCAGGAACAGAAATCGCAGTTGATGGAAAAGATTTTCTTATCATGCGTGAATCGGACATTTTCGCAGTTATTTAAATTTCGGAACGGTAACAATCGGTATTAAAAATTTCTCACTTTAAAAAAATCTAAAAAGCTCATACTACTATGGCAAAAGACATCACCTTTAACCTTGAAGCACGCGACGCCTTAAAACGCGGTGTAGATGCATTAGCAAACGCTGTAAAAGTTACATTAGGTCCAAAAGGACGTAACGTTATTATCGATAAAAAATATGGTGCACCATCCATTACTAAAGACGGTGTAACAGTTGCAAAAGAAATTGAATTAAAGAACCCTGTTGAAAACATGGGCGCACAGATGTTGAAAGAAGTTGCATCAAAAACTGCAGATGTTGCTGGTGATGGAACGACAACTGCAACTGTACTTGCTCAAGCAATCGTTACTGCAGGTTTGAAAAATGTTGCTGCTGGCGCAAATCCTATGGATCTTAAGCGTGGTATCGACAAAGCTGTTACAGCAGTTGTTGCTGGCTTACAAAAAATGAGCAAGACAGTTGGAAGTGATAGCAAACAAATTGAACAAGTTGCTACTATTTCTGCTAACAACGATAGTGAAATCGGGAAACTGATAGCACTTGCAATGGATAAAGTAAAGAAAGAAGGTGTAATCACCGTTGAAGAAGCGAAAGGAACAGAAACAACTGTAACAGTTGTTGAAGGAATGCAATTTGATCGTGGATATATCAGCCCGTATTTTGTTACGAATCCTGATAAAATGGAAGCTGTTTTAGAAAATCCATACATCTTGATCTACGACAAGAAGATCAGCAATATGAAAGAATTATTACCGATTCTTGAGAAAGTAGTTCAAACAGGTCGCCCATTGTTAATCATTGCTGAAGATATTGATGGAGAAGCATTGGCAACACTTGTGGTAAACAAATTACGTGGCTCATTAAAGATTGCTGCTGTTAAGGCTCCAGGCTTTGGTGATCGTCGTAAGGCAATGATGGAAGACATCGCTATTTTAACTGGCGGTACTGTTATCAGTGAAGAACAAGGTTTCAAATTAGATGGTGCAGATATCACTTCATTAGGAAGTGCTGTAAAAATCAGCATCGACAAAGACAATACAACAATTGTTAATGGTGCAGGTGTTAAAGATGATATCAAAGCTCGCGTTAACCAAATTAAAGCGCAGATTGAAACTTCAACATCTGATTATGATAAAGAAAAATTGCAAGAGCGTTTAGCTAAATTAGCAGGTGGTGTTGCAGTACTTTATGTTGGTGCTGCTACAGAAGTAGAAATGAAAGAAAAGAAAGATCGTGTTGACGATGCTTTACATGCAACTCGTGCAGCTGTTGAAGAAGGAATAGTACCAGGAGGTGGTGTTGCTTACATTCGTTGTATCGCAGATTTAGATAAAATGAAAGGTGATAATGATGATGAAACAACAGGTATTGCAATCGTTAAACGTGCTCTTGAAGAACCTCTTCGTCAGATCGTTGCGAATGCAGGTATCGAAGGTTCAATCGTTGTACAAAAAGTTAAAGAAGGTAAAGATGACTACGGTTACAATGCACGTACTGATGTTTATGAAAACATGCTTGCTGCAGGTGTTATCGATCCAACTAAAGTTGCTCGTGTAGCTCTAGAGAATGCTGCTTCAATTGCTGCAATGTTACTTACTACTGAGTGCGTACTTGTTGATATAAAAGAAGACAAACCATCTATGCCTTCAATGCCAGGTGGTGGAATGGACGGAATGTATTAAGAATAATTTATTTTCTAAGAGCCCATGTTATTTTTTTTTAACATGGGCTCTTAGTTTATATGGTTGTGCTATATTTAGTTTTTTATAAAAACGATGTAAATTTCTTTCTGATTTAAAATACGGAAACTTTACACCAACTAATTATGGATAAAATAAAAATTTTTATTGTTGAAGTGATAAAGATGTTCGGCAGATGATGGAAGCATTTTTTAATTTGCAACACGACATGCATGTAGAAAAAACTTTTGCGAATGGAAATCTGTTTTTAAATGAATTCAACAATGAAAACTGTGATGTGGTAATTATGGATATTAATATGCCAGGAAAAAATGGAATTGAATGCATCGAATTGGCTAAAAATATTCGTAATGATATACAATACATTATTTCTACCTCCTTTGAAAATCATGAATTTATATTTCAAGCATTATGTGCCGGAGCAAATGGTTACCTTTTAAAATCGGATACAGCCGAATGCCTTGTTTCAGCTGTACGCGATGTTATGCAAGGTGGTTCACCTATGACTCCTCAAATTGCAAGGTTAGTAGTCAATTCTTTTCAGAAACCTGTTGCCAAAAACTGATGCTTTTAATCAATTAAGTGCGCGAGAAAAAGACACCATCACATTTTGGTCTCACGGATTAAATTACATTGAAATAAGTGAAAAATTATTTATCAGGCCGCAGACTGTACGAACACATATTCTCAATATTTATGAGAAGCTTCAGGTAAAGACAAAAACTGAGGCGATAAATAAGATTTTTCCAAGAATTTTCACTAGCGTCCTAATGACAAAATTAATTGTTCTTTGAATAGATTGATAATAAAGCACTTTAGGGTATTTTAAAGTTCAAACGATTTCAATTTACTCTTGAATAAATTGGTTGAATGAATACGGGAAAATATGTATTTGCTCAAGTAGTTTCGTTAATAGATCCTAACGATTTCAAAAAGTGTGTTGAACGATACGGAGGTAATTATAAAGTAAAAGATTTTACATGCTGGCATCAGCTATTGTGCATGATGTTCGGACAATTATCTAATCGTGAAAGTCTTAGTGATTTGACGCTTTGTTTACAAACACAAAAAAGTAAATGGTATCATTTGGGAATTGGGAGCGCTATTTCAAAATCTAATTTGGCATATGCAAATGAAAATCGAAATTGGAGAATATTTGCTGATTATGCTAACATATTAATCGCTGAGGCTCGGCAAAGTATTATTCCAAATGATGAATTATCTTGTTTCGAAAACCATGCGATTTACGCTATAGATACGACAACTATTGATTTGTATCTAAACGTATTTTGGTGGGCGAAATTCAGGAAACATAAAGCAGCTATTAAGCTGCATACTATGTTGGATATGAAAACAGAAATACCATGTTATATTCATATTACAGATGGTAAAACACATGAAGTAAATGTATTAGACACCATCGAATTTGAAACAAATGGTTTCTATATAATGGATAGAGGTTTTGTAGATTACGAACGATTGTTTAATATTAATCAACGTCAAGCTTACTTTATTACAAGAGTAAAAACTAATATGAAATGCAGAAGAGTTTACTCTGCTAGAGTTGATAAGGCAACAGGCGTATTATGTGACCAAACGATACAATTAATAAATCATTATGCTTTAAAAGAATACCCTGAAAAACTCAGGCGAGTAAAATATTATGACACTGAAACAAATAAGAAACTTATGTTTCTAACAAATAACTTCGAACTAACTGCATTACAAATTGCATTGCTTTACAAGTATAGATGGAAAATAGAATTGTTCTTTAAATGGATAAAGCAACATCTAAAAGTGAAATCTTTTTGGGGCCATTCAGAAAATGCTGTGAAGATGCAAATATATATTGCCATTATCACTTTTGTAACAGTTGCTATTGTAAAACAAAAATTAAAAACGCCCCTCACTCAATACCAAATATTACAGATTTTAAGTTTAACTTTACTCAACAAAACACCCATTGACAGACTGTTTGAAGATGCCATATTACAATACGTCAAAGAGACTGAACCTAACCAACAGAAACTGTTCTAACTATATTAGGACGCTAATGAAAAAATTTATAAAGTAACCTTTCAAAAATTGCTGGACATTTTAGTTTATTTCCTTTAATTGGGCGTAAATTATCCGTTCTGTAAGGAATTCTTGTGATCGCGCTTAGCAATTGATTATTTTATGTAAATTCGGCTTTGTTAATAATGAACTACCTAAAGCTCGAAACCTACGTATTAAACATGTTGAAGAAGGATTTATCTCCTGATCTCACCTATCACCATGCTGAACATACCCAAGATGTGTTACATGCAGTGGTAGAGTTAGGTCAATCGGAAAAAGTTACTGAGGATGAAATGTGTTTGCTTAAAACTGCTGCTTTATTTCATGATTCCGGGTTTCTCTTGGGGTATCACCACCATGAAATGAGTAGCTGTAATCTTGCCAAAGAAATTTTACCTAAATATAATTATCCTGAAGGCGATATTAAAATAATTTGCGAATTGATAATGGCAACTCAAGTGCCTCAACGACCAACAAATAAATTAGAAGAAATTATTTGTGACGCAGATCTTGATTACCTCGGTCGAGATGATTTTGATCCAATATCAGAAAGCTTATTTTTAGAATTCTTAACGCATAATATTGTTACTGATCGCAATCACTGGAATAAAGTACAACGTTCTTTTTTTGAATCACATCACTACTGGACAAAC
>JANXSD010000055.1 GCA_025352785.1 Bacteroidota bacterium
GAGGAACGGTGATTATGCTGTATCATCAAATGAATTCTCATATTATTGATACCGATCCTTCCGATGGCTATTTACAATTGGATGTATATGATTTAACTTATTTTAATGGTGGAAGTTTAACAACTCTTGATTTATCAGGGAATGGCGATATTGAAGAAATTCTCACTCCAACCTATGGTCATATTCATGGGGTAGGGCATTTTCCATCTCCAGGCCCAAGTTGGACAGTAATGCCAACACCAAAATTAAATTATCCTGGTAGTTTGGCAGATGGTGATGCCATTTATGCATGTCCGGGTGGTACCATTGAAGACTATAATGCTCCAGCAGGTTCAAATATTTTTAAGAGTAGTGTTACAATTACCTTCGGTTTACCGAATGCTTGTGGTTCAACAAATTCAGATTTTTGGAATACACTTCGTCAACCATTTATGGCACCACAAACGGTGGCATTTACCTCTATCATCAATGGTGCACCGGGGTCGGTTACTTTTTCATGGTTACCTGCAACGGATGCTTATCCTGCAGATAATTTAACGGGATATATTATTTTGCGAAATACAAGTAATAGCTTTCTTGCTACTCCTGCTGATGGATCAACTTATTCGCTAGGTGCCATTATTGGAGGTGCTACTATTGTAGCAAATATTACGGGATCAACAACAACAACATTTACAGATAACACCGTGATGAATGGAAACGTTTATTACTACCGAGTTTATGCGTATCGATTTAATATCGATAATTTGAATGGAGATAATTTTAATGCATCGCGAGGAAGAGCCTATAACGATAATAATTTTGTATCAGTAAATTGGCCAGGATCAAATCCTTTACCAGTAGAATTACTGTTTTTTAGAGGAGAACCAAAGGAAACGAAGGTTCATCTAACATGGGCAACAACCTCTGAAAAGGAAAATGATTATTTTATCATTGAAAAGAGTTTAGATGGAAAAACATTTTCATTTCTGGGAAAAGTAAAAGGAGCAGGAACAAGTAATTCTATTTTGAATTATTCGTTAGACGATTTAAATCCTGGTCCAGATGTGAATTATTATTCACTTACTCAAGTAGATTTTAATGGCACACAAACAAAAAAGCAAATTATAGCAGTTCGATTTAAAGCGACTAATTCGTATACCGTAGATATCTTTCCGAATCCATTTTCATCGGATGTACAAATCCAATGTTTATCTTATGGCTCAGGACCAATAGAAATAATGCTTTACGATTGTTTAGGGAAAGCTGTTTTACAAGACTCAAAAGTATTACGTGATGGGGCAAACAATTTCCTACTTTCAACAGCAGAATTAGCTTCGGGAACCTATTTTCTTGTGCTCAAAAATGATCTAGGGGAAACAGTCCATTCAAGGATCGTAAAACGATAAATAATTAATTTAAGGGGGAAATTATTACCCTTTAAATTAATAACATTATATTTAGAGAATATAGGGATTAAAATAATTCGATAAGAGTATTGCTCGGTATAAAAATATCTTGTAAATTGCTCCATCAACTATAGTCGTAAAATGCGCATATTTAATTTGAGATTAATACTAGGATAACCTTAGAAAGGTAATCTTGTATTTCGCATTTAAACCAAAAATGTAAGACCATAAACCCATGAATACATCTACCAACACTTTATCATTAAATCATTTCAGTAAGGGAACATTCAGCCGCTCTTTACTAATTTTATTGACATTTCTCCCGTTATTTTTTATGTCCTTTAAAAGTTCGGGACAAACAATCTTTGATTCTTTCACTGATGGAAATTTTACTGCAAGCCCTGTCTGGGGTGGTAACACATCATTGTGGACAATAGTTGCAAATAGTGATGCAGCAGCAGGAGCTACAGCATCAAATACTTTAAGACTAGCTAGTACAGCTGTTGCAGCTACGGATTATTTAAGCAGCCAAGTAGCAACATGGAGTACTAGTCAGGAATGGGGTTTTTTCTTAGGAAGAAGAGCGCAGGGATTTACTGCTGCAAACCAAGCATATTTTTGGTTGTATTCTAA
>JANXSD010000061.1 GCA_025352785.1 Bacteroidota bacterium
GTGTTTTTGATTTTGTACTACGTCCTTGTGTACCACCTTCTTTTTTGCTGTTATGTTTATTCTTTTCTTTGCCACCCACATACGACTCATCAATTTCTATTGGCTCACTACCAACAATAGACTTGAAATTTTCATGTTCAAAAGCATAGCGTAAACGGTGCAAAAGAAACCACGCTGATTTTTGCGTTACATCAATATCCTTTGCTAACTGGTGCGAACTAATGCCCTTCTTATGGCTAGAGAATACATACAATGCCATGAACCACTTTTGCAATGGAATCTTAGTATTATCAAAAATAGTTCCTGTACGGACGTTAAAATACTTTCCCGACTCTTTGCATTTGTACTTATTGCCCGCACATTTATATATCTTTGATTCAGCATTAAAAGGAGATACAATTTCACCATTCCAACGTAATCTCTCTAAGTGAGAAATACAAGACTGTTCGTCAGGAAATGCCTTAATTAAATCGAGTATGCTTTTGAATTCCGTCATAGTAGTAATTGTTTGACGGGACAAATATAAGCACTACTTTACACTAATCCAAATTATTTAGTGTAAAATTGTATATCATTGCCTTAATTATTTATAGTCGCTTGAAATTGCTTTGAAACCCTTTTAAGTACATTTGTACGGTTAAATAATAATCATGTCGAACGAACATCAACATTTCGCAACCAAAGCAATCCACGCTGGTCAAGAGCCTGATCCTACTACAGGTGCAATCATGACCCCGATTTATCAAACCTCTACGTATGTACAGGAATGGCCAGGGAAGCATAAGGGTTATGCTTATGCAAGAGGGAAAAATCCAACGCGCTCAGCACTCGAGAATTGTATTGCCGCTTTAGAAAATGCAGAATTCGGTTTGTGTTTCAGTAGCGGACAAGGTGCTAGTGATGCTATCATAAAAATGTTACGACCTGGTGATGAGGTTATAGCTACCAATGATTTGTATGGTGGAAGCTATCGCATGTTTACAAAAATTTACGAACCTTTTGGAATCAAATTTCATTTTGTAAATATGTATGATTCAAAAAACATCAACAACTTTATCAATGCAAATACAAAAATGCTTTGGGTGGAAACGCCAACGAATCCAACCATGCAGATTATTGATATCAAAGCATGTGCTGCAATTGCAAAAGAAAAGAATTTAATTTTTGTTGTTGATAATACATTTGCGTCTCCTTACTTACAAAACCCACTCGATCTTGGTGCAGATATCGTGATGCATTCCGTTACGAAATATTTAGGCGGTCATAGTGATGTTGTGATGGGAGCAACTTGCACTAATAATAAAGTATATCACGATCAACTCGCTTTCATCCATAATTCTTGCGGCGCAACACCCGGACCAATGGATAGCTTTCTTGTATTGCGTGGAATAAAAACATTACATATTCGAATGGATCGTCATTGTGAGAATGGACGTGCCATTGCAGAATATTTGAAGTCGCATCCTAAAGTGGATAAAATTTATTGGCCAGGATTTCCTGATCATCCAAATCATGCTATTGCAAAAACACAAATGCGTGACTTTGGCGGAATGATTTCTTTCACTTTAAAAAATGCTACTGTTGAAGAAACATTTCAGATGGCATCGAAAGTAAAAGTGTTTTCTCTTGCCGAATCATTAGGTGGCGTTGAATCACTTTTAAATCATCCGGCAACAATGACACACGCATCTATCCCTAAAGAAGAACGTGAGAAGGCTGGAGTTACTGATACACTAATCAGATTAAGTGTTGGTATTGAAGATATCAGTGATCTTATCGCAGATTTAAAACAAGCTATTGGTTAAACATTATTGAAGCAAATAATTTACAGATAAAAAAAACCTGAAGTAATTAGACTTCAGGTTTTTTATTTATACGATTTTTATCTTACGATCCACACATCTCACATCCTTCAGATAAAATTCGATTTAACTATCAATAAAATTTTTCAATTCATCAAAAACAGGAATTGATTTTTGCTTTAAAGTATTCAATAAATTTTTGAAATTAAGATCATAATCCACTTTCATTGATTTAAGTATATTCCCTAGTAATTTTCGATCGTTAGGCAAATTATACAACTTTAAATCAATCTTGATATCTTTACATAGATCTATTAAAAATATTTCTAGCCCATTTTCCAAGTAAATAATTTTTTTACCAGTTTCATGTTTACGTAACTGAACTCCTAAAGATAAGGTTTTTACTAGCGTACAATCATAAAAATAATCAGCTAAAGTTTTTGATTTGTCTATTAATGCAATAGTTTTATTTTCTTTGGTTTCCCTTAATCTTTTTAATGCTGCACCATGTCCAGCTGCATGATTCGTATCACAATTCGAAAATAGAGTTTTTGAAAGTTGTGTGTCGGCATGACATTCCGCAAAAATTTTTGTCATAAAATTAAAATTTCTTTAAATCAAAAAAGAAACTGCTTCCCATATCCATTACTTCACCAAACTTTTCTCCAGGAATTTCTTTTATAATTGTCTCATGATTTTCATAATCTAAAACAAATATGCCTAATGTTTCTTCATCGTTATATTTCAATATTTCATCAAGTAAATATGGACTATGTGTTGAAATAAAAAATTGATTTGTATCGGAATCACTTATTATTTTTGCTAATTCATTTACATAAGGCGGAAAGGAATGTGCCTCTGGCTCTTCAAGAAGAATTATACTGTTTTCATTTGATTGTATTGCAGCAAAAAGAAAAATAAGTCTTTGGAGTGTATCAGCAATTAACGAATAGTTTATTCTGAAGACTACATCATTTTCACGCCTTTGAATTTCAAATTTTTTAGAGGTAGCATCCATTAAAAAGTCCAATTTGTATTCTTTAAAATATCCTCCAACTGCTTGTCGTATTATTGGATTACTATTTAAAATTGAAAATATGTTGTCTCCATAAGGAGGATTTAAATAGGCAGAAAATGGGCTGTTGTATTTACCATCAAGAATAAAGTCTTTGTTGAATGTGTATTTTTTTACTGGAGAATAAAATGACTCTTGGGATTTGTTTGCCATTTGGTTCTTAGTAAAGGTGCTGAAAAATCCCCGATGATTTATGTTGTATTGATCTTTGCTATAAATGTTTTGAAGAGTTATTATGTTATAGTTATTTATGTTCGTCAATTCATCTATGAGGTTTTTGTCGTCATGAATTAGCAACTCATAATGGTCTATTGAATTTGCATGGTATCTAAGCCTTGCATAACCAATATTTGAATCAATCATTATGGAATCTTTTATATTTTGAAAATAAAATAAATCAGAATAGGAGCCGAAACGTACAAGATCACTAAGAAAATTAAATTCATTTCTTAAATCATATTCTTTGCTATAACCTCCACCTAAAAGTGATAATGATTCTAAAAAATTTGATTTCCCAACATTCGGTTTCCCAATAATCAAATTAATTTTTTTTGGTGAAAGACTAATAGATTTTATTGTTTTATAGTTCTTTATTGATAGCGTATCAATATGGTAATGATTTTTCATTTTAGAAAGGTATAATTAATTCAAAATTAATTTAATAATTTGATTTATGTACAGCAAAGTAAATTTAGTATACCACCAGTAATAATATTTTCCTGACTTTTAACGTTTTAACTATGACATGTTAGTAATTTGATGAATTTATTAATTTATCATTGTTTGAAGTTGTAAATTAGCACAAAATAAAAAACCCCGCATTGGGTTGCGAGGTCAAAAGATCCAGTTTTTACCAAATTACCCTTTTGGAAGGGGTAATTTCTCAGTGATAAGATTCTGGAATAAATTAAGTGAGGCAGTTAAAACTGCCTCACTTTTTTGTTTTGTTTTAACTACCACACATCTCACATCCTTCCGGATTATCTAATGAACATGAAATCTGATCTCCCGCACCTTGAACTTCATCAAGGAAGCTAGTAGTAACATCATTACTTATAATTGTATTTCCAGAAATCTCTGTAACAGAAGTGTTGATATCAGATGTAGTTGCTGTTACCGCTTCCGCCATTTGTGGAATGGTATCGTATTGTTTTTCTACTGTAAATTTTATCGCAGAAGCAGCAGGTCTCGTACGTAAATAATACATTCCTGTTTTTAACCCTTTCTCCCATGCATAAAAATGCATCGACGTAAGTTTCGCAAAATTCGGTTCTGCAATAAATAAATTCAACGACTGACTTTGGCAAATAAAAGCTCCACGATCAGCAGCCATATCAATGACGGTACGTTGTTTAATTTCCCAAACTGTTTTGTACAAATCTTTAATGTCTTGTGGTATTTCAGGAATATGTTGAATAGAACCATTCGATGCGATCACTTTGTTTTTCATGTCGTTGTTCCAAAGATTCATCTTTACTAAATCCATCAATAAATGTTTGTTCACAACAATGAACTCACCACTCAACACACGACGATTATAAATATTCGTTGTATAAGGCTCGAAACATTCGTTGTTTCCTAATATCTGTGATGTACTTGCTGTTGGCATTGGAGCAAGTAATAATGAATTACGTACTCCATGTTTTTTTACTTCTTCACGTAAAACATCCCACTCCCAACGATCACTAGGTTTTACTCCCCACATATCAAATTGAAAAATGCCTTTCGATATTGGTGAACCTTCATAAGTTGAATACGGCCCTTCTTTAATTGCAAGATCTTTCGAAGCAGTCATCGCTGCATAATAAATCGTTTCGAAAATATCACGATTCAATTGACGCGCTTCTTCACTCTCAAATGGATAACGCATCAAAATAAATGCATCCGCTAATCCTTGTACACCAATTCCAATTGGGCGATGGCGCATATTACTATTCTTTGCTTCTACAACAGGATAATAGTTTACATCAATAATGCGATTTAGATTTTTTGTAACTGTATAAGTGACGTCAAATAATCGCTTGTGATCAAATTTTCCATTGATAACAAATCGTGGTAATGCAATAGAAGCCAGATTGCAAACAGCAACTTCGTCTTTCGCTGTATATTCAACAATCTCTGTACAAAGGTTGGAACTTTTTATTGTCCCAAGATTTTTCTGATTGCTCTTTTCATTGCAAGCATCTTTATATAAAATGTAAGGTGTTCCTGTTTCAATTTGAGATTCAAGAATGGCAGTCCATAATTCACGTGCAGGAATACTCTTACGAGCACGACCTTCTGCTTCATACTTCGTGTACAATAATTCAAATTCCATTCCATAGCAATCGCTAAGCCCTGGCGCTTCGTTCGGACAGAAAAGACTCCATTGCCCTTCTTCTTTAACACGTCTCATAAATAAATCGCAAATCCACATTGCATAAAATAAATCACGCGCACGATTTTCTTCTTTACCATGATTCTTTTTCAAATCAAGAAAATCAAAAATATCAGCATGCCATGGTTCGATATAAATTGCAAATGATCCTTTGCGTTTTCCACCACCTTGATCAACATATCGAGCAGTATCATTAAACACACGCAACATCGGCACAATTCCATTACTCGTTCCGTTCGTTCCACGAATATATGAACCAGTAGCACGAATGTTATGAATGCTCAATCCAATTCCACCAGCCGATTGTGAAATTTCAGCGCATTGCTTTAGTGTATTATAAATTCCATCAATACTATCATCTTGCATCTGAAGTAAAAAACAAGAGCTAAGTTGTGGCTTCGGTGTTCCTGCGTTGAACAAAGTAGGAGTGGCATGCGTGAACCAACGCTCACTCATATAGTTGTATGTCTCAATAACTGAATCAATATCCGTTTTGTGAATCCCAACAGAAACACGCATTAACATATGTTGCGGTCGCTCAACCACTTTGCCATTAATCTTTAATAAATATGACTTCTCTAATGTTTTGAATCCAAAGAAATCATACCCAAAGTCACGATCATAGATAATTGTAGAATCTAATAAATCACTATGCTGCTCAATAACTGCCATTACATCATCAGCTATTAGAGATGCTTTCTTATTCGTTTTAGGATCAATGAATTGATAAAGATCACGCATCGTTTCTGAAAACAACTTTTTCGTGTTTTTATGAAGATTGGAAATTGCAATTCGAGAGGCTAATTGTGCAAAATCAGGATGACGCGTTGTTAAGGAGGCAGCAGTTTCCGCAGCTAGATTATCTAGTTCTGTAGTAGTTACGCCATCATAAACGCCTTCTATTACTTTTTGAGCAACCAAAGCAGGACTAACATGCTCTGGCGAAAGTCCATAACATAGTTTCTGGATACGCGCTGTAATTTTGTCAAACTTTACGGTTTCATTTTTCCCGTCTCTCTTTATTACATTCATGTGGCGTTAGGTTAAATACTGGGTTAAAAGGGTAGGTTAGGTTAAGGTACTCTCAATTTTTACTGGCAATTAGTGATGAATATGCATCCAATGCGAATTTGTTGCTTTCATTACTATACGTAGGATTTTCGATGAAGATGAAAACCAGCGTTTTGTGATTTGATCAGCTTGCTGTGTGGCTGGATACAAATCACGTTAAAGATAACCTTAACCCCAAGGGTTAATTTTTAACAATTGCTATCACTTTTCAACAAAATCTGAGTTGAAAAAATTATTTTGCTTTTTTACTTTGAAAGACAAAAAAAAAGGTTAAATAGTGAAGATATAGAGTTTTACCAAAAAATTTATTGAAATGGATGATGTATTCGATTAAAACAAATTACATTTTTTTGCATTTATTTTTGAATGAATACTAATTAAAAACGAATTAAAATTACGATACCATCCATATTTTTAAATTTAAAACTATCTGATAATGTTAAATTTTCCTGAAATTATTTTTCCATTTTTTGTTTTGAGTTCATATAAATAAATTCCTTCTTGCTTTATTAATAACGGAATTTCTTTTGTTGCTATTGCCTCTTCTGACAAAATTATTTTACCATCAATAGTTAAAATTCGATAGGCAGAAATATTTTCATCACTTCGAATTGTTATTAATCCTTGTGAAGGATTAGGAAATATTTTCACTGTTGAATTTGTATTTTCTTTTATACCCGTTGTGCTTGAAGTTCCGCGAAATAATCCTCCACCAAATGTTGTTACCCAAAATTCATTTGTTTGATATGGATTGAAAAATATTCTTTCAGGTTGACGAAAAGGAAAGGTGTTTTCACGAATAAAAATTGGAAATAAAGTATTCATTGTTGTACTATGCCATAGTCCATCAGTTTCAGTACTTAACCAAACTTCATTGGTGGTTTGCGGTTTAAAGGTAATGGAACTAACCCTGTCAACAGCATTAAATATTCTGATCCAGCTCTGACCTCTATTCGTAGTTTTATACAATCCTCCTAATCCGTTGGGCGCACCTCCCCATCCACTCCATACGCCAACATACCAAGTATTTTGTGTTGC
The DNA here is from genome assembly GCA_025352785.1 of Bacteroidota bacterium. Classification (GTDB taxonomy): domain Bacteria; phylum Bacteroidota; class Bacteroidia; order AKYH767-A; family OLB10; genus JANXSD01. The sequence continues at coordinate 7,364 of JANXSD010000061.1, forward strand.
ATCGGATGGATCAATCACTAAATCTTTTGTGTAATAAAGCATTCCTGCATCAGACCGATCGATCCAATTTGTAGTTCCTACAGGTAAAATAAATACGCCTGAGGAAGCTGTAAATGTTCCTGATGAATTTCTTCGAGCGCAATAACTCGCTACCAGTGTTCCATCATTTAATGCGATTATGGTTAGTGGATGTCCTTCAGTTCGTGGAGGATTATTTGTTTTAATCCAAACACTAGCATTCCCAAGTTGAATATTATCGCATTTCCAAATACCACCTTCACCAACTCCATTTGCATAATGAATCACACTTGCAAACATGCGATTTGTATTTGTTGGATCAATAGCCATCCATACAACTGGATGGTTGAAGTCGTGCAATGTTTGCCATGTGCTACCAATATTATTGCTGTAACGAATTCCTCCGGCGCCAGGATCTAATGTCGCATCTGTTAACCGAGTTGTTTGATAAATATCATGTACACTCGAGGTACTCGCATAAATAATATTATTCGATGGATGCTTTAAAATAAAATAGGTGGAATTTAAGGTTGTTGCCCCAAGCATATTCCAACTCGTTCCACCATCAGCACTTTTAATTCCATTAATATCAGAGAACGCAGCAGTTAAATGATTCGCATCGCCCCATCCCATACTCCAACAAGTTGTGTTTTCTAAACCAACGCTATGATACTCTTTAAAACAAGGTGTATTAATGTTCGCAATGTTTTCGTCATTTTTTAAAACATACGTTTGTTCCCATGATGATCCACCATTTGTACTTACATGTGCAAAACCAAGATCAGTAAAAACTAAATGATCCGCATTTAATGGATCAACTGCTAATCCTAAAAGATATTCTGCATAACCCCATCCTCTATCACCACCATCACCACACCATCCTGTAATAATATTTGCATTTTGAGTTGTATTTAAAACTGATGACCAATTTATTCCACCGTTAATGCTTTTATAAATTGTAGGAATTCCATATTGTGTATCACCACCACCAACATATACTTTATTAATATCATTAGAAGCAGATGCAACGAAGAATGATTTTTGTGTACTTACAATTCCATTTGAAATATTTGTCCATGATGAAGTGGTTCCCGTGCATGAATAAACTCCCGTCGAAAAACTAAAATCAGCGCCCGTGATTCCTCCATACAAATCAGATTGAACCATGGCAACTGCATATAATTTTATTTGTGTTCCTTGTTTTGATCCACAAAATGAACTCATTCCCTCTCCTGTTGGCCACCCTAATAAGTTCATGAGAAAAAAAGTATTTCCATTATTGATGGATACAATTAAGCCTGCAGATGTTCCAATATAAATTGTAGAACCATCAAAAAACGCCCCCGCTACATGCAATCCATTTCCATTATTATTAAAACTATAAATGGATTGAAAACTCGTACCTCCATTTGAAGAAAAGTACAGATCAGAATAGGAGGATAACAAGACTCGATTAGTTGAATTGGGATCAGCTAAAATCGTAAACGAATTGTCGTTTGTTGGATCGTCAATTAAATTACTCCATGTATTACCAGCATCATTACTGATAACCGGCCTGCTTCTGTCGTTTCCGTTTAAAGGAGTATGGTCAATGGTGTAACATATTTGTGGATTACTTGTAAATTGAATACTCGTATTGTGACTTCCTTGAAGAGCTGATGCATTTAGTAAACTCCAATTTGTTCCGAAATTAGTACTTCGGTAAACACCACTCATATCACTACTCATCCAAATCTCCTGACTATTGTGTAAACTAATCACAGGACTATAAATGGCCCCACCAGCCCCAACTCCTTTAGATACCCAGTTTATGGATTGTGCATTGGAATTTACATTTCCGCAAATAAGCATTGCGGCTAGAATTGATAAGATCTTCGATCGCATGGCAGCAAGATAATTGCTAAAGCAATTAAAAAGAAAATTAATTATGTAAGATCTTACAACAATATTATGCAACTTTGAATATCAATGTTATTTTCTCTTCAACTAAAAATCAGCAAGCACTGGTTTATTTTGCATGATTGTTTCAATTCGTTCCATCACATCAGGAGTTAATAATGAAATACTTGCAATTGCTTCAAAATTTTCTTTGAGCTGAAATTCTTTACTTGCGCCTAATATTACAGTACTCACATTTGGATTTTTTAGACACCATGCTAATGCGAATTTAGGAAGAGAAAGCCCAATTTCATCTGCCAAATTTTTTAGCGACTTTACCTTCTCTAATTTTTCAACTGTAAGATTTCGTTCTTTCAACCATTCTAAACCTTCAATACCAAATCGTGTATCTGATGGCATATCATTCAAATATTTACCACTTAAAACACCTGATGCTAATGGTGACCAAATAGTTGTTCCCATTCCTTGATATTTGAAAAGATGTAAATAGTCGTCTTCTAATTTTTTACGCTCAAATAAATTATACTGCGGTTGTTCCATTATTGGCCCCATTAAATTATGGCGAACTGCTTCAAGATGTGCTTGTAAAATTTCTTGAGCACTCCATTCAGATGTTCCCCAGTACAAAACTTTACCTTGTTGAATTAAGGTGTTCATTGCTTGTACCGTTTCTGATATCGGTGTTTGTTTATCCGGACGGTGGCAGAAATATAAATCAATATAATCAACTTGTAAACGTTTCATCGCTGCTTCACATCCTTCAATGATATGCTTTCTGCTTAACCCACGTTGAGTCGGTTTGTTGTCTTCGAAGCCGAAAAACACTTTGCTCGAAACCATATATGAACTGCGTGACCAATTAAACTTTTTTAGCGCCGCTCCCATTACTAACTCACTTTTTCCTCTTGCATAGATTTCTGCATTGTCAAAGAAATTAACACCGGCTTCATAAGCTACTTCCATTAATTTTTCTGCAACCGAATCATCAATTTGTTTCCCAAAAGTTAACCATGAACCCAGTGAAAGTGCACTAATTTGAATTCCTGTATTGCCTAGTTTCCGATATTCCATTCTGGATATTTTTTTAAGATTGAAATGATTTCATACAAAGATAGTTTACCTTTTTATAAATTCTAACATAAAGAATAAAGTAGTTGAAATTTATACATTTGGTACATTGCGACTAAATATTATTACCTAAAACTAGTTTTAATTCAATCAATTTCTAATTCGTATTTTGCTAATAATCCAACAATACCTATCAATGAGAATTTAGCTTTTTTTATACGATTTATTTCAGGATCGATTACATAGTTATTGGAGGTGCGAAAATCTGCTTTTTCTAAAATAGAATTTTGAAATATCGCCAGCATAAAATCACAATTTTCAAAATGTGAACTTGTTAAATTTGTTTCCGTAAAATCAACTTCGTGCAAAGTGCAATTTTTAAAATGTGATTTTTTTATAATCAGCTTATAGAAGGAAGAAAGATTCAAGATGCAATCTTCAAACATTATGGAAAAAAGAAAGGCATTACAATTTTCAAAATGGCAGCCCAATAGTTTGCATTTATTGAATTTTACATCACGAAAGCTGGTATTCAATATCTTTACTAAGCTTAGATTGCAATCACTAAACATACATCCTGAAAAAGTGTAATTGGATAAATCTGCGTTGGCGAAATCGCAACATATAAATTTGCAACTTTCATATTCCCCTTCAGGAACGTCGTTATTTGCAAAATTTATCTTCTCAAATTTTTTGTCAACTATATAACTTTTGCTCATTGTCTTTACAAAAATAATTTCAAATGTAAAGATCGACTTTATGTAATATTACTTCCAAATTTAATGCGTCATTCCTCCATTTGTTATGCTAATAAATTTCACTAAGGATCTTTTTGCTAAGGGAAGTAACGTTTCTTCGATTGGTAAAATTAATTCCGTTTCAATAGCATACGTTGCTGGATTAGGCAAATTTCGATTGAAGAGAAGTAGTTCATGCTTAATATTCTCATACGTATTCCCTAATGATTTTTCATAAGAAGTAACATATTGCAAGCTAATTGCACGGTAACGCTCCTCTGATCCTTCAAAAATAGTAAGTTGATATTCATAAACTCTTGTCTCGCGACCCTTGCCACTCTTAAGAAATAAATAGCCAGCATCATAATGTATAGGCATAATCCCTACTGGAAAAATGTTGATTTTAGATTCTATTAGATCATAAATTTTCTTGCCTTCCGACAAATAATGTTGAAATTGAGGGATACTGAATTCAATTATTGATTCAATTTCTAACATAAGGTTATCATCTTGGCTCAATTTTTCATAAACTAGCTTGAACTGATTCAGATCTGCTTGCGTTAATTTTTCAGGAAAGCTATCGAAAAGATTTTTTTTCTGATCTCTCAAAGAGACCAAATTGCGATAATGTTGAACTAACTCTCCTAATGCTGGATATAATTTTGTTTCTGTAAATCGCTCACTAACATGTTGCAAATAAGCCAATAACAGATATTTTTTATACTCAAAATCAATATGGTTTTCGGTAATCCAGTTTTCGTTTAACCTTTCCATCTAGTGTGCTTTATTGTTTTAGTTTTTCACAAAAATGATACCTTAATTATAGCATGATTCTTTATAATTGTTTCAACAAATTTCTGTTGAATATTACATGGTCTTCTCGCTTATTGTTGCCTTTGCCTCACTAATTTAGACGAATTATTCCAAATCAATTGTATGAAACGTATCCTAATATTTATCCCATTGCTCGCCATTCTACTTGTTTCGTGTGTATCACCAAGGATGTACGATGAATTAAAGTCTAAAAAGGAAGCGAGCGATAAGCAAAATGAGGAGTTAAAATCCCAAAACCTTGCATTAACAACTCGTGATCAGGAGTTATCTTCTTCGTTGGAGGATCTTAGGTCGCAAGTTAAGTCGCTTAGTGCAGATACTGCAAAGATGGGTGTCGAGTTGCGTGAACTGCAATCGCAGTACGCATCATTAAATGCGACCTATCAAACTTTATTAAAAGACGGACCAACGTCTGCCGCTAATTCTGAAGCAACGAAGAAGCTAATTCGTGACTTACAAAAAACGCAAGAAAATCTGCAAAAGAAAGAAGATGAATTGCGAATTAAAGAAGCCGCACTTAAAACGAAGAAGGAGTCACTCGATGCAATGAGTTCTGAATTGCATGAAAAGGATAAACGGTTAGCGGAACTAGAGCAAATTCTTGCAAGTAAAGATTCTTCAGTGAAGGCATTGCGTAATACTGTTTCAAATGCGCTCATCGGATTTAAAGATAAAGGCCTAACTGTTGAAATGAAGAATGGTAAAGTGTACGTAATGTTAGAAGAACGATTGTTATTCGCGACTGGAAGTATTATCGTTGATCCAAAAGGAGTTGAGGCACTAAAGGAATTGGGAAAAGTATTGGAAAAAAATCAAGACATTAATGTACTTATTGAGGGTCATACTGATAATGTTCCTATGCGTGGAGCGGGTGATATCAAGGATAATTGGGATCTTAGTGCGATTCGAGCAACATCAGTTGTAAAGATATTATTGACCAATCCTAAAGTTGTACCTTCACATCTTACCGCAGCAGGACGAAGTGAATTTGCACCAATTGATAAATCTAATTCTGTGGATGGAAGAAAAAAGAATCGACGTATTGAAGTGATTCTAACTCCTAAATTAGATGAGATTTTTAAAGTGCTTGAAACAAATTAATATTTCTATTGAATGTTCGAACTATTAAATAGTGTATTTAAAACAAAATTCAAGCTAAGAATTCTTGTTATACTTTTCTCGTTTCATTCAATAGTGATGTATGCGCAAGAGACGAATGATAATTTCGGAATGGCATATCAAGATTACCGTAATTACTTATACTTCTTTAAAGATGGAATGCCACAGCAACTGGAATCACAAGTGGTACGAAACTTTAGCTCAAAGGGTGAAATCGCAGGTTATGTAAATAGTGCTAACAATCTAATTGCGTATTACAATGGTGAAAAAACTGATTTGGGAGATGCAACTAATACAACATTTAACCTCACCAATCATTTACTAATATATCAACGTGACCAAGTACTTGGGGTTTTTGATAAAGGAAAATTAACTCGGCTTACTTATTTTGTGCGTGATTATAAAATTAATGATGAACTAATCGCTTTTCGTGACCAAAATATTGATATTTTGAAATTGTATTACAACGGTAAAGTACAAGATTTAGAATACACACTAATTGGCTCTTTAGGAGCATATAAAGTTGGCAAGAATACGGTCGCATTTATGAGCAGTTCTGGATATTTTAAAATATTTGATGACGGTCAGGTTTTTGAGATTGATAATATTGCTCCACTGCAATTTGATGCTGGGAAAAATATTGTTGGTTATGTGGATGGATCACAACAATCGTTAAATGTTTTTTACAATACAAAAGTTTTAACACTTGAGCCAATCAAACCTTTATCTTTCCAGGTAGGTGATGATCTGATGGCTTATGTATCAGATGAAGGATATTTTAAAATATTTACACAAGGAAAATTACTTAAAGCGGAATCGTATGCTCCAGATTTTTACCAAGTATTAAATTCATCCGTCTTGTTTTTTGCCGATAACAAATTGCAAGTATTGCAAAATGGCATTCGTTACGAGCTAGATGATTTTAAACCCTTGAGTTATAAGATGAGTGAGAACGCCATAGCATGGCAAGACCCTGCAAAACGTCTTCATGTTTTTGTTAATGGGCATGTTAAATCAGTAACTTCCGAAATATTTGTTGGATACGAATTAAATGGTGACATTCTCCGATATCAATTGGAAGATGGGACATCGCATATTTATTTTAATGGCAAGAATTATTGACAATGAAAAACAATAACGTAGTAAAATTTTTACAATTTAATATTTCTCTTAAAGGCATCTCTATGCTCTTAATGAGTTTACTTATGATCAATAAAATGGCGATAGCGCAAAATGCTTTTTTGCCTTTGAGCAATCCAGTTGAAGGACTTTATGAACCATACATAAATGCTGTAGGCTCTACTGTTCATACTTCTGGTAAACCGCTATTATTAAAAGATGTGGAATCTTCCACTCCTTTTGATAGTTTGAATACCTCCAGAGTAAAGGATAATAAATTTACAAGAACATTAGTAGGAAGAAAATTATTTAAAGAACATCTTTTAAAAGTGGAAGAAGATGATGTGAAAATATTTCTTGATCCAGTGTTGGAATTTTCTGGTGGACAAGATCAAGAAAACAATAAAAATTTCACTACGAATACTAGAGGTTTATGGATAAGTGGATCTGTAGGAAAGCGGTTTTCATTCAGTACTACTTTTTATGAAAATCAATCAAGCTTTCCTACCTATTTAGATAGTGTGGTACGAAAAACAAGAGTTGTTCCTGGGCAAGGAAGAGTAAAGAATTTCGAAAATAATTCATTCGATTATGCTGCTGCATCAGGAACAATTAGTTTTCAATTGAATAAACACTTTACTTTTCAATTTGGGCATGATAAAGTTTTTTTTGGTGATGGATATCGTTCTTTGTTGTTGTCAGATAATGCATTTAATTATCCTTTCGTTAAGATTGTTACCGACATTTGGAAAGTCCGCTATACAAATGTTTTTGCGGAGATGCGTGATCTTGATACATTATCACATAATGACGACAAACCTTTTCGCAAAAAATATGCATCATTTCATTATTTAGATGTGAATTTGGGAAAACGTGCTACTGTTGGAATATTCGAAGCTGTGGTTTGGCATTCGGATTCTACAGGAGCAAGAGGATTCGATTTCGGTTACATGAATCCATTAATTTTTTTCCGACCAGTAGAATTTTCAATTGGATCACCTGATAATGTATTGTTAGGAATAAATTGGAAATATAAATTAAGTAGTAGTGTTCAACTTTATGGACAAATTATGCTTGATGAATTTGTATTAAAAGAAGTTAAATCAGGAAATGGATGGTGGGCTAATAAGCAAGGGTTGCAAGGTGGGTTTAAATCATTCAATACGTTTGGTGTGAAAAATTTAAAGTTACAAGGTGAAGTAAATTATGTTCGCCCGTATTCCTATCAGCATAGAGAAGTAATTGGAAATTATGGGCATTATCGCCAAGCGTTAGCGCATCCACTAGGCGCAAATTTCTGGGAAGCTATTGGCTTTATAAACTACGCTTGGAAAGGGTTTGATATTTCTGCACGATTAAGTTATGCAGAAGTTGGATACGATACTGCTGGATTAAATTTGGGACAAAATATTTATTTGTCATATGATTCACTTAAGGTTAATGACTATGGAAACAGAGTTGGACAAGGAGATAAACATCAAATTTTGTGGGCAGATCTCACCATTCATTATCTTATAAATCCGGCAACGCGATTGAGTTTGTTTGCAGAAGTATCACTACGTGATGTTAAAAATCCTTATGAAACTAAGGGAACCGTACTGGTGCAAGCTGGTATTCGTACAAGATTATTCAATAGATATTATGATTTTTAATTTTTTGCCTCCCTTCTTTATTTTATACCAAACGGTATTATACCATTTGGTATAAAATAAAGAAGGGAAAATTTATGTTTTTTATCTCAGCTAACACTATTCATTTTAGCAACATTGCAATTTCAGATTTTTAGTAAGTGACATCTTGCAATGTTTGATATTTATGCATAGAATACACTTTGTGAAGTCGATCAAATTGAATATGACTGATTAAAATATTGTTTTTTAAACCAAAGTTCAAATGCGGGATCAACAAATTCAAATTTGTTATTAATCTCGTGAATTATATCATTGTTAATTAAAACAGTTTTATTTTTAATTACATTATTGGGGGTACCTAGTTGATGCTTCTGCATAACTGTATTACTTGTAAATTGTGTTTCCCCTTTAGCTACCGCTTTTAATAAATTAAGTTGTGTTGTACTAATGCTTTCCGTTTCTTTTTGATATAAGGGTGAATTCGCATTAATTAGTTCGTTTAAAGCATTTCCTACTGTCGTTAATGTTGCCTTTCTGTGTGTTAAATTCCAAGTATAGTGTGAAAGTTGCTGAACATACCAAGAGTGATTTTTCATCATCAAAGGAATAAGTAATGCCGTTTTTTCATCAATTTGCTTTCCTGCTTTTATAAAGCTTTTCGTAATAAATGTAACCCATTTTTTCTGCTCTATTTTTTTTAGTAATATGATGTCACCAAAGCGATAAAATGGTTTGGATGGGTTGTTGAAGATGTCCGTCATCATGTGACGCTTACTTCCATAAAGACAATAAGTCACCGATTTCTGTCGTTGCCAACAAGCTCTCAGTTTTTTTTCAAAAGCAATATAGTTACTAAACGATGAAAGATTCTGAAATTCATCTAAACATATTATGAATTTAATTCCTCTCTTTTTTGCAATTATTTCAGGTAGATTTAAAACTTCATCACTATTTTTCTTTAATTCTTTCCAATCAAAACTTAAACTAAAATCTGATTGGGGTTCAATTCCTAAACTTAATGTAGGAATTAATTTTTTGAAAAACTCTCTCCCACTTAGCATCCATTCTTGCCATTTACTTGAAGAGGACTTAATAACTTCGCGAGCAAATGTCTCTAAAAACTCTTCTTCACTACCTATTGAAAATAAATCAATAATTACGGTTTTTGTTTTTTTTTCTTTTCGATTAATATCATGAATAACCTTTTCTACTAATGATGATTTCCCCCATCTCCTAGGAGATATTATTGTTGTATTTATGCCGTTTAATAGATTACTTCTGAGTTTCGCAGATTCATCTTCTCTATTAGTGAAGGAGTGAATGCTAACTGTAGTTCCGTAAATAAAGGGCGAATCTTTCATAGTTTAATCAATTATACCTTTGGGTATTATACCATTTGGTATAATACCCAAAGGTATAAAATTTCCCAATCCAACTACCCATCATATTTAGGTTTATTAATCGGATAAAATAACATAAGCTATATGCAAAATAAATATCTCTTCTATTTCATTTTTAAAAATGGGAATTCATACAATAGTTTAAAGCTTGTATAGAAGATCTTCTACAACCCTTGGCAAATGTATTTGCTCAAGCACATGAATTTTTTCTGCAATTTTTATTGGGGTATCCTCTTTATCAATCGTCGTTTTTGCTTGAAAAAGAATATCACCTTTATCATAATGCGCATTTACATAATGGATACTAATGCCTGTTTCTTTTTCTCCCGAATCACCAACTGCTTGATGTACTTTCATGCCATACATTCCCTTTCCTCCAAACTTTGGTAAGAGTGCTGGATGTATATTAATCATTCGCATTGGAAAGGCTTCTATTATCTCGATAGGCATTAGTTTGAGGTATCCTGCCAATACTATAAAGTCGATTTTGTGCTCATGAACTATTTTTAAAATGGAGGAAGGATTTTCTAATAATAAAGACGATAAATAAACAGAAGCTATAGAATGTGTTGTTGCAACTTCAAATACCCCAGCTTGTTTACGATCACTAAGAATTAAATTAACTCTTGCAAGTGGATGATTATTTAAATTAAAATATCGTACAAGATTAGCTGCATTACTTCCTTTCCCAGAAGCAAAAATGGCGATGTTTAACATTCTGCGAAGCAACCAAAAATGTAAATAGAATCAAAGTATAGATTGAGAAAATTTATGTATAAAATGATAATTTTAATAGCCCAATCTGTTTTTATTGCACTGCTTTATAAAGAAGTGATTAAGTTTGTAACTTAACGAAGAATTTCAATCTTCTCCAACATGATGCTTTTATGAACGATGTTGATCCTTTTCGCAATAATTCACATTGCCATCATGATAATGATTGCACATTTGCCGAGCATAAACGCTTAAAAAAAAACAATCATGAAAAAGGTAATGTTAGTAATCGCTCTTGCAGGTCTTGCAATTGCTCAAGTAAATGCTCAAACTGAACCAGCTAAAACAGCTGCTCCTGCTAAGAAAGCTACTACTGAGCATCATGCTTCTCACAAATCAGCAAAAGCGACTCATCAAGTAAAGAAAGAAGAAAAATCAACAACTACTATGGCTCCAGCAACAGCTCCAGCTAAAGCAGCTCCAGCTAAAGCGGCTCCTGCTCCTGCTAAAGCAGCTCCAGCTACAAAGTAATTTGATTTGCTGAAAAGATAAAGGGGACTTAATTGTCCCCTTATTTTTTACTACTATCAATTAATGAGTATTCATACTAATTAAGTAACCAACAAGATAAAACAAATAACATGAAAAAATTATTATTGGCGTTTGCGTTTGCTGGATTCAGCTTCGCAACATTAAATGCACAAACTGCAGCTCCAGCTTCTGCTCCAGCTAAAATGGAACAAAAAGCAAAACCTGCTGCTAAAACTACTGAAGTTAAACCTGCTGCTGCAAAAACACAAGATGCAACTAGCACAAAAGCAACTCCAGCTGCAAAACCAGCAAGTTCAGGAACAGTAATGAAAAAAGATGGAACACCTGATAAACGTTATTCTGCAAACAAAAAAATGAAGAAAGACGGAACACCAGATAAACGTTATTCTTCAAATAAGGATAAAAAAGTAGTTCCTGCTGATACAAAAAAGTAATACCATTCATTTATGATGATGGCTATCTTCCAATTTATGGAAGATAGCCTTTTTTATACCCGATTATTTATCTAGTTCCTCCAAATTCTAAAAATAAGTGTGGTTTTAAGCGCAATTCTTTGATAAAAAGAATTTCTAAATTGTATTTATTGGGGAAAATCAAAAATTATTGACAATTCTCATGGGGCTAAAAATTTGATTATCAATTAAAATCTCTTCAGAAAGAAGCAATCCTGATTTTTACGCCTTACCAATTCATTTTTTTTTACTTTTGCGCCCTATCTAAACCAAATCATAACTACAATGTCAGACATTGCAGCACGCGTAAAAGCGATTATCGTTGATAAATTAGGCGTTGACGAAAACGAAATCACCAATGAGTCAAGTTTTACTAATGACTTAGGTGCAGACTCTCTGGATACTGTTGAGCTAATTATGGAATTCGAAAAAGAATTCAATATCGCTATCCCAGATGATCAAGCAGAAAAAATTGCTACTGTTGGTCAAGCAGTTGATTACATTTCGGCAAACGTTAAGTAAGATTTACTAATTCCAGGTTTTAATGGAACTCAAAAGAGTAGTAATTACAGGTCTTGGAGCATTAACTCCATTAGGTAATTCCGTTGCTGAATATTGGCAAGGATTACTCGGTGGAGTTTCCGGAGCTGGACCTATTACCTTATTTGATGCTTCTAAATACAAAACTAGGTTTGCCTGTGAAGTAAAAAACTTTGATCCAATAGTTTATCTAGACCGTAAAGAGGCCCGGAAACTTGATCGTTTCTCACAGCTGGCAATAGCCAGTAGTGAAGAGGCAGTGAAAGACTCCGGGCTTTTAGGCTCTGGCTTTAATCCCGATCGCGTAGGTGTGATATGGGGCTCTGGAATTGGTGGATTGCGTACCTTTCTAGATGAAGTAATGACATATGCAAAAGGTGATGGAACACCACGCTTCAATCCATTTTTTATTCCTAAAATGATTGCCGATATTGCATCCGGACATATTTCCATGCGATACGGCTTTAGAGGGCCCAACTTTACAACAGTTTCAGCATGTGCCTCTGGTACGAATGCGATGATTGATGCATTCAACTATATCCGACTGGGTAAAGCTGATGCTTTCGTCGCTGGTGGATCCGAAGCAGCAGTGAATGAAGCAGGGATTGGTGGTTTTAATGCGATGCATGCGCTCTCAGAAAGAAATGATTCACCAGAAACTGCTTCGAGGCCTTTCGATTTAGATCGCGACGGCTTTGTATTGGGCGAAGGAACTGGCTGTATCATTTTGGAAGAATATGAACATGCAAAAGCAAGAGGTGCTAAAATTTATGCGGAGTTAGCTGGCGGTGGAATGAGTGCAGATGCCCATCATCTTACTGCCCCTCATCCAGAAGGGTTGGGAGCCATCAATGTGATGAAGAATGCCCTTTCTGATGCAGGATTAGACATAACTGATATCGATTATATCAATGTTCATGGAACTTCAACTCCATTAGGAGATATCAGTGAAACAAAAGCAATAATGCATGTGTTCGGGGATAATGCTTTCAACTTAAATATCAGTTCCACAAAATCAATGACAGGTCACCTTTTAGGTGCAGCAGGTGCAATCGAAGCTATCGCAACAATTTTATCTGTAGTAAATGATATCGTTCCACCAACGATTAACCACTTTACTGATGATCCTAGTTTTGACAGTAGACTAAACTTTACTTTTAATAAAGCACAAAAACGTATTGTTCGTGCAGCTATCAGTAACACCTTTGGATTTGGAGGGCATAATGCCTCCGTTGTTATCAAAAAATATATCGCTTAACACTTGTTTTTAGGTACCCTGTTCAGACGATTTCTATCTAATGATGCGCAGGAAAAATCACTCATCCGCGCACTTCGAAATTTACTTGGCTTTTATCCAGGTAATCTTTCAGTTTATAAACTTGCATTTAGTCATCGGTCACTAGCACTCGAAACGGTTCATGGAATTCGTTTAAGTAACGAACGTTTAGAATACCTAGGAGATGCAGTTTTAGGTGCCGTCGTTGCTGATTTACTTTTTAAAAGATTCCCAACGCGCGACGAAGGATTTCTAACGGAAATGCGCTCACGAATTGTGAGTAGAGAAAATCTTAAGCAAGTAGCAGTAAAGATTGGTATCGATCAATTGTTGCAACGTGATGCCGTTCCTGGAAGTTATCGTTCCATGTATGGTGATGCTTTTGAAGCATTGATTGGCGCCATCTATCTTGATAAAGGGTATAAAACTACTCATTCATTTATTGTTGATCGCATTGTTAAGCATCATGTAGATTTACAGGAGATAGAACAAACAGAAAATAATTTCAAAAGCAGAATTTTAAATTGGGGACAAAAGGAAAAGCACTCCGTTGTTTTTGAAGTGTTAGAAGAAGATTCAAAATCGCGATTGATTAAAGTACGATTATTAATTGATGAACAAGAAGTTGCAACAGGAACGGATTTCATTAAGAAGAAAGCAGAACAAATTGCAGCAGAAATTGCGTGTAAACAATTGGAACTTTTATAGGCGATTTATTTTTTTATTTTTCGTCAGCTGTAAAACTATTTTTCTTCTTTGTAAGATAATAAAAGGGAATCCCTAACGATACAATAAATAATCCACTCCAAGTATTTTGTGGTTTTGTGATTAATAAAATAATACAAATAATAAGTGCAATTACGATGTATAAAAATGGAAGTATTGGATAAGCTATTACCTTGTAAGGACGATCTGCATTTGGTTCTCTTTTGCGTAAGATAAATAACCCAACTATTGTTACAATATAAAAGAGGAGAGATGCAAATGTTACATAATCTAATAAATCACCATAGGTCCCTGATAAGCATAATATACTAGCCCATATAGCTTGAATCACTAATGCAAAACCTGGAACATCATTTTTATTGAGCGTTGCAGCACGTTTAAAAAACAAACCCTCTTTTGCCATCGCATAATAAACACGGGCACCTGAAAGAATAATTCCATTGTTACATCCAAATGTAGAAATCATTATCAAGATCGCCATAAAATAAACAGAACTATTACCAAGAATTCCTGATGCGGCAGCTGTTGCAACACGATCATTATTTGCAAATTGAATTCCTTGTCCGATAATATCATGTGCAGCTGCATGACCTTGAAGAGGTAATAAGCCGAGATACGCAACATTTACTAAACAATATAACACAGTTACTATTGATGTTCCAATCAATAAACTTAATGGAATATTTCTCTTTGGATCGCGAATTTCTCCTGCAATAAATGTTACGTTATTCCATGCATCACTAGAAAATAGTGAACCGATAACTGCAGTTCCTAAAGCTAGGATTAATGCAACACCATAAACAGGTTGTGATGTCCATTCTCCAGAAGTAGTTTTGCTAATTTGAATGGCATCCCATGGATGAGCGAAATTTAATGAAAACCAATTTTGATTTAAGCCAACATAAATTCCAGCAGTAATCAATAATAACAGTGATAATAATTTCGCTGTTGTAAAAACTGTTTGAATACGTTTTCCATTATTGATTCCTTTACCATTGATCCATGTAAGTAAAATGATACTTGTGATTGCAAAAATTTGTGCTGTTGAAATTTTAAAATTTCCAAGATGAATTGCAATAACATCCACACTAATAAATGGAAAAAAAACGCCAGTATATTTAGCAAAAGCAACTGCAACAGCAGCTATTACTCCAGTTTGAATTACGGTGAAAACAGTCCATCCATAAAGAAAAGAAACTAAGTCGCCCCATGCTCTTTGAATGTAAACAAATTGCCCCCCCGCTTTAGGCATCATCCCTGCTAGTTCGCCAAAACTTAGTGCCGCCATCACAGTAATTAATCCACTAAGAACCCATAGGAAAAGTAGCCATCCCGTGCTTCCTACATTCCGACTCATATCCGCACTCACTATAAAAATACCAGAGCCGATCATAGAACCAGCAACAAGCATGGTAGCATCCCATAAACCTAGTCGTCGTTGAAGCTGATGTGCAGTTTCTGATTCCTGCATATTAGGAAGGATTGTTGATCTTGCTATTCTTAACACTATAAGTGAAGTAAATAATTATTCCGATGATCATCCAAACAATTAATCGAATCCACGTATCGCCAGGCAAGAAACACATCAAATAAAGTGAACTTATTACACCAAGTATTGGAACGATAGGGAACAAAGGAGTTTTAAATGGTCGTTTTAATTCTGGTCGTTTATATCGTAATACAAGAATGCCCCCACAAACAATGACAAAAGCGAGCAAGGTTCCAATTGAAACTAACTCTCCTAATAATCCGATTGGAAATAGACCTGCAACAACCATTGCAACACTACCTGTTAAAATAGTAGTGATATAAGGTGTTTTATATTTCTTATGAACTTTACTAAATGAAGCTGGTAAAAGGCCATCTCTTGACATAGAATAAAAAATTCGTGGCTGACCCATTAACATTACCAGAATTACAGAACTTAAACCTGCAATTGCTCCAGTTTTAATTAATGGTCGTAACCACATTAAACCAGCACCTGCAGTATTCACGGCGACAGCAATTGGTGCCGGATCATTTAACATGGGATAAGAAACAATACCAGTCATTACTAAGCCCACAAGTATATAAATTACAGTACATACTAATAATGATCCTAAGATTCCCCATGGCATATCTTTTTGCGGATTTTTTGCTTCTTGAGCAGCAGTAGAAACGGCATCAAAACCGATATAGGCAAAAAAGATAATTCCTGCAGCGCGAACGATACCACTCCATCCAAATTCACCGAATGTACCTGTGTTTTCAGGGATAAATGGCTTCCAATTATCATAGTTAATATAATGCCATCCAAAAATTACAAAGAGAAGAATTACGATTACTTTTATGATTACAATAACATTATTAAAATTTGCTGATTCACGAATTCCAATAACAAGTAAGGTTGTCATCATGGCGATAATAAACATCGCTGGAACATTAATAAAAGCGCCTGTTGCAGTATAAGTATGTGCAGCGGCATCGTATGCTATTGGTGCACCAGAAAATGCAGGAGGGATGACGATGTTAAAATCTTTTAGAAAACTAACAACGTAGCCTGACCAACCAACTGCAACGGTACTCGCCCCAAAAAGATATTCAAGGATTAGATCCCAACCAATAATCCAAGCAATAAATTCACCGAGAGTGGCATAAGCGTAAGTATAAGCACTTCCAGCAATTGGAATCATAGAGGCGAATTCGGAATAACACAAACCTGCGAAACCACATGCCACACCTGCAACAATAAAGGAAATCACAACTGCTGGCCCCGCATGTTGTGAGGCCGCAGCTCCAGTAAGTACAAATATTCCAGCACCAATTATAGCACCAATACCCAACATTATTAAATTGGTTTTCCCTAAAGTGCGCCTTAAGCTGTGCTCCCCTTCTTGCGTTGATTCAGATACTAATCGGTCAATAGATTTTATTGAAAACAGTTTGTTGGACATAGATTTGTTTTATAGTAATAAACAAACCTAGTAAAAAAAACGAGTGGAGCAATTAATCAATCAAAATCATTTGCACATTTTTTTGAAAATATATAGAATATGAAAAACGGATACTTTATTTTTTATAATTGGAAATCCTTTTACATATAAATGGTTTTAGAATTTTTAAGGTCTTAATTATGCTTCATTTGTAAATAAAAACAATTTCGAACCCCATTCATTTTGCTATGATGATTTTAAGTTTATTTCGTTAAAGAGACTTATCATCAATAACGTAAAATGTTGATTTTAATTCTGAAGTTTTGCTTTATTTAATTACCCAGGTCATGCAATGCTTTTTCGAGTTCGGTATTGATTTGCTCGAATTGTTTTCGAAAATTTTCTATATGTGCAGGAAGACGATCTAAATCAACTTGTTCGCTAGCCATCCTTTCAATTTCTTTGATAAGCTGCTCAGCTCCTTTCGCGCCAAAATTCTCAAGTTGTGGCTTTAATGCATGAGCAGTTTGTTTTACCCCCGACCAATCTTTACTCAAGGTATATAAATCCATTTGTTGAATACTTATAGGAGTGCCTGTAAGAAACATACGAATGTATTTCGCCATTTTATCATTTGCTCCACCAGTTAAACTATGAAGATAGCTAAGGTCGGTGATTGTTGTTGATTCGTTCATGTTTTTTATCCTACTTCAAATATAAAATATTTAATAGGAGTAATGTTTTTTCTTTTGAAAATATTTTCATTTTTATTTTGGATAAATTTTAATGCTAAAAGTAAAAGTAGAACATGTCTAAGCTGATATCGATTCTTTCAAAGCGAGAGTTAAAATAAAATTTGGTGAATGTTTAATCTTGGATGAGTTTTGGGTTCATTAAAAATAAATAAGAGTGTAAATTAAATGGTGCTATTTTATATCAAAGGTATAAATGTTGTTTAAGCCTAAACACGTGTACTTTTTCATCAATACTTTTATAAAATAAAGTTCATAAGGCAAGGCTGTACAACGCTTTTTTAAAATCGACTTACTAAAAAAATACTTTGTATTTTAAAATTAATCATCAATACATTTGGTATAATGTTCGAAGAGAAAATAGCATTACAAAAAAAGCATGGTGTATTTTATTATAGGGAAAAATCAATGGTTTAGGTACAATACTCGCTAAATGCATTCGGTTAAAATACAGTGTAACGATAAAATTTCAAAAGGACAAGTGTGATAAAAAACAACGAGGTACTTTGGAAAAATTAGAAAATAATTAACGATGTGTATCAACTTTTTCTTTTTTCTTAGCAACTTTTGAGCGTTCAAACAATTCTTGACGGCTTTGATTTTGAGAAAACACTTTTTGACGGTCTTTATCGCTCAAATTGATACCATCAAAACTGAAAATGTTTCTCAAAACAGATTTCATATTCAAATCATTCTTGATAGAAAGCTGTTCGATTTGTGAATAGGAAGAATCAATTTTCTTTAATTCTTTCTGTTGATCCTTGGTAGTTTTCATGATATTTTAGCTTTATAGATTGACTATTGTAAAGATAAATGACGATTTCATCATTTACTATCTCTTCAATAACGTGTTATCAACAGTGTTTCGTGTACTAACTAAAAAAATGTGCCTTCTATATCTTGTTTAAAGTAGTTTTCAAAAAAAATATTTTTTTGATCTGGAAATTGGCTGAAACCCGCTGCTAGTCAGCATAATTTGATTGTTAGGTTATGCCAACATTACCTCAACATAAAAAAATAGCTTGACAAGGCGAATTTTATGTGTAACTTGCGCCCTTCTAAAAACACCGTTCTCGCCGAGGAATATCAAGGTGTAGTGTTATAACAATCAACAAGATATGCGCCAACTAAAGATCACCAAATCCATTACCAACCGCGAAAGCGCGTCGTTTGAAAAGTATCTCCAGGAAATTGGGAAAGAAGAATTAATCACGGCACAAGTTGAAGTTGAACTTGCACGCCTGATAAGAGCAGGAGACCAAAGAGCCCTAGAAAAACTCGTGAGAGCCAATTTAAGATTTGTTGTATCAGTAGCGAAACAGTATCAAACGCAGGGACTTAGCCTTCCGGATTTAATTAATGAAGGAAATTTAGGCCTTATAAAGGCAGCAAAGAAATTTGACGAAACACGAGGTTTCAAGTTCATTTCTTATGCCGTTTGGTGGATTCGCCAATCAATTATGCAAGCATTAGCAGAACAAGCTCGTATTGTTCGTTTGCCACTTAATCAGTTAGGTGCAGCTAATAAAGTGAAAAAAGCTTTTTCTGAATTAGAGCAGAAATTTGAACGTGAGCCTAGTCCTGAAGAGTTGAGTGAAGTGCTTGACTTACCCATGGACAAAGTTGCAAATACGATGAAAATGCCAGGAAAGCATGTTTCAATGGATGCGCCTTTGGTTCAAGGGGAAGATAGTACATTGCTTGATGTACTAGAAAACGGAGATAGCCCAGGTGCTGACTTCGCGTTAATTAACGAATCATTACAAAAAGAAATTAATCGTTCATTGGCAACATTGTCGGAACGTGAGCAAGATGTGATAAAGATGTTTTATGGCATTGGCATTCAACATGGATTATCATTAGAAGAGATTGGTGAAAAATTTGATTTAACGAGCGAACGTGTTCGTCAGATTAAAGAAAAAGCAATTAAGACTCTTCGTCAGAATTCGCGTAACAAATTATTAAAAGCATATTTAGGATAAGAATACTCTTTCTGTAAAAAGCCCTGAAGATAATATACTTCAGGGCTTTTTGTTTCTATAAGTATTAAAATTTTTATTGCACTTTTATTTTTTTTGATTAACAAAAAGTATTGAATGTTCATAACAATAGATGCTTTTTTGATAAAAGAGGGCATTAACATTTGTTAATCTATTCTGCTTATTGTTTATTTGTAGAACAGAAATGCAGAAATGAATTTTAATCTCTTTTCGTTTATTTCATTAGTTTATTAATAGCAACAACTAAAATTATATGGCAAACGATTACTCACACGACGAAATTCTTTTAAAGGAAAATAAAGATCGATTCGTACTTTTTCCAATTAAGTATGACAGAATTTGGGAGATGTATAAAAAGGCAGAAAACAGTTTTTGGACTGCCGAAGAAGTTGATCTTTCGGCTGATCAAAAGGATTGGGAACGATTGAGTAATGGTGAACGACATTTTATCACCAATGTTCTTGCATTTTTTGCTGCTAGTGATGGTATCGTAAATGAAAATCTTGCAGTGAACATGATGAGTGCTGTTCAACTTCCTGAAGCAAGATGTTTTTATGGATTTCAAATTATGATGGAAAATATCCATTCTGAAATGTATTCTTTACTTATCGATACGTATGTGAAAGATAACAATGAAAAACATCGTTTGTTAAATGCAATTGATACAGTTCCATGTGTAACAAAAAAAGCAGATTGGGCTCTACGTTGGATTGAAAACGGAACTTTCGCAGAACGATTAATTGCCTTCGCTGCAGTAGAAGGAATTTTCTTTAGTGGCTCATTTTGTTCTATCTTCTGGTTGAAAAAACGTGGCTTGATGCCAGGACTTGCAACTTCCAATGAATTCATCTCACGCGACGAAGGTTTACATTGTGATTTTGCCTGTTTGCTTTACGGAATGCTGAAAAACAGATTATCGCAACAACAAGTTTTCGAAATGATAACGGGTGCAGTTACTATTGAACAAGAATTTGTTTCTGACGCATTGCCAGTGGATTTAATTGGAATGAACTCTAAATTGATGTGTCAGTACATCGAATTTGTTGCAGATCGTTTGTTAAGTGAATTAGGCTATCCTAAAATTTATAATAGTACAAATCCTTTTGATTTCATGGAAACAATTTCTTTAGAAGGAAAAACAAATTTCTTCGAAAAGAGAGTTTCAGAATACACTAAAGCAGGTGTTGGAAAATCACGCGAAGAACAAGAAATTAAATTTGATGATGAGTTTTAAAAAGCTCTAAATTCTTAAAGTATTAACTTGGGAAAAAATTAATGCTTAAATGGAGTGAAGCAATTCACTCCATTTTTTTTCTCATTCGTTCCTGAAAAACTATTCATTTCGAATTCTCTCAACAAGAGAAATAATTTTTTCAATCACATAATTGATTTCAGTATCAGTTGTTGTTTTTCCTAAGCTTAAACGAATGCTGCAAAATGATTCTTGTTCTGTTAAACCCATTGCAATTAATACATGCGACGGTTCTATCAATGCAGAACTACACGCAGATCCACTGCTAATTGCGATGTCATGCAAATCTTTTATCAATTTATCGGCTCTTACTCCTTCAACTTGTAAGTTGGTAGTATTAGGTAAACGAAATCTAGTACTTCCATTGATTCTAATATTTCCCAGCTCTTCAATTCCTTGCTCTAATTTAGTTCGGAGTTTGGAAGTATGCACAGCATAATTCCAAATTTCTGACTGTGCTAGTTCTGCCGCTGCTCCTATTCCAACAATTGCAGGAACATTCAATGTTCCTGAACGTAATCCCTTTTCATGTCCACCACCAGTAATTTGTGGCGTGACAATTACACGAGGTTTTTTTCTACTGATATACAAAGCACCAATTCCTTTTGGCCCATAAAATTTATGTGCAGAAATACATGCGATGGAAATTCCTAATTCATGAACATTGATATTTACTTTTCCAGCAGCTTGCGTCAAATCACTGAAAAAGATGATCCCTTTTTCATTACAAATTTGAGCAATGACTTCCACATCCTGCATTACACCCGTCTCATTATTACCCATCATCACTGCAACCATAACCGTTTCTTTTTGGATTACTTTTTTCAATTCATCCAAATCAATTCTGCCATCACGGTTCACCGATAAGTAGGAAATTTTTTTTCCGTAATTTGATAAAGCAACCGCTGTGTCTAGCACCGCTTTATGTTCGGTGGTGCATACTATGAGATGATTTCCTTTATCCGAATAGGCATCCATAACACCACGAAGTGCAAGATTTATTGCTTCTGTAGCTCCCGATGTAAAAATTATTTCGTTGGGTTCAGCACCAATGAGCGATGCCACTTTTTCACGAGCGTGAGTTACCGCTGCATCAGCTTCCCAACCGAAAAGATGAGTTTTGCTAGCCGCATTCCCGAACTTCTCTGAAAACCAAGGGAGCATTTGCGCTAACACTTGCTGATCGACTGGGCTTGTGCTATTAAAATCAAGGTAAATATTCGACATGTCGCAAAGGTAGGATGAATCGATCTATTAATTTGTGGAGGCAATTAAGAATCAATTGTAGTTAAATAAATCTATTGATCATTTATGATTACCTGCTTTCGCTTATTTTTGCGCCATGAGTACAACTACAACAAAGAAATTAAGCTCAGAAGAGCTCTTTAAAAATATCATTTCACATGCGAAGGAGTATGGTTATGTTTTTCAGTCAAGTGAAATTTATGATGGACTAAGTGCTGTTTATGATTATGGTCAACAAGGTGTTGAGTTGAAAAAAAATTTACGTGATTATTGGTGGAGAGCAATGGTTCAATTGAATGAAAATATTGTTGGCATAGATACTGCCATTTTTATGCATCCAACTATTTGGAAAGCTTCAGGACACGTTGATGCATTTAATGATCCTTTGGTAGATAATAAAGATTCTAAAAAGCGTTATCGTGCAGATGTTTTAATTGAAGATTATCTTGCAAAGATAGAAGCGAAGATTGAGAAAGAAGTTTCGAAATCGCGTGAACGTTTTGGAGAAACATTTGATGAAGCATTGTTTAGAAGTACCAATCCTCGTGTACTTGAAAATCAAAAAAAAATTGATGAGATTAATGATCGATTCAAAGCTGCGTTAAATGCAAATGATTTAGTAGATGTAAAACAAATAATTCTTGACTTAGAAATTGTTTGTCCTATAAGTGGTACACGCAACTGGACTGACGTTCGTCAATTTAATTTGATGTTTAGCACACAAGTTGGTTCCGTGAGTGAAGAAGCAAATACTATTTACCTACGACCAGAAACAGCACAAGGAATTTTTGTTAATTTTTTAAATGTGCAGAAAACTGGAAGGATGAAAATTCCTTTTGGGATAGCACAAACTGGTAAAGCATTTCGTAATGAAATTGTAGCGCGACAATTTATTTTTCGTATGAGAGAATTTGAGCAGATGGAGATGCAATATTTTGTTAAGCCGGGAACAGAAATGGAATGGTATCATTTATGGAAAGAGAAACGGTTGAATTGGCACCATAGTTTAGGATTTGGCACTGATAAATATCGTTTCCATGATCATTTAAAATTAGCACATTATGCAAATGCTGCTGCAGATATTGAATTTGAATTTCCATTCGGTTTTAAAGAGTTAGAAGGTATTCATTCCCGCACTGATTTTGATTTGAGTAGTCATGAAAAATTTTCCGGAAAGAAGTTACAATATTTTGATTCAGAAGAAAATAAAAATTATGTTCCTTATGTTGTAGAAACTTCTGTAGGATTAGATCGATTATTTCTGTCGGTACTTTCACAAGCGTATGCAGAAGAAATTTTAGAAGATGGCAGCACAAGGGTCGTGATGAGGATTCCCGCATTTTTAGCACCTTATAAAGTTGCAGTACTTCCATTAATGCGTAAGGATGGGTTGCCAGAAAAAGGTCGTGAGATCATGGATATTTTAAAGTTGGAACACTTGTGTATTTATGAAGAGAAAGATGCGATAGGAAAGCGTTATAGGAGAATGGATGCTATTGGAGTGCCATATTGCATCACGATCGATCATCAATCATTAGAAGACAATACTGTGACTTTACGTGACAGAGATACGATGGAGCAAGAGCGAGTAAATATTGATCAGCTTGAAAAAATTATTGATGATAAAGTAAGCTTAAAAAAACAATTGAAGAAGTTGATGTAATTATACAAGGGTTTCTATTTGTTGGAATGGTTTTCAGGATGGGATTGAATTCTATTTAAAAGATAACTAGCAGTATTAATATTTTTCAATATACAAAATCGACAGCCAATTTCGTAATCAATAAGTGTAAATTGAACATGGGGAAGGAGTAAAAATAAATTTTGTACCCGTTGATAGTATAGTGCCTCCTCAACATTATAATACCAACTGCCAATATGTTTTAGTCTAATCTACTTGTCCTTTTTCATCAATACTTCTTAAAAAAAATAATTCTGTAGGCAAAGGCTATGCAACGATTTTTTAAAATCGTCTTGATAAAAAATTACATCGCATCTTTGGACTAAAACATATTTGCAATTGGTATAAAAAGTAATTACAATACTGTAAAATAATTATTTCAACCTAGAATTATAATAAGAGCAGCGATCTTTTATAAAAATTGCCAAGTCATATTGCGACATATTTTTTAGTGCTTCATCATTCAGTGCAATGAAATTGATAAAGCTCTCTATTTGATCATCAGCTAATTCAATCATTTTATTTTTGATGTAGATATGAATGATTTCCATTAATAGCGATTTTCTTAGATCATCATTCATCAGTTCGGCAACTTTTCTTTTGCTCCGTTCTTTTCTACTGAATGCTTGATACAATGCGGTAACTGGACTCTGCCAAGCTTCAACACCCGTTAATTTATAATCAGATTCTTTATAACCTAAGGTCTGTAAATCATTCTCAATAGCTTTCCATTCACGCTGTTGAAAAATTGTAACTTCTTTTAGTTGTACTGACAATCGTTTCATTGATATCGTAAAAATTTTACCTTGACTTTGTACCGAGTCGCGAAAGCAAACACGTTTTAACGAATAGCCAGTTGCGGATATTATCAAGGTGTCATTTCGTTCAATATTTATGGTGAAAGAATTATTATTTCCTGCAAAAACACCTTGCTGTGTTCTTAAGTTGATGATCATAATATTTTCAAGATATAAATCTTGATATTGAGTATCCTGAACTCTTCCTTGTAATGGAATTATTTCTTGCGCACTTAAGTGGGTAGCAGGTATGAATAGTTGTATTAAAAAAGCAATAGTAATAAAACGAATTAAACGGAATAATTGAATCATTATAGTGGAGCTATTATGTTGAATGGCGATTAGAAATCTTTTGTTTTCTGCGTTGAAAGATAGAATTTTTAGATCTAAAGTTAACTTAAAGCCTTTTTAATTAACGTGAACTTAACCTAATACATTTTAAACGTTGCACTAACTAAATTTATAATTTAATCCAATATGAGTGTTCCCTTTCTTCGCTACTTCTTTTTAAAATTGTTCCTTAAGCAAGGCTTTCCAACGATTATAAAAATTGTCTTGCTAAAAAATTACTGTGTATTTTTGGACTAAACCCTAGTTAAATTTGGTATAATTCGGCATTTATATTTATTGACATCACAAAAATCCATGATTATACGAACTGTGCATAATTTTGCACCTTAAATTATTGAAATCTATGCTAGGAACACTTGCGCTAGGCATCTTTTTGCCTTACATTTGTGTAATGGCTTGCATATTTATGTTTGTCCTATTCGTTTATTGCATCTAGTATAAACTCAATTTCTAACGTATCGTTCCCCAGGCCGGGTTCATTCAATAGTCCGGACGATCTAACTATTTTAAAAAGCATGGAAAGCACAAAAGAAACATCCGGAAAAGCGGAAAATCTAGTAAACGATCCCACTGAAAGCAGTACAAGTCACGTGGAAGCGCCTGTAAATTCACAGGTAGAGAAAAAGGCAGCTGTTGAAAATATTTCGACTAAGAACAACGATGTTGAAGCAGAAGTCTCGTCATCAGAAAACCATGCTGAACATGTTGCTCAGGAGCTAACAGTTGTTGCACAACACGAAGAGAAAAAGCAATTTTCAGAAATGGAAGCTGTTGAAAATAATTCGGCAGAGAACAACCTTGTTGAATCTGAAGTTACGCCACCAATGAATCATTCTGAACATATTGCCGACGAACGAATTGCTGTTGCGCATCCCGAAGAGGAAAAGCATCTTACAGAAATTGCGGCGCATCCTGAGGAAATTGAAGCCGAACCGCTCGAGGATTTTGGTACGCTAAGCAAGGAGCATTTACTTGATCGTATGACTACTTTAAGTGTAGAAGTTGATGTAAACCATGTAAAAAATCGTGTTGCAGCTGCTAAAGATGCCTTTCAACTTATTGTGAACCAGGAACGCGATGCTGCCCTGACGAAATTCACTGAGGAAGGCGGAATAAAAGAAGAATTTGATTATAAAGATGCATTAGAAGAACCATTCTTCGATGCTTATAAAAGTTTCCAGAAACGACGTTCAGATTTTGTGTTAGGACAGGAGAAAATCCGTCAGCAGAATTTGAAGGCCAAGAATGATATACTTCAGAGTATGAAGAATATTTTGCAGCAGGAAGAAGATATGTCCAAAGCATTTAATGAGTTTCATGATTTGCAAGCGAAGTGGAGGGCTATAGGTCCTGTGCCGCCTCAAAGTATGAATGATTTATGGATGACGTATAAATTATACTGTGATCGTTTCTATGAGTTCATAAAAATAAATCGT
This sequence comes from Bacteroidota bacterium, assembly GCA_025352785.1. Lineage (GTDB taxonomy): Bacteria > Bacteroidota > Bacteroidia > AKYH767-A > OLB10 > JANXSD01. Next base: position 33,875 of record JANXSD010000061.1, read on the forward strand.
GAGTTGCAGGAGTTAGAGATGAAGAAAAATCTCGAAATGAAAATGCATCTAAGTGAGCGAGCGGAAGAATTATTGCTGGAGCCATCACTCAATAAGGCATTAAATGAAATTCAATCACTTCAACATAAGTGGAGAGAAATTGGTGCCGTACCTCGTGAAAATCGCACAGAAATTTGGGTGCGTTTTAAGGCTGCTGTTGATAAAATCTACGAGAATAAACGTGGATATCTCGATTCCATGAAAACACAGTTTGAAGCGAATCTAGTAGCAAAAACTGAGTTGATTGAAAAAACAGAAACGCTATTAAAGGAAACTTTTGAAAAACATTCGCAGTGGCAAGATGGCTTGAAAAATCTTCTTGAATTGCAGGCAGAGTGGAGAAAAATTGGACCAACAGGCAAAGAGCAAAATGATACCATTTGGCAGAAGTTTAAAGTCACTTGTGATCAGTTTTTTAAGAATAAGGATGCGTTTTACAAAAATAAGAAGCAGGAATATTCGAACAATCTTCAAGCAAAAACAGAATTGTGTATTCAGGCTGAAGCCCTTAAGGAAAGTAGTGATTGGAAGTCGACGGGGAGTGAATTAATTCGATTACAACAAGAATGGAAAAAGATTGGTCCTTCAGGAGATAAAAATGAAAAGATATGGCAACGATTTAAAGTTGCTTGCGACGAATTTTTTCATCGTAAAACGGCTCATTTTGCAGATCAAGATCAGGCTCAAGCTGGTAATCTAATCAGAAAAAACGAATTGATTACTGCTGTTGAAGGGTACGTTGTTCCAGAAGATGCGAATGCTGCTTTGGATAAGTTGAAAGCGTTCCAACGTGAATATACGGAAATCGGGTTGGTTCCTCTTGCTAACAAAGAAGATATTCAATCGCGTTTCCGTAAGGCAATACAAGCACATTTCGAAGCGCTTAAATCAAATCCGCAATACCGTCAATCATACCATTCGCGGCCCGAACATTCTGACCGTCAAGATAGAGCTCCTCGTCAGGATAGGGGCGAACGTTCGTCAGCGGGTTCTGGTGGCGGACATGATGATGAGCAACGTAACTTATTGCATCGAGTAAATAAACTGACAAGCGAGGTACAAACTCTTGAAAACAATCTTGGGTTCTTTGCCAAATCAAAAAATGCAAATGCTCTAAAGGAAGAATATGAGCAAAAGATTCAAGAGGCAAAGGAGGAAATGAATAAGTTAAAGGTCAAATTGAAGGAATTGCGAAACGTATAACCAGTGATGTAACTTTGTTGTAAAAATTATTGCCCTCTGCTAAATACAGAGGGTTTTTTTATGAAAGAACCAGAGGAATTCGTATTTTTATAGCTTCAAAACAATCCCTCATTTATTCGTAATTAATTCTACAATGAAAAAATTATTGGCTATTGCCATGATCAGCATGTTAGCCCTTACACACACGGCGTATGCGCAAGAAAAATGCCTTTCTGAAATTATGTTTCAGAATGATGCCAAAAATAATCCGCAGTTACTTCAAAATCGTGAAGCATTAGATAAATGGATTCGGAATTTTTCTGCCCAGAAACATGCGAGTGGAAATAAAAAAGCTACTCCTGGTCCGGCAACATATATTATTCCAACAGTAGTTCATGTTGTTCATTATGGTGGAGTGGAGAATATCAGTAAAGCACAAATTGATGATCAAATACGAATACTGAATGAAGATTACCGAAGATTAAATGCGGATACTGTAAATACACCTTCTGCATTTCAACCTTTAGGTGCTGATGCTCAAGTTGAATTTCGGTTAGCGCAAATTGATCCGAACGGAAATTGTACAAACGGTGTAACACGTCATTATTCACCATTATCATTTGGCGCAAGAAATAATGTTAAGGTATTTGGTTATTGGCCTAATGATAAATATTTTAATGTATGGGTCGTAGGCAGTATTGCAAACACAAATGGTTCTCCTGGTGACGTAATTGGCTTTGCTCAATTTCCTGGTGGTGGTTCAGATACAACAGATGGAGTTGTAGTTAAGAGTTCTTATTTTGGAAGTATCGGAACTGCTGCTTCCTCAAATGAAAATGGCAGAACTTTAACGCATGAAGCGGGTCATTGGTTAAGCCTACGACATATTTGGGGAGACGATGCTGGTGCATGTTCTGGTACTGATAATATACTTGATACTCCTAATCAAGCGGATTGGAATTTAAGTACTTGTCCAACCTTTCCTGAATTAGACGCATGCACTACTACATCTCCAGGAATATTATTTTCAGATTACATGGATTATACAAATGGTAATTGCATGAATATTTTTACTACTGGACAGGCTGATGCAATGGAAGGAACATTATTCTCATCTGTATCTCATAGAGATAATTTGTGGAGTCAGGCTAATTTAATTGCTACTGGAACAGATGGAACTCCAGCAGTTTTATGTTCTCCAAAAGCTGATTTTAATCCTCGTCCGAAATTTGTTTGCGCAGGAAGCACTCTTACATTTACGGATGTTTCATGGAATGGTCAATCTACCTCTCGTTTGTGGACATTTCAAGGAGGCATACCTGCTACAGATACTTCTGCAAATCCCGTTGTGACGTATCCTAATTCGGGAGTTTATGATGTGACATTAACCGAGACAAATAGCGCAGGAACGGATACAAAAACATTAACAGGATTGGTAACGGTTTCCTCGAGTACTGCACCTTCATTGATTCCTTTTTCTCAAGGATTTGAAACGGGAACTTTTCCCTATAATGATTGGTATCTGTTAAATTCAAATGGACTAGCTACATGGGCGATTACTTCTAATGCAGCAAAAACTGGAACAAAATCATTGTACATACATAACTATGCGAACTATAATGATAAAGGTCCTGATGAATTTATTTTGCCAGCAATGAACCTATCAAATGTAATTGCAACCTCCATGACTTTTGATTTAGCATTTGCTTATAAAAGTTCTACAGGATCAAATGCTGATAAACTTGTTGTTTACTTCTCTACTGATTGTGGAAAATCATGGTCGGCACGTAAAACAATATCAGGAACAACATTCCCTACAACTGTTTCAGCAGTTGCATTCGACTTCGCACCAGTTTCTAGTCAATGGAGAAATGAAATAGTAAGTCTTTCACCACTTACAATTTCTTCCCAACCAAATGTTCGTCTCCGCTTTGAATTTACTCATGATGTAGGAAATAATATTTATATCGATAATATAAATATTAATGGGACAATAACAGGTGTTGATGAATTAAATATTCAAAATGCAAATATTAATATTTATCCGAACCCTTCATCGTCTAATACATTTGTTGATTTTAGTACTATAAGATCAGGACATGTTAAGGTAGAAATTATGGATGCAAGAGGTAGATTAATTGATACGTATGAAAATGAAATGTCATCAGGGGATCATCAATATCAAATGAATGAAGGACTTGAGAAAGGAGTATATCTTGTTCGTCTTACATTTGGAGAGCATGCAGTAACTAAAAAAGTAGTTATTGAATAATAGAATTTAATCAATCAAATGAATGCCTCTGTAGTTTATCTATAGGGGCATTCCACTGATTTTATCAAATCAAAATGAAATATTTATTAATCCTTTCTCTTTGCATTTTCAGTCTATCGTTATCAGCTCAAAATAATGATTGGCCGAAATTTTGTGGAACCGATAGTTTATGGAAAGAAGCTGTAAAGGTAGATCCAACGATTGCACAAAAGAGGAAACAACTTCAAGATTATACTAAGCTCTTTATAAATAGTCAACACAAAAACATTTTAACAGATACGGTACTTTATTCAATTCCTGTTGTGTTTCATGTGATTCATACTTATGGAAATGAAAACATAAGTAAAGATCAAATTGTAGATGCTGTGAATATTTTGAATTTAAGTTTTCAAAAATTAAATGATGATACAAACGATGTAATCCCTCTCTTTCAACCCATCTTCGCAAATTGCCAAATTAGATTTCGTTTAGCAAATATAGATCCTCAAGGAAATTGTACTGATGGAATTACAAGAACGTTTTCTCCTCTAACAGCAATTGCTAGTGATAATGTAAAGGCACTTGTCGATTGGCCATCGGATCAATATTTAAATATTTGGGTTGTTAAAAATATTGCGAGTGGTGCTGCTGGATACGCATATTATCCAGGGATTAGTGCTTCAGCTGATGGTGTTGTAATTTTGCATGACTATGTTGGAAGTATTGGAACTTCTAATGGGTCAAATTATTCTTCTCGTTCACTTACACATGAAGTTGGTCATTGGTTAAATCTCCCTCATACATGGGGAGGAACTAATACTCCCGGACTCCCATCCAACTGCGGAATCGATGATGGAATATCTGATACACCCAATACAATTGGTGTAAATAATTTTACCTGTAATACTGCACAAAATACTTGCGGACAAATTGATAATGTGCAAAATTATATGGATTATGCAAGCTGTCATAAGATGTTTACTGAAGAACAAAAGTATACGATGCATGCTGCATTAAATTCTTCAATTGGTAATCGTGATGTTTTATGGGATGTATCAACATTAACGGCAACTGGTACTGAAGATGGACACGTTAATAATCCATGTGCTCCAGTTGCGGATTTAACAAATAATAATTCGTATATCTGTGAAGGGGGATCAATCAATTTCAAAGATTTTTCCTGGAATGGTGATATAACTTCTAGAGTATGGAATTTTCCAGGAGGCATTCCAGCAACTGATACCGCAGCAAGTCCAACTATTGTATATCCTACATCAGGTACTTTTAACGTTACATTAACAGTAACAAATTCATTGGGAATATCATCTATCACTCGAACGGGTGCGGTAAATGTAACTCCTCCTATTGCGAATATCACGGTCCCTACAACCGAAAGTTTTGAATCACTTATCATACCTGGTAATGATTGGGTGATTCAAAATCCTGGGAATAATAATACATGGGAAGTAACAAATCTTGCTGCGGTTACCGGGAGTAAATCAGCACGAATTCTTAACTATAATGGAAATGTTGCTGGTATTGATGAACTAATTACGGCTCCTTATAATCTTACAAATATTACAGGAGTACAACTAACATTTAAGCTAGCATTTGCACCAAAAAGTTCAGTTGATAATTCATCGTTGATTATTTTCGCAAGTAATGATTGCGGAAATACTTGGATACAACGTTATACGAAATCTGGAACCACATTGCAAACAACAGCAAATCCAATATTCCCATCCTTTGTTCCGAATGCTACACAATGGAGAGCAGAAACGATATCATTAGCTAATGCAACTTTTGGAGGAAGACCATCCATAAGATTTAAATTTCAGTATAAAAATGATAATGGAAATAATATTTATATCGACGATATAAATATTAGTGGACTTGTTGGCGTTAATGAAATATTAGCAAGTAAATTTAACTTTATTGCTTGGCCAAATCCTGCAAATTCCGTTTTAAATATTAAATTAGATCGCCAAGAACCTATCAGTATTTCTTTAGAGTTATTCGATGCTTTAGGAAGAAAAATTTCTGCATCTGAACCATCATCAATTTCTAAAGGAATATTCGAATATAGTTTTGTGAATAAAAATTATTCTGGAGTTTATACGTTAAAAGTAAAAGCAGGCGACAAAGTATTCCAACAAAAAGTGATGTTCGTTGATTAATAAATTAATATTCATTAAAAGTAAAATGTATCATGGCAACTAAATTTTCATTTAAAGCGGATTATGTCGTTTATGCAAATCCCGATCAAGTATTTGAAGCATTAACAAATCCTGGAATTATTTCATCATGGGGTGGAGGTCTTTCGGTCGTTGAAGAAAAAATTGGTGGCGTATTTGAACTCTTTGATGGATGGGTAAAGGGACAAGTTACTGCCTATGTTCCGGGAAAGGAATTAGGCTTTACATGGCGGCCAGAGGAGTGGAATAAAAATACGAAACCATCATTAGTAAATATTCAATTAAAGAAGCATGATGCCGGTACTGCAGTAATAATTACACATACCGATTTCCCCTCGCAAGAGGAGGCTGATAAACATGGTAGCGGATGGATCGATTATGTGATGGATCCAATGAACGATTATTTTGTGATGCATAAAGAAGAAAAAACAAGTAAATAAAATTTGTTATTGCATCTATTTATGACTGATCTAATTGTATTGATCAGTCATAAATAAATTATTCTGTTTTGATTTTCAACTATTAATTTTGAGCGTGTAACACCTGTTTTCCCCTTATCTTTGCCTTATGGAAACGATCACCCATCAAGGGCTTTATTGCAATAGCCTTACTCGATATAGTCGTCTGGTTACACGCGAAGTTTTTATTGGTGATGTTCCTATGGGTGCACAAAACCCGATTCGTATTCAAAGCATGACAACTACGGATACGATGGACACTAAAGCAACTGTTGAGCAATCAATAAGAATGATTGAAGCAGGATGTGAATATGTACGTATAACGGCACCAAGTATTAAGGAAGCACACAATCTTGAGAATATAAAAAAGGAATTGAGAGTTCGCGGTTACACTACACCGTTAATTGCTGATATTCATTTTACGCCGAATGCCGCTGAGGTTGCTGCAAGAATTGTAGAGAAGGTTCGTGTGAATCCTGGAAACTTTGCAGATAAAAAGAAATTTGAATTTATCGAGTATACAAATGCTGATTATGATGCTGAACTTTCGCGTATTCGTGAACGATTTATTCCGCTTGTAAGAATTTGTAAAGAGTACGGAACGGCAATGCGCATCGGCACGAATCATGGCTCGTTGAGCGATCGTATTATGAGTCGCTATGGTGATACCGCTTTTGGAATGGTTGAATCTGCACTTGAGTTTTTACGTATCTGTGAAGAAGAGAATTATCATAACATTGTCCTCAGTATGAAATCAAGCAATACACAAGTGATGGTAGAAGCCTATCGTCATTTGATTGTGAAGATGAATGCTGAACAAATGAATTACCCTTTACATCTTGGCGTAACAGAAGCTGGTGAAGGCGAAGATGGAAGAATAAAATCAGCAGTAGGAATAGGAACTTTGCTTGAAGATGGTATTGGAGATACTGTTCGAGTTTCATTAACAGAAGATCCAGAGTTTGAAATTCCTGTCGCAAAAGCACTTGTTGATCGTTATCATAATAGAATTGGTCATGCAACTATTATTGATTTACCTATTAATGAAAAAAAGAATGTTGGTGGATTACCTTATGATCCATTTGTTTATTCGCGAAGAGTAAGTAATGCTATAAAAAATATCGGCGGAGAAAATGTTCCTCGTGTGATTGCCGATTTTTCGAAGAATGAAAAAATTTCTTCAGCGAATTTATTTGCGGTAGGATATAATTATTCGGTACCTCTTGATAAATGGAATCTTAGCGATCAAGCATGTGATTATATTTATGTAGGGAAAAATAAAATTGATTTCGCAATTCCAGGAACTCTAAGTTTAATTGCTGACGCTGCTGCTTGGGAAAAAACTGACGAAGCAGAAAATATTTTTCCTTACTTTACGATTGAAGAATTTCTTTCAACAAAAAATAAATCATCACAACTTAATTTTATAGCAATTACACAAAATGATTTTTTTAAAAATCAAGATGCAATTTTAAATGCTATTGAGAACTCTTGTGTAATTGTTTTGGAAACTTCCAACATGCATGCAATGGCTGAACTTCGTCGTCTAGCAATTGAGCTCATGAATAAGGGAGTAACCAATCCGATAATAATCAAACGATCTTATTCTTCACTATCATCTGACACATTGCAACTTCATTCAAGCACTGATTTCGGCGCCTTACTTTTAGATGGTTTTCCTGATGCTATTTGGATCGATGCAAATGGAATCGCATCCCCACAAATGATAAATAGCTTAGGATTCGGAATCTTACAAGCTGCTCGTACACGTATCTCAAAAACGGAATATATTTCTTGTCCTAGTTGTGGAAGAACATTATTTGATCTACAAGAAACGACAGCAAAAATTCGTTCTCGTACGGATCATCTCAAAGGAATTAAAATTGGAATTATGGGATGCATTGTAAATGGCCCTGGTGAAATGGCCGATGCTGATTATGGATATGTTGGATCTGGACCGGGGAAAATTACGCTTTATAAAGGTAAAATAGTTGTGGAGCGTAGCATAAAAGCAGAGATGGCTGTAGATGCGTTAATAGATCTCATCAAAGAACATGGTGATTGGGTGGAGAAAGAAGTTTAATAAAAAAAACATTTAATATTTTGATGCAACAAGTAGTATTTCATGATTTAGGCAGTATTGATTTCAAAGAATGTTGGGAACTGCAAGAAGCAATTCTCGATGCAACTGTTCGTCAGAAAATGGAAAATAGAAATCTCAATGCTGAAGAACAATTTCCATCGCATCATTTTTTATTATTCTGTGAACATCCTCATGTTTTTACACTTGGAAAAAGTGGAACCGAAAATCATTTGCTAGTAAATGCAAACTGGCTAACAGAAAATAATGCTACTTACTATAAAATAAATCGTGGTGGTGATATAACTTATCATGGTCCCGGACAACTAGTTGGTTATCCAATTTTTGATTTGGATTTTTTCTTTAATGATATTCATAAATACCTGCGTTTTTTAGAGGAAGCAATCATTCTAACATGTAAGGATTACGGATTAAATGCAGGACGCATTGTAGGATTAACAGGTGTTTGGTTAGACATCGAAGATCCAATAAAAGCAAGAAAAATTTGTGCTTTTGGTGTACGATGTAGTCGCTGGGTGACAATGCACGGTTTTGCTTTTAATGTAAATACCAATTTAAGTTATTTCAGGAAAATCATTCCTTGTGGTATTGAAGACAAAGGTGTAACATCATTAGAAAAAGAATTAGGAAGATCACTAGATTTAGAAGAAGTAAAAAGCAAAGTACTCTTGCATCTTCAGGAATTATTTCAATTTGCTATTCGTATGGAATCAAACGAACTTTTACCTTGGACAAATCGTATAAACGCATAACTTAATTCACATGAAAAAAGCATTTCGCTTTATTGGAATCTTTTTAATTAGTGCCATTGCATTATTTGTAATTTATGCATTTGGTTCAGGTAAGACGTATATGTTTAAAGCATTAATCTATAACTATGTTGACATCGACGATAATGCACTTTTTAATAATCGAAAAATTGCCGCAACCAGTGGAGTAGAGTGGCCCTTTGCAAAGGAATACAATAAGAAACCTATGCCTTCCACATTAAAAAAAGAATTGGAAGATCTCAAGAGTGTTGCATTTATTGTCATCAAAAACGATTCATTACTTTATGAAAATTATTGGGAACAATACAATGACTCCTCTTTATCGAATTCTTTTTCGATGGCAAAGAGTTTTGTGAGTGTAATGATTGGAATGGCTATACAAGATGGAAAAATAAAATCAATCGATCAGCATGTTGGTGATTTTATTCCAGAATATAAAACAGGAACCCGAACACAATTAACTATTCGCCATCTTTTAACGATGTCGGCGGCATTGAGTTGGGATGAAGGATATTCAAGTTTATTTAGCCCCGTTACTGAAGCCTATTATGGAACTGATTTACATAAATTAGTTGCTAATTTAGAAGTAGTAGGAACACCGGGGAAAGATTTTAACTATCAAAGTTCGGCAACACAATTGCTAGGATTAGTTCTCGAAAGTGCAACAAGAAAATCATTAAGTGAAAACGCTTCTGAGAAATTATGGCAACCCTTGCAAGCAATGCATGCTGCTGATTGGAGTCTCGATCATGCAAATGGAAGAGAGAAAGCATATTGTTGTTTTTATTCTAATGCTCGTGATTTTGCACGTGTAGGTTCATTGTATTTGCACGATGGAAATTGGAAAGGCAAACAACTAATTGATACTGCTTGGGTTGTTGCAAGTACTACACCCGCACCAACCTTAGATGATGGAAAACCTAATAAAGTGTATGGCTACCAGTGGTGGACTGACGATTATGGTGGCAAACATGTTTTTTATTGCCGCGGAATTCTCGGACAATATATCGTCGTAATTCCTGATGAACATATTGTATTTGTACGGCTCGGACATAAGCGTGCAGAGAAAGCATCCGATGGTGGATTGATGGACATGCCTGTATATGTTAAAGGCGTGATGGATTGGATTAAATAAATTTATTAAAATATTTCATGTTAAAAGATATTCCACGTATTGCAGTTGAAGACATTGCTATTGCAATTATACCTAAAGAAGTTTATGGCGAAAATAATGAATCGCTTTGGGAAGTGTACATCATAAATTTCAAAAGTGAAAGTATCGAAAACGTTTTAGTCTCAAGCAAAGGGTATGGCACGTATAAAGGCGAGACTGTTAAAACATCAACGTTACGTCACTTTCTAGGCGAAATAAAAGAGTTGTCATATATGCTCATTGAACCCATTCAAAACGACATCTTCGGACTTAACAACGAGTACTGGGTGAGTTTTTATATCAACAATGAAGTCTTTGATAAGAAATACATTTTTTTGCCAGAGAGCATCAAAGAAGAATATTTCACAACCATTCCACTACTAGAAAAACGTGGTGTGATGATTCGATAAATTATTTTTTGGGGCATGACCCCATAGATTTTTTTAAGTATAGACCCCTACAGTGTAAGTGAAACGTCTACTTTCTGGTCTCCTCATGCCAAATTTAGTCTTCAACTTACAATTCTATTTTTTGTAAATTTGTTAAGCAAAACTCATCTCATGAATACTCCCGACGAAGAAAAAGATAAATTTAAAGAGCCTGAAATGGATTATAGTAAGCGGGTGATTATTACTACTCTTTTCGATCTTGAAGAACGCGATAGAGAACTTACTCGCAACATGACACACGAAGAGCGAATGATTTATTTGCAAAAGATAATAAGCATTACCTATGGTGCAGATCTTTCCGCTTATGAAAAAATATTTCATGAATCACGAATTAAGATAAGAACATTAGAATGAAAATATTTCAACCACTGTTTATAAATGCAATAAAAAAATTAATTAAAAATGATGTTGAATTTTTATTGATTGGAGGTTATGCAGTAAATTATTATGGTTATGGAAGATATACAGGTGATATTGATTTTTGGATCAGACCAACAAGCGAAAATAAAATATTGTTTTTAAAAGCACTTGAGGATTTGGAGAGAAACAAAGAGGATATTTATGAAATTGGTAAATTAGATTTTTCAAAAGCACAAGTTTTTACAATTGGAGAAGAGCCCTTACGAATTGATTTTTTGACCAAAGTAAATATGGTCAACTTTGATGAAGCTTGGCAAAAAAGAAAATATATGCCATTGGAAGATCTTCAATTGCCAGTTGTAGGTTATGATCATCTTATTCTTACGAAAATTTCAACAGGAAGAACAAAAGATCTTTTAGATCTCGAAGAGTTGCAAAAGATAAATCAGAATAAAAGCAAGTCTGAGTAATTATTATTATTTAATATAATCGCTGTCTTGAATTTGCTACTGAAGACAATTGCGAATGTCCTGAGTTGTAAACTCAAGACAGCGATGGGGAGTGTAAATTAAACTGTGCTATTTTATTTAATGCTAACAATTTTGATAGTTTTTTATTTTAAGACTCATGAGAAAATGTTGACTTTGTATGTGGTTTGATTTGTATATATTGAGTGATAAAGTCAACATTTTTGAATGAGTTGCCCCTGGCAGGGCTAAAAGTCTATTACTACTTCACTCAAAAAAATTAAATTGAGTAGGTGCCAATTTTTAGGTAATTCTTTCATAATTATCTTTAGTTTTTAAAATAGAATACATAAAATGATTTATGATTTTCAAAGATTATCAATAAAAGCGTAATTACCATAAGTTTTTTAAAATATTTATTGAAGATAATTTCAATCCTAACAAGTCATAACTATCTCACCCTTTCACCAACTAATAATACCAAGCTCTAAATTTTTTTACAAGACTCCTAAGTGCACGTTATTCCCAAACCTTATTGCGTTTTATATTGGAATTTTAATCTCTTAGGGTAAATTCCCGGCTCCTTGGGTCGAATGCTTAAATTTGTAAATGTCAGAAAGCAAATATATTCATAAGTCGCATCATGTATCAGTTTTATTATATCATTTCGTTTGTCCAGCAAACTATAGAAGAATTGTATTTAGTGAAGATGTAGATAAAACAATGAAAGAAATATGTATAGAAATAAGTAAACGCTACGCAGTCCATTTTTTATAAATA